>JANNRV010000149.1:0-7030 GCA_031401775.1 Bacteroidia bacterium | reverse complement strand
GATGTTCTTTCAAGGCCTTCATTAAGAATATCCCAGGAAGTCTTTAACGTCTGATTCTGAATATTCAATTGCGTCTCGTCCCATAATGGATACTTGCTGTTGAAATAAATTAATCCGCACAGCCCAATTAAAAATGAGATCCCAAGAAACACCAAAGCATTTTTAGGAAGTATTTTGCCCGTCACGATGACAGGTTCGTATTTACAAGTCTCGGGATTATATCGGAAATTTGATTTCACTAATCTAATGACTGATTTTGTTTCTTACTGGCTTTGATTACTTCATCATATTGTGCTGCACTTAAACCGTGAACCAGGTAATTAGCGGGATCCATATTCTTGCCATCTTTCAATACTTCGTAGTGAACATGCGGGGCAATAGATCCGCCACTGATTCCGATTATTCCTATAGATTGACCCTTTGCTACCTTTTGCCCAAGCCTCACCACAACATCGCCCAGGTTCGCATACCGGGTTACATAGCCATTGCCATGATCAATCTCAATATAATTTCCATAACCCGCCTGGAGATCGCTTTTCTTGATCATTGTTACCAAGCCAGCAGAAGAGGCTAATACATCGGAGCCTCTTGGAGATGCAATGTCAATACCATCGTGATGATACTTGCCTTTATGAAAAGGATTAATTCGTATCCCATATCCGGAAACTAAATGAGAAGGCTTAAAATCAGCAACTGGAGCAAAGGAGGGAACCTTCGTGAGCCAGGAAACATCTTCTTTCTTAACGGTTGCACGCTCACCAAAATGAAGACTATGCGATCTTGCCGTGGCATTCAATTCTGTAAATTTTGATTGAAACGAGGAGGTCAGTGCACTAAACGAGAAGGCGTCAGCCAATAGAATTTCCCTATTTGATTTAGTCGATCGGTGAGCTAGACTACCCTTTGAATTGTAGACTTGCATTTTTTCAGAAAAAATCCTTTCGTAAAGGGCTCTATCATTTGATCTTAATTCAGTAAGAGCTGCCTTGGAAGATTCCAGTTGAGAAACAAGTTCAACCTTATATTTCTTCATCGCCTTATTTTCAGCGCGCAATGATTTTTCGGTGGGAGTTTCAATAATATGATTTTGTAAAAAGATCAGGCCTACAAAAAATAAGGCACCAAAGCAGAGTAGCCCTATGAGGTAGAGCAAGACACTAAAGAAAGAAAGCCTTGTTCTTTCGAACCGCAGTGTTTCCTGATTATAGAAATATTTTGACTTGAGCGTCATTCTAAGTTAATAGGGTTGCCGCTTTACTCACCGGTCCCAAAATTCAAGCTTTCGCTTCTTTATGAGCGATGAGCGGTTAATTTTGTGGGTTATTGAGGTTTTCAAGACCTTAAATATAGAGAAAATTCCTACCCGGCCTAATACCCGGTAGGCGGAAAAATGTCAAAAAGCAATATGGAAGTGATGGATTCGGGTACGATACGGCAGAAATTCCTTGATTTCTTCGAGAGCAAAGGGCATCAAATTGTTCCTTCGGCTCCTCTTGTCCTTAAGAATGATCCTGCTTTGGTCTTCACCAACTCAGGTATGGTGCAGTTCAAAGATTTCTTTTTGGGCAACGCAACACCTAAAAGTAAACGTGTTGCCGATACGCAAAAATGTCTTCGCGTAAGTGGTAAGCACAACGATCTGGAAGATGTTGGTCACGATACCTACCACCACACTATGTTTGAGATGCTGGGTAACTGGAGCTTCGGAGATTATTTCAAGAAAGAGGCCATTGCCTGGGCATGGGAATTACTCACTGAAATTTATAAACTTCCTAAAGACAGATTATATGTAAGCGTTTTTGGTGGCGATAAAGATGATAACCTCGCTATCGATCAAGAAGCATTTGACTTATGGAAATCATTTGTTGCAGCAGACAGAATCATTCTCGGCAACAAGAAAGATAATTTTTGGGAGATGGCCGATGTGGGTCCATGTGGCCCTTGTTCTGAAATACATATTGACTTGCGTCCGGCAGTGGAAGTAAAAAAGAAGCCGGGGAAAGAGTTGGTGAATGCCGATCATCCGCAGGTTGTTGAAATCTGGAATCTTGTATTCATGGAGTTCGAGCGGTCCTGGAATCCGCAGAAAGGAGGATCGAATGCCTTAATGCAATTTGATTTAAGTGGAAGTAATACGGATAAGAAAGCGCGTGAGAAGTTGCGTTCAGAGTTAACCGTGCTCAAACCACTACCTGCAAAAAATGTAGATACAGGTATGGGCTTCGAACGACTTTGTATGGCCATACAAGGGAAGACTTCAAATTATGAGACGGATGTTTTTAGTCCGTTGATAAACTTCATTGCCAAAGAAGCTGGAGTTACGTATGGTCTTGATGCACAGAAAGATGTTGCCATTCGGGTATTAGCGGATCATATTCGAGCAGTCTCATTTGCCATTGCAGATGGACAACTTCCATCTAATACAGGCGCTGGTTATGTGATCAGAAGAATATTGAGAAGGGCGGTTCGTTATGGATTTTCTTATTTGAATTTTAAAGAGCCCTTCATTTATAAGCTTGTTCCCATTTTGGCGGATCAAATGAAAAAAGCATTCCCGGAATTATATCAACAATCCGATTATGTGGGTAGGGTAGTACATGAAGAAGAGAATTCTTTTTTACATACGCTGGAAAAAGGATTGAAGAGAATGGACGGTATTCAAGCTGAAGCCAAAGCAAAGGTAATTAGCGGTGAAGTTGCTTTTGAGCTGTACGATACGTTTGGCTTTCCACTTGACCTTACGTCTTTGATTGCACGCGAACGTGGCTTATCTTTAGATGAGCATGGATTCAGCGAAGCAATGCAAAAACAAAAATCCCGCTCTAAATCTGCTGCCGCGAAAGAAACAGGAGACTGGGTTGTTATTAATGAAATAGATAAAGTAGAATTCATTGGCTATGAATTTTTAGAATCTATTTCAAAACTTGCTCGCTACCGCAAGATAAAACAGAAAGACAAGGAACTTTATCAACTCGTATTAGATAAAACCCCTTTCTATGCTGAAAGCGGTGGGCAGGTGGGAGATACCGGTATCATTGAATCTAATGGAGAGAAGATTTCGGTAATTGATACCAAAAAGGAAAATGATTTGATCGTTCACTACACTGAGAAAATGCCAGCTCAATTGGATAGCAATTTTAAAGTAACCGTGAATCCGTCTAAGCGCAGACTCTCAATGTGCAATCACTCCGCTACTCACTTACTTCATGCTGCCCTTCGTCAGGTTTTAGGTAAGCACGTAGAACAAAAAGGTTCTTTGGTAAGTGAAAAGATTTTGCGCTTCGACTTCTCTCATTTTGCTGCAATGACCGATGAGGAGATTAAAAATGTTGAGAAGATAGTAAATCAGAAGATACGTGAGAATATTCAACTGAACGAACAGCGCAATGTTCCTATCGAAAAGGCAAAAGGCCTTGGTGCCATGGCTTTGTTTGGCGAGAAGTATGGGGACTTTGTGCGTGTGATTACCTTTGATCCCAAATTCTCCGTTGAACTTTGTGGAGGTACACACGTTCCGGCAACCGGGCAGATTGGATTGTTCAAAATATTAGCTGAAAGCTCAGTAGCGGCTGGTGTTAGGAGAATTGAGGCAGTAACGGCAGAGGGAGCAGAGCAATTTGTAAATGAGGAAATAGAATTACTCAATGAAGTAAAGTCCATTCTTAAAAGTTCTAAAGATGTTATCTCTGCTGCAAAAAATTTGATGGAGGAAAGACAGCAGTTGGAGAAAAAACTTGAGGTACTCTATCAGCAGCAAGCCAATTTTCTGAAGGATGAGTTGGTTAAAAAAGGGGTCAAGTCAAAGGACTATACCCTCGTGATGGAGAAAGTAACTGTGCCGAATGCCGATGTGCTCAAGAATATCGCCTATGGATTGCGCAATCAATTTACTGACTTACTAATGATCTTAGCTGCAGATGTTGACGGTAAGCCTCAGGTGGCGGTAATGGTGGGTGAAGAGCTGGAGAAGACGAATAAGTTTCATGCCGGCAACATGGTAAAAGAATTGGCAAAAGAAATTGACGGTGGTGGCGGTGGACAGCCTTTCTTTGCTACAGCAGGAGGGAAGAGCTTAGCAGGGTTGGATAAGGTATTGAAAAAAGCAAAGGAGTTAATTGGCTGATTGTTAACCTTCTGGTTTTTATATTATTACTTTTGTATAAAGAAATGAAGTATGACACAATTGACGATAGAAATAAATAATAACAAGGCCCTTAAACTTATTCAGGATTTGGAGGACATGCAGTTGATTAGGGTTTTAAAGGGAAAGTCTAAGGGTAGCAAGAAAAAATTATCCGAACGTTTAGCGGGGAGTATTTCGACTAACCAAGCCAAAGAGTTAGATAAGGAACTGAAGAAAATTAGAAGTGAATGGGAAAGAAGTATCTGATTGATACCAATGTAATCATTGACTTCTCAGCCAACCGTATTCCCAAAGCGGGCGGTATTCTATTAGCAAAGTGTTTCGATGAAGATCCTCGGATTTCGATTATCACCAAAATTGAACTTTTAGGCTTTCCCCTTGTCACAGTCGGAGTTAAAGAGCTAGTTAAAGTTTCAACAGTCATTGGATTAACAGATGAAATTGTTGATCGCACGATCGTAATAAGAAAGCAGCACAAAATAAAGTTACCTGATGCGATTATTGCAGCCACGAGCTTCGTATCCGGCTTAACACTCTTGTCACGAAACTCTGCCGATTTCAAAAAGATTAAGGGGCTGGATTATTTAGATTTATTTCAAATTTAGTATCAATCCATGACTACGGAAGTACGAGATAAATATACAGTAGTCATCGGCTTAGAAGTTCATGCTCAACTCTTAACCAAGAGCAAGATTTATGCAGGCGACTCCGCGGAATATGGAGGAGCACCCAATACGCACGTCAGTGTAATTAGCCTGGCGCACCCGGGCACATTGCCTAAGCTTAACAAGAAGGTAGCAGAATATGCCATCAAAATGGGTTTAGCGTGTAATTCAGAAATATCCCGACTTCAGATATTCGATCGAAAAAATTATTTCTATCCTGACCTTCCAAAGGGCTACCAGATCACGCAGGATCGCACACCCATTTGCTTGGGTGGATACGTAACCATCAATACCAAAGAGGGAGAGGAGAGTAGCATTGGCCTGCACAGAATCCATATCGAAGAAGATGCAGGTAAGTCTATCCATCTTGATGAGGAGACCGATACGCTCGTTGATTTTAATCGTGCGGGGGTTCCTCTGATCGAGATTGTTACCAATCCTGAAATTCGAAGTTCAGATGAAGCTTATGCTTTTCTCACCGAAATCAGGAAGCTGGTTCGTTACCTGGAGATCTGTGATGGCAACATGGAAGAAGGTTCTTTGCGTTGTGATGCAAATATTTCTTTGATGTTGACGGGTGCCAAGGAATTCGGAAAAAAGGTGGAGGTCAAGAATATGAATTCCATACGCAATGTACAGCGTGCCATTGATCGAGAGGTGCTTAGACAAATTGAAGAATTAATGAAGGGAAATGCTATTCTTTCCGAAACACGAACATTTGATGCTAACACCGGATTAACCCATAGTATGCGTACGAAAGAAGAGTTGAATGACTATCGGTATTTCCCCGATCCGGATTTAAGTCCTTTAGTCGTTTCCGAAGAATGGCTAAGTAGGATAAAGTCTTCTATGCCTGCTCTTCCTCGGGAACTGTATAAAAAGTACATCAGCGACTATGGACTTTCCGGATACGATGCAATGGTGCTCACTGACGCTAAAGAGGTGGCACTCTATTTTGAAGAAGTGTGTAAACTGACCAAAAATTATAAAGCGGCATCGAACTGGATAATGGGACCCGTAAAATCTTATTTGAATGAAGCAGCTATTTCTGCCGATCAATTCCCTATTCCACCCAATCGAATAGCCGAGTTGATTTCGATTATTGATGCAGGTAGAATCAATTTCTCAATTGCTTCAAAAAATCTATTCCCCGAGTTATTGAAGAATCCGGAAAAATCTGCACAGGAACTGGCGCAGCAATTGAACTTGATTCAGGATAGTAGTGAGGATTCTATTTTACCTATTGTGGAACAAATCATTAAGGAGTTTCCGTTGAAGGTAGAGGAATACAAGAATGGTAAAAAAGCAATTTTGACTATGTTTATGGGAGAGGTGATGAAGCGAAGCAAGGGCAAAGTGGATCCTAAGGTGGCCACGGCATTATTATTAAAAAAATTAGAATGATAAAATACATGACGAAGCAAATTTTAAGTATAGCCATGCTTCTCACACTATCGACTGTGAGTTGCTCTTCTGTAGAAAAAGAGAAGGAAAAAAGTAAAGACAACGGTTGGGACATTGTCATCAAGGGCAGTGTTGGGCATCCCGGCAGCGGAGAGATTTCAATACAGGAATTAAAGCCGGATAATAGCGGCAAAAGAGATACAATCGTTTTGAAGAATAACTATACTTTCGCAAAGATGATACATCTTACGGAGCCCGGATATTATCAGGTCTCCTTTTACGGCCGACAGGCAATTAATCTCATCCTGAACAAAAGCAATATTGAATTAAATGTTGACGGGAATGACCCTTCGGGATATGCCGAAGTGAAAGGGTCCGCTGAAAGCGATTTGATTAACAAGGTTCAGCAGATGCTGGGAGCAGCACAGAACACACCGGAGATGATGACGTTACAACAGGAGTTTAATGAGGCGGTAGTCAAAAAGGATGAAACTAAAATTACCTTTCTACTGGGGCGCTATCAGGAAATTATAAAAGTAGGTTATGATTCCATCGCCACATTAATAATGAAACAACCTGCTTCATTGGCGGTTGTGAATATTCTGCAAAACAATAGCCCTTTTGATGGAGATCAATATTTCAATCTTTATGAAAATGCGGCCATAAAAATGAAGGAGGCTTATCCCATGTTATCCCATACAAAAGAATTTGTAAGTTTTGTTGATAGGATGAAAGTAACAGCCATTGGTAAAGAAGCCCCCGAAATTGCATTGGCAAATCCGAATGGGCAGATCATAAAGTTGTCATCACTTCGAGG
>JANNRV010000148.1:0-30357 GCA_031401775.1 Bacteroidia bacterium | reverse complement strand
TGAATTATTACTTTTCATAAAAAAACTGCGTGACCTCTCTGGTGGAAAGCCCGTTGGTTTTAAATTATGCGTAGGTCGCAAGAGCGAGTTCCTTTCAATTTGCAAGGCGATGGTGCAACTCAATATCTATCCCGACTTTATTACGGTTGATGGTGGTGAGGGTGGTACTGGTGCTGCACCTCCTGAGTTTACGAATTTTGTTGGCATGCCGCTGCTGGATGCATTGGCCTTTGTTGATGATGCATTGCGTGGATTTGGCATTCGTAAGCAAATTCGAGTGATTGCTTCCGGAAAAGTACTCACCGGTTTTCACATTTTAAGAGCGATGGCACTTGGTGCCGACACCTGCAATTGTGCGCGAGCCATGATGATGGCACTCGGCTGCATTCAGGCGTTGGAGTGTAATAAAAATACATGCCCAACGGGTGTGGCTACTCAGGATCCTTATTTCATGAAGGGACTTGTTGTAGAAGACAAAAAAACTCGCGTAGCCAATTTCCATAAAAATACGGTGGAGAGTTTTGTAGAACTCATTGGTGCTGCAGGCCTCGATCATCCGGGCAAGATCAACCGTTCGCATGTATATAGGCGAGTATTCATGAATATGGTAAAAACCTATGAAGAGATTTACCCTACACTCCCTGAAGGTTGTCTGCTGAGCGGAGGTGATGTTCCGTTTGACTATGAGGGATATATGAAGCGCGCTTCTGCTGAAAGTTTCGAGGTAGCAGACTTAGCTTCTATTTAACGGTATATCCGAGCTTCTTTAACTCATCGGCCGTGAGGTCGATGATATTTACATTCAATGTGACTGGTGTAAGAGGTGTATCTGTTGAATCCTTTTCTACGGATACAATGGCATCGATGACATCCATTCCTTTAAACACTTGCCCAAACACGGTATAGTTTCCATCCAGACGAGCTAATCCATTTTTATTGTGAACAATATAGAATTGGCAAATAGCCGAGAGCTTCTCGGGATTGTCATCGCGGCCAGCGGCTACAGCACCATATACATGCTTTATCGTGTCAATAAATTCAGGTTGCAATAAATAAGGAGAACGGGAGAAACCTTCCGGTGTATCAGGGCAGCCCCCTTGAGCAACAAAATTTTTTATAACCCGATTGAAGGTAAGCGAATCAAAATACCCTGTAGTAGCTAGTTTGGTAAAGCCAGCCTTATGATTGGGGGTTTCGTCATAAAGCCAAAAGAGCACCTCTCCCTGAGGAGTTTTTATTTGACCTACAGAATAAATTTCATTTTTCTTTGTACAAGAAACTAAAATAGTAATCAAAACCAGCAGTAGTGTCTTATTCATCATAACAGCAACTTATAATTGTGGCTTAACTATTAAGATCATCTTTTTACCTCAAAGGCAGCAAAGTTCATTATTTCTCTCGGTTCTGTCAATACATGCTCCACCTTGGCGCGTGGCGGACCTTGCCAACACCACTTTTCAAATTCTATTAATCGCTCTTCCTCACCTTCGGCTATGATATGCACGCAGCCCTCTTCTTCGTTTTGGGCAAATCCTGTAACTTCAAGTTCATTTGCTTTATCGCGGGCAGAAGCCCGATAAAAAACTCCCTGAACTTTTCCGGTTACTAATATTGAAAGGCATCGCTTCATTCAAAACAACTTATTAAACGATGTAATCAGTGCTAAGAAATGCTGACTCACGATTATGAATTATTTGACTGATAATTTGCTTATTATTATCCGTGCTCTTTGTCGCCACCAGCGTACGAATGGAGAACACCCTCAGCGCATCGGCAATGGAAAGCGTTCCCTCAGCTGAATCTTTTCTTCCATTAAAGGGAAATGAATCGGGGCCACGCTGGCATTGCGTATTTAGATTAATACGGCCTACTTGATTGACGAAGGCATCCATCAAACGTGCTATTCGTTTTGAGTCTTGACCAAAAATACTTACTTGTTGGCCGAAGTTGGAGTTCAGCACATACCGGATAGGCTCATCCTCACTTTCAAAAGGTACGATGGGGATAACAGGGCCAAACTGTTCTTCATGATAAACACTCATCTGCTCATTTACAGGATAAAGCACGGCAGGATAGAAGAACGAATGAAGCATCACTCCACCATTTTCATTCATCACTTTTGCTCCATGTTGCTTAGCATTGTCAACCAGCCCTTTTAAATAATCGGTTTTACCAGGCTCGGGCAACGGTGTTAGCCCGACTCCCGTTTCCCAAGGCATGCCAGGTTTAAGTTTTTTTACTTCGGCTAGAAATTTTTGAATAAACTGGTCAACGATCGATTTGTGAACAAACAGAATTTTTAATGCAGTACAACGTTGTCCATTAAAAGAAAGCGATCCCATCACACATTCTGCTACGGCATTGTCCATGTCCGCATCAGATAAAACGATGGCGGGATTTTTCGCATCCAAACCTAAAATTGCTTTAAGGCGATGAGGCTTCGGGTGAAGTTTTTTTAAATCATTTGCTCCTTTATTCGTTCCAATGAAAGCAAAAACATCAATCTTCCCCGTTTCCATCATAGCCCCTACTGTATCGCGGCCCCGACCGTAGATGATATTAATTACTCCGGGAGGAAAACTATCGCGAAATGCTTCTAACAACGGTCGTACGAGAAGCACTCCAAATTTGGCAGGTTTAAAGACTACCGTGTTCCCCATGATAAGTGCAGGAATGAGCGTAGTAAAAGTTTCGTTCAATGGATAGTTAAAAGGACCCATACACAAGGCAACACCCAATGGCACTCGCCTGATCTGACCCATGAACCCTTGTTCTTCCACGAGTTTGGCAGAATTGCGATCAAGTTCTTTCAATGATTTGATGGTATCCACGATGTAATCACAAGTGCGGTCAAATTCCTTTTCAGAATCTTTCAACGACTTGCCAATTTCCCACATCAACAGTTTCACTACTTCCTCCCGTTTCTTTCTCATCGCCACCAAGAAGCGTTCAACATGTTCAATGCGTTGTACAACACTCATCGTAGGCCAGGTGCCATGTCCTAAATCATAAGCTTTCACAGCCGACTCCAAGGCATCTAAAGCTTCATACTTGGTAAGCAACGGTGTGCTGCCAATTATTTTTTGTTGGTACCCTTTTCCCTCCTTTAAATAAACCGGACTTGTTACTGAGTTCAGTGTGCCTGCCCAGATGCGAAGTTCACCGTTAATGAGATACTCTCGCTGCTCCTGATAAGAACCTAGATTAAACTGAGTAGGAATAGATTCCACTGAAGGAAAGAGGCTAGCTAAAAAATCACTCATGGTTGTTGGGCGTTGTTTCAATTAATTTTATTCCTGAAGATGTTCCTATTCTGTCGGCTCCTGCTTCAATCATTGCCAATGCCTGTTCATACGTTTTGATCCCACCAGAAGCCTTTATACCCACACCCGGTGGAAGCGATTTTCTCATCAGCGTGATATGTTCTGCCTTCGCCCCACTGGGTGCAAAGCCTGTAGACGTTTTTATAAAATCAGCTCCGGCATCTGCACATAATTTACAAGCCTCCACAATCTCCTGATCGGAAAGATACGCAGTCTCAATAATTACCTTTATTATTTTCTGATGATCGTGGGTCAGCTTACTACATTTGGCCAACTCAATTTTCGTCCAGGGGATTCCCGTTTTAAATGAGGTTACATTCCACACTACATCAATTTCATCAACACCATTATCAATGGCTCTCTTGATTTCCTCCAGCTTGGTTTCGGTCATGTTATAGCCTAGTGGAAATCCGGCCACGGAAATCAGTTTTATATTTTCTTTTCCTATTTCGCGCTGAGCACGCTTTACCCAAAAGGGCGGCACACACACACCAAAGAACCCGTATTTGCCCGCTTCTTCCACCAGTTTATCAATATCTCTAATGGTAAGAGTAGGGCTCAGATTGGTATGCTCAATATAAGTTGCGATGTTCAATACGTTCAATAAAGGCATCGAAGTTAAGGAGATTTGTCAAAACAGGCTTAGCAGTCTGCACGCGCGTCCTATTAGCACACTCAAGCAATAGCCTTATCCTGCCATTGTGTCACAATTTGACCTTAAAAAGCCCTTGGCATAACCCTTGAGAAGGGTGAGTAACTAACTAGAAATTAAACACTGAAAATATCATGGGAAAAATAATTGGAATTGACTTAGGAACAACCAACTCGTGCGTGGCCGTTATGGAAGGCAACGAACCGGTTGTGATTGCCAATAGCGAAGGCCGCAGAACAACGCCTTCTATCGTTGGCTTTCTTGATAACGGTAAAGGCGAGCGTAAAGTAGGCGATCCGGCCAAACGTCAAGCCATTACTAACCCCAAGAATACCGTTTCTTCCATCAAACGCTTTATGGGAAAGAAGTTTGGAGAAGTAAGTGGTGAGAAAAAGATGGTATCGTATGAAGTGGAGAGTGGTAACAACGACACCGTTCGTGTTCGTATCGGGGATCGCATGTATACGCCACAAGAAATCTCTGCGATGATTCTGCAGAAGATGAAAAGCACTGCAGAAGATTACCTCGGCACTACTGTAACTGAAGCGATTATTACGGTACCTGCTTATTTCAATGATGCAGAGCGCCAGGCAACGAAAGAAGCCGGGCAGATTGCGGGTCTTGATGTAAAACGAATTATCAACGAGCCTACAGCCGCTGCGTTGGCGTATGGTTTGGATAAGAAAAATAAAGAGATGAAAATCGCAGTGTACGACTTGGGTGGTGGTACATTCGATGTGTCGATACTTGAATTGGGTGATGGTGTTTTTGAAGTAAAGTCAACCAACGGTGACGTACACTTGGGTGGCGATGACTTTGACATGCGTGTAATGAATTGGCTTGCCGATGAATTTAAGTCGGATAAGAACATTGATTTGCGCAAAGACCCAATGGCGTTGCAGCGCTTGAAAGAAGCTTCTGAAAAAGCGAAGATTGAATTATCAAGCAGTAATGAAACAGAAATTAATTTACCCTACATCACTTCAGTAGATGGTGTGCCGGAACACTTAGTAAAAAAACTG
Organism: Bacteroidia bacterium; assembly: GCA_031401775.1. Lineage (GTDB taxonomy): Bacteria > Bacteroidota > Bacteroidia > Cytophagales > Cyclobacteriaceae > ELB16-189. The sequence goes on along the minus strand of JANNRV010000148.1, from coordinate 25,360 downwards.
AGCCGTGCGAAGTTTGAACAATTGTGTGATGATTTGATTAAGCGCACATTAGATCCTTGCAAAAAGGCAATGGCCGATTCAGGCTATACCGTATCTCAGATTGATGAAGTAATTTTAGTAGGAGGCTCAACACGGATCCCACGCATTCAGGAAGAAGTAGAAAAGTTCTTCGGCAAAAAACCTTCGAAAGGTGTAAATCCTGATGAGGTAGTTGCTGTAGGTGCTGCTATACAAGGAGGTGTGTTGACTGGTGAAGTAAAAGATGTGTTGTTGTTGGATGTAACTCCGCTTTCGTTGGGAATCGAAACAATGGGCGGTGTGATGACCAAACTCATCGAATCTAACACCACTATTCCTTCTAAGAAATCAGAAGTATTTTCAACTGCATCTGACAGTCAGCCATCCGTAGAAATTCACGTATTGCAAGGCGAGCGCCCGATGGCGAAAGACAACAGGACAATCGGAAGATTTCACTTAGATGGAATTCCACCTGCACAGCGAGGTGTGCCACAGATTGAAGTGATCTTTGATATTGATGCAAATGGTATTCTTCATGTAGCTGCTAAAGATAAAGGAACGGGTAAGGAGCAGAAGATACGCATTGAAGCTTCCAGTGGTTTGACTGATGCTGAAATTCAGAAGATGAAGCAAGAAGCGCAGGCCAATGCCGAAAGTGATAAGAAAGAGAAAGAGAAAGTTGAAAAAATTAATCAGGCTGACTCACTGATTTTCCAAACCGAAAAACAGTTGAAAGAATTTGGTGATAAACTTTCAGATGGAAACAAGAGTGCCATCAACAACGGATTAGAGAAATTGAAAGAAGCTCATAAGTCTCAGGATTTAACTTCCATCGACAATGCAATGAATACACTCAATACTGCGTGGCAAGCTGCTTCTCAGGAAATGTATGCAGCTTCCGGTGCTGGAGCGAATGCACAACCCAGTGCAGAGCCGACAGGAGGTGGTCAAAACAATGGAGGTACAACCGGTGCCGGAAATGGCAGTGATGTATCGGATGTGGAATACGAAGAGGTGAAAAAATAATCCCCTTTCTCTAAAAGGAGTCTAAAAACAAAGAAACCCTGTCAAATGACAGGGTTTCTGCTTTTTATGGCTGAAATCGGCAATTAGTCGATTTGAGAGCACGACAGGGGTTACAACTCCCTAATTTTAACCCATTGATGCTAAAAGGCTTTCAAAATGAAAACGCTGTCGCTTATTGTTTTTCTGTTTCTCTCAATCTTATTTACAAGCTGTTCGGTCGATGATGGCTTTAAAGGAAAGTTGATCCTTTCTATTACCGACTCGCCCCTTGATGCCGATGAAGTGAAGGGAGTAAATCTTGTCTTCACTAATATTGAGATTAAACGAAAGGAAGAATGGAAATCGTTAAAGACATTTGATCAACCTCAGGGTATTAACCTGCTGGCATTTACTGACGGAAAATCTTTCCCCATGGTAGACCAATTGATTGAACCGGGAACGTTTTCGGAAATCAGGTTTAGCTTGAATGTATCGGATGGAAGTGCGTTGATCAGAAATCCACTGTGCAATATTGAGTTTACCGATGGCACTACACAAGCACTGCTATTGCCAACCAATGCCGCTCAGGAATTTATCATCACACGAGAGATATCCATTAAGCCTAACCAAACATTGGATTTAACACTTGATGTGGATGTCAGGAAGTCAATTATAAAGAATAATCAAAATCAGTACATATTCACACCTTCTATCCGCACGGTGGTCACTTTCGAAACGGGAAGCATTTCGGGTAAAATACTCAACCTACTGGATTCAGATAAAATCTTAGTTTTTGCTTATAAAGCTGGGCAATATAACTTAGGAGAATCAAATGCGGTGGATGGAATTCGCTTCAAAAACTCGATTACAGCAAGCAAAGTGAAGAAGAGTAAATTTACAACCGCCTTTCTGGAAGCAGGAACGTATGACCTTGTCTTCACAAAACAAACCAAGACGGGAGAGTTTATCAATGTGGTTGGGGTTGAACGAAACATATCGATAGAAGCTAAAGATCAGCGCCAATTAGAGATTGATATCAACAAACTGACCGGCTCTTAAGTCTTCCGAAATCGGTATAGATGATCATCTCTACAACTTTCAACTTCATTATTCACCTCATTACTTATTGATCTTTATATTTGCTGCCTCCTAAAGCAAGTATCTATGTTAGTAGTAAAGTTTGGTGGCACCTCGGTAGGTAAGCCGGAGCGGATGAAAAAAATCGGTGATCTGGTGCTTTCCTTGCCCGGTAAAAAAATTGTTGTCCTTTCCGCCCTAAGCGGCACAACTAATGCGCTCGTGAAGCTGGGTGATTTCCTTTTGGCTAAAGAAGCCCCAAAGGCCAACCACGAAATTGAGGAACTTGAAAAACACTATAAAATTTTTGTTAGCGAGCTCTTTAGTTCGTCTGCTTATACGGCTATCGGCCAGGAGATCGTAAGTCGCTATTTTAGTTTGTTTCGGTTATTGGCAGCCGGCCGCTTTGATGATCGCAGCTATCGCGAATTGCTGGCGCAAGGCGAATTAATTTCCACGGAACTTTTCTATCATCATTTGCAGGAGCGAAAAGTAGATGCGCGTCTATTACCTGCACTGCATTTTATGTCTATCGATGAAAATCAGGAACCAGAGCTTGAGAAAATAAGCGAGCGCGTAAAGCCTCTGCTCGAAGCACTGGGTAGTGCTGATATTTTTATCACGCAAGGTTACATCTGCCGCAACCACATGAATGAAATCGATAACCTGAAGCGTGGTGGCAGCGACTATACGGCTTCTTTAATTGGCGCGGCAATTCGTGCAGAGGAAATTCAGATTTGGACAGACATTGACGGTATGCACAACAATGATCCTCGTATTGTAAAAAAAACCAGACCCATTGCCGAACTGACATTTGATGAAGCTTCTGAACTAGCTTACTTTGGGGCGAAAATCCTGCATCCCTCCACCATTGTCCCTGCTCAAAAATATGGAGTGCCCGTACGTCTGAAAAATACGATGGATGAAAAAGCACCGGGGACCATCATTAGTAATAAAGGATCAAAAGGAGAATTTAAAGCCATCGCAGCAAAAGATGGAATCATTGCCATCAACATCAAATCTTCTCGCATGCTGCTAGCCTATGGATTTCTTCGAAAAGTATTCGAAGTTTTTGAAAAGCATAAAACTTCCATCGATATGATCTCCACCTCTGAGGTGGCCGTATCCTTGACCATTGATGACAGCCGGTACCTCAAAGAGCTGGTCGAAGAACTTGAACGTTTCGGCACAATAGAAGTAGATAAGGATCAATCCATCATTTGCATTGTTGGCAATGGCCTGGCTGACAAGAAAGGTATCCTCAATGAAGTCTTTGCATCCATGCGCGAAGTGCCGATTCGCATGGTGTCGTATGGCGGTAGTCACAACAACATATCTATTCTCGTTGAAACCAGTCAAAAAGATAAAGCACTTAATCTTTTGAATGAAGGATTGTTTCAATGGTAAACCGTTACGGGTGAGCGGTCATTCTTTTAAGAATTAAAAATTAGGGTGGAGAAAAATTTCGCCAACACCATTCTCACCGGCATAAGCTTCTCCATACTTTGGGCTTCTGCTTCCGTGGCCGGTAAGTTTGGCCTTTTCTCTGTTGAGCCGCTTGTGCTTTTTAATCTGCGTTTCCTCCTCGCAGGAGTGCTTCTATTGAGTTATATCCACACTTTTCAGAACGCCAGACTGCCGCAGGGCATTGAATGGAAACAGCTTACCCTCTTCGGTGCACTGAATACTGCACTCTATCTTGGAATTTTCATCATTGCTCTTCAATACATTACAGCAGGAATAACTTCTCTGGCCATTGTCTTAAATCCCTTGTTCATCAGCATCATGTCTTCCGTATGGACAAAACGAAAAGTAAAATCAGTTGAATGGATTAGTATCGTGTTGGGCATAATTGGTGTTGGTATTGCAGCCTTTCCCCTTCTGAGAGGAAGCGAGGTCACCGTCAAAGGTCTTTCACTTTTGGGGTTAAGTATGGTTTCTTATTCTTTGGGATCGGTTTATTATACAACCGTTCCCTGGACATTACCTCGCACCTCGATCAACGCCTGGCAAGTTTTTATTAGCGGAATATTAATTGCTCCTTTTACGATTTGGTTTCACACAAAGCCAAATCATTTTGACCTCCGTTTTTGGTTATCGCTTTTGTGGTTGATTGTTCCTGTTTCAATCGTGGCAGTGCAACTTTGGCTGCGTTTACTAAAAACAGATGCGGTGCGTGCCTCATTGTGGCTATACCTCTGCCCAATTTTTGGACTTACCTTTTCAACTATTCTCCTGGATGAGCCTTTTACGGTGTACACCATTATAGGAACTGCCATTGTATTAGTAGCCGTTTTCATTGGTCAGCGTAAAACATATTGAAAATCGGTATCCTTCTTAAACCCGAAATATGCATTAGAGATGCATATTTCGCCCGAAGGGTTGACGAAAACATTGTGAAAACAATGTTTTGTCATGGTTTAACCCTGACAATGAAAATCACCAACTTGGTCTTTGGTATAAGAGTTTAAGTTGTTGATTTTCATTCGTCAATTATGCAATAGAATTTTCTATTGCATAATCCGGGTTAAAAAAGCATTTCTGCCCTCCATATAAAAGAAGAGTGAAAAAAGTGTTTCTCAGAAGATTAATACCGGAATAATTAGGACAACCATCCGTGAAAAGAACTTTTTTCTCCTATATTTACCATAGACCAAAGCCTTGTTTATGGAAGCTGCAATCATTATCGTTTTTGTTGTCGGATACTTAGCCATTGCGCTGGAGCATCCTATTAAAATAAATAAGACCGCCTCCGCACTCCTCACGGGTGTTTTGTGCTGGACGCTCTTTGTTTTGGCCTCACCCTCCGATTCGGTTACCGGCAGTGAATCCTACACTTCGTATATTAATATTCTTAAACTGGAGCTTGGCGAAAAATTCAATGCGCTAACCTCTACTGACATTTACAGAGAGTATGTTACGGCCGAGTTGTCAGAACATTTAAGCAGCATTTCGCAGATTCTATTTTTCCTTTTAGGTGCCATGACCATTGTTGAACTAGTGGATGCGCATCATGGTTTTCGCTTTATCACCGACCGAATCAAAACCAAAAACCCTAAAACTCTTCTTTGGATCATCTGCTGGGTCACCTTTTTTCTGTCTTCTGTACTTGACAACCTGACGACTACCATTGTCATGATCTCTCTTATCCGTAAACTGATTCCCAATAGGGAGATGCGTTTGTTTTTTGTCGGCATGATTGTCATCGCGGCCAATGCAGGAGGTGCTTGGACACCCATTGGGGATGTCACTACTACGATGTTGTGGATAGGCGGACAAATCACTACAGGAAACATTATGCTAACCTTATTTTTACCCAGCGTGGCCTGCATGTTAATACCCTTAATGTACCTCAACTTTACCCTGAAAGGAACCTTGGGTGAAGCTCATGAGCACCAAACTAAAACTCACGAGGAATTGGTGACCTCGGGTAAACTCATGCTTGTCCTTGGAGTTGGTGCCCTCGTTTTCGTTCCCGTGTTTAAGACATTAACTCATATGCCGCCTTATATCGGTATCCTGCTTGGCCTTGGAGTCCTTTGGGTAGTGTCTGAATTGATTAACCCTGATCTTGATGAAGCCTTAAAGAAAAATTATACAGTAGCCGGAGCGCTTGCCCGCATTGACGTCCCCAGTGTTTTATTTTTCCTTGGTATTCTGCTGGCAGTAGGAGCTCTTGAGTCTATGCAGGTTCTTCACGGTCTCGCAACCTGGCTGGATAAATCGCTAGGCGACCAGCGAATTATCGTTACCTTAATTGGATTGTTATCGGCCGTTGTTGACAACGTGCCTCTGGTGGCGGCCAGCATGGGAATGTATAATATGGATGTCTATTATCAAGACCACATGGTATGGGAATACCTGGCTTATTGTGCTGGTACAGGAGGTAGTATTTTGATCATCGGCTCGGCTGCAGGAGTAGCTGCCATGGGAATAGAAAAAATTGACTTTATCTGGTACATGAAAAAGATATCATTACTTGCAATGCTAGGCTACTTTGCGGGCGCCATCATTTACCTGATCATTCAACCTTACCTGGCGGTTCATCCACCTCATTAAACTAAAGAAGTTGCTTTAGCGCAATCTCAAAAGAGGTTTGAGCAATTCTCGTTTTCAATGGATTGGCATTCTTTGTTTTTTCCAGTCCCATTCGGATCGTTTTTGAAATGTCGCCAAAAATGGCCTTGTCATCTAAACTCGTCTCGCTTTCCATAAAATAGGCAAACACTCTAGCCATTCCACAATTGGCAATAAAATCAGGGATGACAGAAAATTTTTCATCGGCATACAATCCAGTAGTTCCAAAAAAGATTTCCGGGTCAGCAAAAGGAACATTAGCACCACACGAAAATACTTCTACTTTGGAGGCAATCATCCGGTCTACCTGATCTTTCGTCACGAGACGTGAAGCAGCCGCAGGAATAAAAATTTCAAATTCGAGATCCCAGATTTTTTGATTTACAATTTCAAAGGAAAGAAGCTCATCAGTGATAAGTCGATTGCCTTGCCGGTTTAATACCAGTTCACAAATTCCATCATGAGAGTATCCGGCTTGATTGATCAATCCGCCCTCGCGCGTAAGAATACCAACAATTTTTACTCCCATCTGAGACAAATAAAATCCGGCTGCAGCGCCAACATTGCCCCAGCCTTGAACGACAGCACGTTTTCCGGAAAGCTTCCCTCCCCACAACTCATAGTAATGTTTCACCGCCTGTGCCACACCATAGCCTGTGCACATATCTGCCACCGTAAATTTTTTGGTTAGGGAAGGAGTATAGTTTTCATCTTCGATAACTTTAACTACGCCTTGTCTTAACTGGCCGATACGGTTCACCTTTTGTGGCTCGGTAGGTTTATAATGTCCGGTAAACACACCTTCCTGAGGATGCCAGATACCTACGTCTTCTGTCATCGGAATTACCTCATGGATTTCATCCACGTTAAGATCTCCACCCGTTCCATAGTAATATTTCAGCAACGGCATCACCGCAGCATACCACCGATGAAGCACCCCTGCCTTGCGAGGATCATTGGGGTCAAAATTGATTCCTGATTTTGCTCCTCCTATTGCAGGGCCTGAAACGGTAAATTTTATTTCCATCGTTTTGGCAAGCGACTCCACTTCATGCTTATCGAGGCCCACACGCATGCGCGTTCCTCCACCGGCAGCGCCTCCGCGTAAGGAATTGATCACTACCCAACCTTCTGCTTCTGTTTCAGGATCTTTCCACTCAAATACAATTTCAGGTCGCTTGTTCTCAAATTTTCTCAGAAGTTCTTTCATGAATGGCGCTTATTAAGAAGTAAGAAACCGAATCCCGGAATCGGCACAAAGATACTATTTGGAAGCACGCAAAATTTTTAATGGTTCTGCCGACTGACCATAGGCTTGCTTCATGCTATCTTAGTGTAGACCTTTGATTAATGAATTTAGTGCTTGACCACGGCAATACCTTAATTAAAGGAGCCTTTTTTGAAGGTGTCGATCTGAAGGAAAAATTTCAATCTTCAGATGCCCAAGAGATAAAGAACCTTCTCAAAGGCAAAACCATCCAACATTGTATTGTTAGTTCTGTAAGCCAATCACCGGATGATATTTTTTCAATGATAAATGTATTAGGGAAAAGGCTCTCGCTCCATGTTGATCTTCCTTTGCCTGTCAAGGTCATGTATGAAACTCCACATACCCTTGGCGTGGATCGAATTGCAGCGGTGTGTGGAGCGCTAGAGATATTTCCAAACCGGGATTGCCTGGTTATCGATGCCGGCACATGTATAAATTTTGAATTTCTTGATGCTCAAGGAAAATACCATGGAGGAAGTATTTCACCGGGAGTACAAATGCGGTTTGGGGCAATGCATACTTTTACTGCCCGCTTGCCGTTAGTTTCAGCGGTGCCGGATGCCGCATTAATTGGTGGTAGCACAGCGGCCTGTATGCAAAGTGGCGTGATGAATGGAGTCATTGCCGAAATAAATGGAATTATGGAAAAATACCGAAAGCTATACCCCACGCTGAAGACAATTTTGTGTGGCGGTGACGCCCACTTTTTTGAAAACAAACTGAAAGATTCCATATTTGTGGCCCCTGATCTCGTCTTGAGCGGTTTGAACAGGATTTTACTTCATAATGTCAGTTTTTAGAAGAATTCTCGTTAGCATTTTCCTGGTTGGGGGTGTGGCTTCTGTTGCATTTGGTCAAGCCGCACGAAGTGCATTCTCATCGTTTGGTATCGGAGAATATTACGGCAATAGCCTTTCTCATAACCAAGGCATGGCAGGAGTAGGCATCAGCAATCCCCAGTATTACTATCTCAATAATAAAAACCCTGCCCTGTTGGTGTACAATAGATTTACTGTTTTTGAGGGTGGTATGCTGGTGGAGAAAAGAACAGTCCGGGGAGACAGTTCGAAAGAGGAAAATTCAAACGGAAACCTTAACTACCTTATAATGGGCTTCCCCGTTAAGCCAGGGAAATGGACAACTTCCGCTGGATTAATGCCCTATTCTAGTGTTAACTTTGCGCTGAATTATCAGAATGATATTTCAGGAAGCACAAATACGGTAGACGTCACTGAAAAAGGTTCAGGAGGAATCAATCAATTTTTCTGGTCAAACGGTGTATCGCTTTATAAAAATCTTTCTGTAGGTTTAAAGGCAACCTACCTTTTCAGTTCCATCATCAATGAGACTACCAACTCACTAACAACCACAACGCAGCAAGTCTCTTATTTTCCAACCATCTATGAACGTACCTATGTCAGGGATTTTGATTTTTCAATAGGTATAGCCTACCGCTTAGATTCATTAACTAAAAAAAATTACCGCCTAAATGTTGGTGCAGTGTATGATTTTAAGACCAATTTAAATTCAGAGCTATCGCAGCGGCTGGAAAGACGGCCAATCAATAATAGTACTGATTCTGTTACGCTGGCAACTGTTGATGGAAATATAACTCTGCCTCAGATCTTTTCAGGAGGTATTTCCATCAGCAAAGGCTATCAGTGGACCTTAGGGGCAGATTTCACTTATTTGGATTACAAACAATATCGCGGAATTGACGGTCAGCCTCCTTCCAACATTAAAAGCGCATTTCGAATGGCCTTGGGGTTTGAATTTACTCCTGATCTGGCTTCTCCGAGCAACTATTTGAAGAGAATGACATACCGAACAGGCGTAAGCCTCGATAATTATCCTTATTTAGTAAATAACAGTAATGTGAAAGATTTTGGCATTAATTTTGGCTTATCTCTGCCGGTAAGCAGAATTTCGAGTCTCGACATTGCCGTACGATTTGGCAAACGAGGAGATTTGCAGACCAATACCATTGAAGAAAAGTATTTTAAATTATATTTTGGTGTCACTTTTAACGATCAATGGTTTATTAAAAGGAAGTTTGATTGAAATTTTAAAACTATGAAAATGAAATTGTTATCTGGAGTCCTCTTTTTTGCATCACTGGTTTTGACAACCACAGCATGGTCGCAATGCAAAGAACTCAAATGGCCTGAAAATAAAAGCAAAGCTGAAGAATGTGTTGCTGTTTATGGTGATGCCCTAAAGCAAGGTAACTACCGTGCTGCCACTTCTTCTTTGCAGTGGATGTTAACTAACGCTCCTCAGTGGAATACCAAGCTTTATGTAGAGGGAGCCGATATCTATGATAAACTGGCTGAGAAAGAAACAGATCCTGCCAAGAAGAAAGTGCTTGTCGATTCACTATTATGGATTTATGATCAACGTGTCAAGAATTGCGGAGATGAAGTCAATGTACTTAACCGCAAAGCCTATTCTTCTTACAAATATCAGGTAAAGGACAAAGAGAAAATGGCCGGCTTATTGGCTATGTACGACAAGGTTTATGAAATGAGTGGTAACAATGTTACCGATGGTAACTTGGTAGCTTATATGATTACCGTAAAGTCCAATTGGGCAACGCTGAAAAATGTAACTGATGAACAGATTTTTCAACGCTACGATAAAGTGATGGGTGTCATTGATGTTAAAATCAAAGCTGCAACCGAAAAAAATAAAACAGCTGATGTTGATAAACTTAAAGGATACAAGGCGGTAGTTGATGATCTCCTGATCAGTATGGTGAAGGTCGATTGTGCATTTGTAAAGAAAAATCTTGAGCCTAAGTTCAAGCAAAATCCAGGTGACGTTAATCTCGCAAAAAAGATTTTCACCTTCATGCTTAGCGGAGGTTGTATTGAAGATCCGTTGTGGTTAGAAGCTGGTGAGGCCATTCATAAAGTAAGCCCTGATTTTGGTTTAGGAAAAAACATGGCCAAAATGTATATGAAGAATAAGAATACTGACCGTGCCGAGGTATTATTGACAGAAGCGCTTACCCTTGCTACAACTCCTGCTGATAAGTCAGAAGCCACAATGATGCTGGGTGACCTTCAGAACACCAAAGGAAGCAAATCAAGCGCAAGAGAATGGTACCGTAAAGCATTAATTGCCAATTCTGAGAACAAGGAGGCATACGAAAAGATTGGTGATCTTTATTATTTCAGTTCAAGTGAATGCTCAAAAAAGGTGAGCCTTGCGGAAGATCGTCTGGTTTATATTGCAGCCTATGACATGTATTCGCGGTCTGGCAATTCACAAAAAATGGCCCAGGCAAAATCACAGTTCCCTTCCGTAACAGAAATTTTCGAGTTAAGCTGGACAGAAGGTGAAAAGAAACAAATTGGATGCTGGATTGGCGAAACAGTTACCCTTCGCACGCGTGGCAAAGACTAAGAAACTTATCCTATTACAAAGAAGGCTGGCTCATGGGCTGGCCTTCTTTTTTGATGACCTTTCCATTTAATGGATTGTGAAAAAATGAACCAACTTCTTCCTCGACTCTTCTTTTCTTCATTTGTCGCACTGCTCAGTGGCTGTGATGCCAAAGAAACAGCTAAGCCAATTCCCTATGAAGGTCCATTGCAAGAAGCCGAAGAGGTAGAAATGTTTTATACTGAATTTGATCAGGTAAAGGTAAAGTTGAATGCCAAAAAGATATTTGAATTCCAAAATGGCGACCGTGAATTCCCAGAAGGAATCTACCTCGAATTTTATGATGAGTTCGGAAAGCTAACCTCCACCTTAAAAGCGAATAGCGCCTTCTTCTTTAATGAACAAAAGCAATGGCGTGGTCGAGGTAAAGTAGAAGTTAAGAACATCGAAAAAAATCAGCAGTTGAATACGGAAGAACTTTTTTGGAAACCCGAAACCAAAAGAATCTTCACCGATAAATTCGTGACCATCAAACTCGAAAGCGAAGTGATCTATGGAACCGGGCTCGATGCCGATCAAGACTTATCTTCCTACTCCATTAAGAATCCAAAGGGTGAGTTTGACGTAAAGGACTAATCCACTATTTGCCTTGTGAATCTCATTTCCCGGATGAGCAGTAAAATCGTAAATTTGCACCGTTATGAAATTGATTGATATTCTGCTGCTGTCTCTGGCAGTTGTCTTTATTATTATTGGAATCTACGAAACGATGACCCGTGGTATTGGTCATGCTTATTGGTCGGTGATGCTCTCCATTATTCTCTTTTTCGTGTACACCTATCGTAAAAAGAGCTAGATGGATACCTCGCTCATCATTCCTATTGTTATTTCTCTCATTTTTTCCTTCTTCTTCTCCGGGATTGAGATCGCCTTTCTTTCTGCCAACCGTTTACAAATTGAACTTCAAGGAAAGCAAGGGGCGCGTTGGGCTAAGATCATGTCAAAATATGCGAAAAGCCCATCGAGCTTTATCGGAACAACACTGATCGGAAACACGCTCGCCCTGGTGCTGTTTGGTATTTTTACAACACAGCTGTTCGAACCAATACTAGTCGCTTATTTGCCTTATAGTCTTAACAATGATCCAGGTATTCTTCTGATTCAGACTTTTGTATCCACTATCATCATACTCTTTACGGCTGAATTTTTACCTAAAAGTCTCTTTTTGATTAATCCCAATCTCATGTTGGCCACGCTGGCTATTCCTTTTCAGTTGGTTTATATTCCTTTGTGGCCAATCATGTTCACGATTGTATCGCTTTCTAAGTTTTTTATTGTACATATTTTGCGGCTTGAGTACTCCGAGGAGAAACCTCTATTTGGGCTTACTGATTTAAATAATTATTTAAAGAACATGCATAAGGTGAGGCATGAAAATGAAGATATTGAACTCGACAAAAAAATATTTGACAACGCGCTGGAATTCAAGACCGTGCGCGTTCGGGAATGCATGATTCCCCGTACAGAAATAGTTGCAGTAAGCCTGGAGGATGGAATTGAAAAACTGAAAGAAGCATTTATCGAAAGCGGGCATTCCAAAGTAATAATTTGCAAGGAGTCTATTGACGATGTCATTGGCTACTGTCACTCTGCTGCATTGTTCAGCAAACCTATCACGATTCAGGAGATATTAACTCCTATTAGCATTGTACCCGAAACAATGATGGCGAATGACCTGATGATCCAGCTCTTAAAAGATCGTAAGAGCCTTGCGGTGGTAGTAGATGAATTTGGAGGTACTTCAGGAATCGTGAGCATGGAAGATGTGATCGAAGAGATCTTTGGCGAAATTGAAGATGAGCATGACGAAGATGATCTTATCGAGCAAAAGATCGATGAGAATACTTATTTACTAAGCGGGCGACATGAAATTGACTACTTGAATGACCACTATGGCTGGAAATTACCCCACGGAGATTACGAGACTTTAGGCGGCCTGATTCTAGCCTTCGCAGAAGATTTCCCCAAGGTGGGTGAGACTATCTTTATTCCACCATTTTCGCTTACGGTGCACGCTACCAAAGACAACCGGATTGAGACCCTGAAACTAGGCATTAACAGGGAAGACCAGGCCGACTAGCCTTTCTAAATTGCCCTTCTAACTCACTGAAAACCAGTCAAATTAATTCAAGTTTTATTGGATTCTGCCTTTGCTGAATTAATATAACAGGTTAAATTTGCGGCTCTTTATGCAGTTTTGGGAGATCCCTAAGTTTGGGTAAAGACCGTTTTATTTTTTTATTATACTATAATCAGCAGCTCTTATGGCATTGATCAGTACGTTAAGGACAAAAATGACCAAGGTGGTCGTAGGTTTTGTAGCCATTGCAATGATTGCGTTTATTGTGGGCAGCGACCTGTTTGGAAGTGGACCCCGTTCGGTATTTAGTGGCAACGCAAATGAAGTGGGTGAAATAAGCGGAAAAAGCATTCCCCTTGAAGAATATCAAGCCGCTATTCGGGAGCGAGAAAATAACTACATCCTTAGCTTTGGCCGTCAACCTGGAGAGCGTGAGCAACCGACACTTCGCCAACAAGCGTGGGATTTTCTAATCGCCAAATATGCGATCGTGCCGCAATACGAAAAAGTTGGTGTGAAAGTCTCAACCGATGAAGTGTGGGATATGGTGCAAGGAAAAAATGTAGACGAAAATGTAAAAGCATCTTTTACGGATTCCTCCGGCAATTTTGATCGTGCTAGGCTCATTCAATATCTGCAATCATTGGATGCACAACCTGTTGCTTCGGAGGGGCGCATCCGTTGGGATTTGTTTAAGCAAAACCTGGCCCCATCCAGAGAGAGAATTAAATATGAAAATCTGCTTATTAAAACTAATTATGTAACCGAGGCGGAAGCGGAACGTGATTACCACACTCAGAATGATGTGGCCGAAGTCAAGTATCTATATGTTCCCTATTTCTCAGTAAGTGACTCTGCGATTAAGGTTACCGATAGTGATTTAAAAACCTACTTTAATAAGTACAAGCAAAGGTATAAAGTGGAGCAATTGCGCAGCCTTAGCTATGTAGTTTTTCCTGTGATTGCCTCTGCACAAGACTCTTTGGTGATCAAAGAAGAACTTAGCCGTGATGTGGAGACTTTTCGGACTACCCTCGAGGACTCTGTCTATGCTACTAACAACACAGATGGACAGACCCCCTACGTAAAATACAATGTATCTTCTTTGCCCGTTTCATTAAGTGATCAAAAAGCAAATTTGAAAACCGGTACGGTTATTGGCCCTATTCTAGAAAACGGCACATACAAAGTAATTAAAGTGTCAAAAATTGGAACGGACACAGTGGGTACTGCTAAAGCGAATCATATTTTGATAAAGTGGGACAACGAGACCGCTGAAGCAAAAAAAGTTGCAAAGGATAAGGCAAAGAAGATTCTTAATGATATCAAGGGTGGAGCAAGTTTTGCAGCAAAAGCACAGGAATTTGGCACCGATGGCACGGCCTCCCGCGGAGGTGATCTTGGATTTTTTAGTTCAGGCCAAATGGTTAAACCTTTTGAGAGTGCCGTCTTCAATGCCAAAAAGACGGGATTACTCAACGATGTAGTTGAAACTCAGTTCGGATATCACATAATTGAAGTCACTTCAGTAAAAGATAACACCTCTTATACTATTGCCACTATTGAGCGAACAATCACTCCAAGTGACGAGACGCAAAATGAAGCGTTTCGCAAAGCAGATACTTTTGCAAGTGGACTTTCCGGGCTTGACGAATTGAAGGAGAAAGCCAAAAAAGAAAATCTTAATATTTTTGAAGGTAATGAACTCACATCTGCTGCACGTAGCATTAATAATTTGAGCGATGCGCGGCAAATGGTGACTTGGTTATTCAGAGATGCTTCAAAAGGAAAAGTATCAGATGTCTTTGATCTTGAGACAAACTATGTTGTAGCCGTGATGACCAGTGAAACCGAAGCTGGTTATAAGCCACTCGATAAGGTGAAAGATGAAATAACCCCGTTTGTAAAAAATGAATTGAAAGGCAAAATGCTGATCGAAAAACTGAATGCCCAAAAGGGAAGTCTCGAAGAAATTGCAAAGTCAATGGGGAGCGATGCCAATGTAAATACCTCCAGTGATGTGAAGCTTAACAGCACTTCCCTGGGAAGCATTGGTTTTGATCCAGTGGCATTAGGCAAATCCTTCTCTTTGGAAAACGGCAAACGCTCAAATGCTTTTGCGGGAGAGAATGGCGTTGTTATCCTTGAATTATCAAATAAAACTATTGCCCCTGCTATCGGAGAGTATTCTATGTTCAAGAATCAACTTAAGCAATCACTTGATGGCCGCATTGGGTTTAATATTGCAGAGGCACTAAAAGACGCTGCAAAAATTGAAGATAATCGATACAAGTTTTTTTAACTGATCACTCTTAACAGGCGCTTAACTCCAAGGGTTAGGTGCCTGTTTTCATTTTATGGATGCAGCCTGGTTTGCCTCGTTTCGCGAAAAATTAGATCAGCACTACGCCTGGCCTTCTCTTTACATCTTTAAATTCATCGTGCCCAAGGGGAAGGAAGAAGAAGTACGCCAACTGTTTCCACTCCACATCGCTACGGAGAAGGAATCAAAAAACGGAAACTACACAAGTCTTACCATTCAAATGATGATGCCCTCTGGTGAAGCCGTTATTCTTGCTTATCAAAAAGCAGCAGCAATCGAAGGCATTATCGCCTTGTAATTGACCCCTATGAATTCTTGTCTCAAGAAATTGGTTTTAGTTGTTAACTTTAACCTGTCGAACCATTAATCGCAAGCATCATGTGGAAAGAAGAAAATAATCGGCTAACCAAGACTTTTAAGTTTAAAGATTTTGTAGAGGCCTTCGGCTTTATGAGTAAAGTGGCAATCCTCGCAGAAAAAATGAACCACCATCCCTATTGGACAAACGTTTACAATACGGTCAGCTTTGAATTGTCTACACATGATGCCGGAGATCGTGTGACCAAGAAGGATCATGACCTCGCAAATGCAATCGATAAATTAGTTTGATTGTGTGAGCACAGAAAAAACTTCCTTATTCATTGTTCCCACACCAATCGGTAATCTGGCGGATATCACTCTTCGCGCGCTGGATATCTTGAAGTCCGTAAGTACTATTTTAGCGGAAGACACTCGTAAATCAGGAATCCTACTGAAGCATTATCAAATTAGCAAGCCGCTGCAAAGCTTTCATATTTTTAATGAACACCAAACACAAATAGGATTGGTTAAACGAATGCAGGACGGTGAAATCTTTGCCTTGGTAAGTGATGCTGGTACACCCGGTATTTCAGATCCCGGGTTTTTATTGATACGAGAAGCTTTGAAAGCAGGATTGAAAGTAGAATGCCTTCCCGGAGCAACTGCCTTTGTCCCGGCCCTTGTTAAATCCGGATTTCCTACCGATCGGTTTGTATTCGAAGGCTTCTTGCCCCATAAAAAAGGCAGGCAAACACTTATGAAAAAGTTAGCCGAGGAAGACCGCACAGTTATTCTTTATGAGTCGCCTCATCGTCTTGTGAAAGTATTGCAGCAGATGACTGAATTCTTTGGGGCATCACGGCAAATTTCGGTGTCTCGCGAACTAACAAAAGTATTTGAGGAGACGGTAACCGGAACGATAGAAGAAGTGCTTCATCATTTTCAACAGAAAGAAGTTAAAGGTGAAATTGTAATTATCATCGATGGGAAAAAAGACTAAAACGGTTTTGAGCCCATGGATTTTATTCACAACCGGCACTCTTTTATTATCAGCCGGTTGGCTTATGAAATCCTTCCCCTTATTAATCTTTGTCGGTCTCGCTCCTTTTTTTGCCATTGTCGACCAGGGCAAGGAGGGCGACCGATTTTGGAATCTCAGTGAACTCATCTTAGCGGGTCTTGCCATTTCATTCTTTGCAGCTCACTTATTTGAAATCAAATTTATTGTGGTTGCCATCAGTCAATCCATCGCCTTTACACTTGCATTTGTTGGATACTCATTTGCTTATCAAAACCTTGGTAGCCGCCTCGGGAAGTTTACCATTATTATTTTCTGGCTAGGAATCGAATATATCTTACTAAAAATGCCTTTTCGGAATCAAATCATTTTTCTGGCGGATGCAGTACAATTTCAGCCTACTTGGCAAAACTGGACAGCGCATACAGGTTACCTTGGCGGATCGCTCTGGATATTGATTCCCAATTTGTTTCTTTATTTGGGAGTATGGAAGGAGGAAAAAATAAATTGGGTTTGGGTTGGTCTGACCGTCATTTGTATTGCCGGACCGATTACATTTTCACTGCTGACGGAAGGATCGCTTGTTACCCGGTTGGATATGCTTAATTTGTATGATGGCGAAACTAAATTACTGTCGAAAGAATATTTAGAACACGGTGAACTCATTCCGCGAACCGCAGCCTGGATTTCCGGACTAGTTGTCCTTTTGTCAATGGTAAAAAATAAAATCAAAAAATGATCAATCTGTCGAACGTAGAAAAAGAAGTAGTTCATCTGTGCCAACGTGTTGGCGAGTTTATCCGCATAGAATCAGAAAATTTTGATCGATTTCGGATAGAACAAAAAGAAGGATTCAATAATCTGGTTTCCTATGTCGATAAAGAATCAGAACGAAAATTAGTAGAATCATTAATAAAAATATTGCCGGGGGCGGGCTTCATTGCAGAAGAAGGAACTACCTCGGCAGGAACCAATGACTATAAATGGATCATCGACCCACTGGATGGTACTACCAATTTCACACATGGCCTTCCTCCTTTCGCGATCAGTATTGGATTAGCTAAAAAAGAAGAAATTGTTTTAGGCGTTGTTTATGAGGTAACACGGCTGGAAGCCTTCCATGCGTCAGAAGGGAATCCAGCTTTTTGTAATGAAAAAGAAATTAAGGTTTCTTCAATTCATTCCCTAAATGAAAGCTTGCTCGCAACAGGATTCCCCTATTATCACTTTGAAAAGCGGGAAGTTTATCTTGACATTATAAAAACATTTCTTGAAAGAACGCATGGAGTCCGTAGATTGGGAAGTGCTGCTACTGATCTTGCCTACGTTGCCTGCGGACGAATGGAGGGTTTTTTTGAATACAATCTCAACGCCTGGGATGTTGCAGCCGGATCATTCATTGTGGAACAGGCAGGAGGAAAAGTAACCGATTTTAAAGGAGGTCGGAATTTCCTTTTTGGCGGTGAGCTTGTGGCCGCTTGCTCAATTCATCCTGAAATGCTAAAAGTAATTCAAGAACTTTGGTATCAATGAAAGGAGCGAGACTACTCGCTCCTTAGTGAATCTACTGGATTGACAGTAGCAGCTCGAAGAGAGCGATAGCCGACTGTAATTATGGCAATTAACAAAGTCACTCCTAGGCCCAGAAGAAAAATTAGGGGACTTATGTTGATTTTGTAAGCAAACTCATTCAACCACAATGTCATCACATACCAAGACACCGGGGCGGCAAGTGCAAATCCAATAAGGATGAGCCTTACATATTCCTTTGAAAATAGAACAATGATACTCTCTATCGAGGCACCCAGTACTTTGCGAATTCCTATTTCCTTCGTTTTTTGATTGGCCATAAATGTTGCCAACCCAAATAGTCCGAGGCAACCAATAAAAATTGCCATAGAGGTGAACAAGGTTAATAAGGTCGACATCCTGGCTTCCTTTTCATAGAACTTTTTGATTTGGTCATCCAGAAAATCATAAGAAAACATAAAATTAGGATAGGCTGCCTCCCACTTCTCCTGGATCTTCTTAATCGTCTCTTGTTTATCAGATGAATTTAATTTTATGGAAAGTGTTTCGTAGTTTCTAATCCGGTTAAGCATAATAGTGGGTTCAATTGGCTCGTGCAAGGAGACTGTGTGAAAATCCTTAGCCACACCAACAATAGGAAGTTCTTTTCCCCACATCTTTATTTTCTTCCCTATAATTTCGGATGGGTTTATATACCCTGAGATTACAGCCAATCGTTCATTCACTATAAATCCTTGTGCCGTGTCTAAATCTAAAACATCTATACCGGCAACCATTTCCAATTTAAACAAGTCAAAGTAGTTTCCATCAATCAATTTAACCTCAGTACGGAAGCTGTCCAAATTACCTTCAATTTTAAACTCAGTGTTACTTGTTGAGCCCGAAGAAGGTGGGGTATTATTCAGACTGGCTTTTTCAACTCCAGCAAGGCTGCTGACTTCATTTCGTAGTGTTCTCATCTTGCTTACCCCGTCCCCTTCTTCAGGCTTTTCCTTTTCGGGAATCGGTATATTAATAATGGCATCTTTTTGGAATCCCAACTCTTTTTTTTGAAAGTAATTCATCTGAAGAATGAGAATAATAGTTCCAATAATAAAGAACTGAGAAATGAAAAATTGCAGCACCACAAGGCTACGTCTTAAATTATATCCAGAGGAATTTTTACCACTAATTTGTTTTTTTAAAGCAAGGGCCGGTTTAAATCCTGAAACAACAAGGGAGGGGTAAAGACCTGATAAAGTTGAAACGATGATCAACATTCCTATCAAGAAAATCCACAAAGAATAATCCTCGCTAAAATTCATATAGAGCGATAACTCAAGAAATGGGTTAAGAAATCCCAAGGCTAACTGGGCAATACCCAGTGCAAGCATCATGGAAAATATCGTAACCAAACTTGTCTCACCCAAAAACTGTCTTACCAATTGACTTCGGGTGCCACCCATCGTTTTGCGAATGCCCACTTCTTTGGATCGTTTAATTGCTTCCGCTGTAGTCAGATTCACAAAATTGATAGCTGCTGTCAAAATCAAAAAGACAGCAATTATACCAAGGGCAAGCAACATCTGTTTACTAATTGTATTGTAATTGTAATTCCCAAATCGATCATCAAAGTGAATTTCGGTTAGAGGTTGGATCAAAAAAGTCTCATTCCTTGGATTTTCTTTTACCAAATACTTCTCGACAAAAGCAGGAATTCTCCTCTCTATTTCCGTCAGGTTGGCTCCCTCTTTCAATAAAAAATAACATTGCTCATCGCTCCAGATGCTTCGCCAACCCACTTCTTCATTTTCCTTTTTTATAGTTATATAGGAGAGCAATAAGTCAAATGGAAAATCAGTATTTGACGGCAAATCCTCCATAAGGGCAGAGATACGATAGTCCTTACCCTCTCGATTTACGATCCGACCGATAGCATCTTCTACACCAAAATATTTTAATGCTAATTTTCGAGAGATAATCGCCTCATTGGGTTCATCCAATCCTTTCTGAGCATTTCCAATTAAAATTTTTCGATCAAAAATTTTAAAAAAATTAGGTTCAGCAAATGCCACTCCTTTCTTTTCACTATATTTTTTAATTTCACCATTGGCTTGCGGTATCAAAATAATCGCATCAGATCGATACGTTGTAAATGTTACCTCCTCGGCCTCATTGAAATCATTTTTAAAAGCGTCAGGCAGCACAGGCGGTACACCCGGAGAATAATCTTTTTCTCCATTACCATCAGTTTGATGTACAACACGATATATTCTATTCTTGTTGGCATGAAATGTATCATAACTTAACTCATGCTTGATAAGTAAAAACAAGATGAGACTTGAGGTTATTCCAAGTGTGAGTCCTGTAATATTTATAAAGGCCGTACCTTTTTGGCGCATCAAGTTGCGAACTGCGGTGATGAGATAGTTTTTTAACATAGCTATTATTTTATTGCTTGAGGATGATGAAGTCGACTAAAAAGTTTTATTCTGCTTTCAAGGCGTTAACCGGATTGGAAGAAGCGGCTCGTAACGATCTATAGCCAACTGTCAGTAAGGTAATCATCAGTGTGAAGACCACTCCGATCACAAATACTGTCCAACTCATGTTAGTGCGATAGGCAAAGCCTTGAAGCCATCCATTCATAGCATACCAGGCGACAGGAGCAGCCAAAGCAAAAGCCAATACAACAAGAATGACAAATTCTTTAGAAAATAAAACAACAATTTGTGAAACCGATGCACCCAATGTTTTCCGAATAGCCACTTCCTTAATTTTCTGATTGGCCATAAAAGAAGCCAGACCATAAAGCCCCAGACATCCAATAAATATTGCAATTCCTGCAAAGATCTCAAACAAGGTAAACATGCGCTCCTCCTCTCGATACTGCTTCGCCACATAATCATTCAAAAATGTATACCTATACAAGTACTCCGGATACAACTCAGACCAGCTCTGCTCAATAAATTTCAAGGTTGAACTCGTATTATCCGATGAAATTTTTATCCCTGCTTCATAAAACAAAGAAGGGAAGGGTAACAAGATCAATGGTTCAAGCTGCTTGTGCAGCGAACTGGTATGAAAATCCTTAATAACACCAATAATCGGTGCCTTAATGTCATTTAACCCGGTCGTTACGCTTTTACCGATGGCTTCTTGTGGCATGGCAAACCCAAGGGTTCTCACAGCAGCCTCATTGACTATGTAAGAATATTGGCGGTCTTCACTTTTTTCATTCCCAGCCAATTTTTCATCACTTTCATAAAACCATCTGCCTTCTATAAGTTCCAATCCATAAACATCCTTATAGTGAACATCAATAGGCTTAATCCGAACATTGTACTTATCCATTTCTCCCTTCTCCGTTAAGTACATGTTCGTCCCAAAATTATAGTCACCGATGGGTGCTGCCAGCGAATAAGTCATATCGATAATATGGGTGTCGGTGCCAAGTTTGTTTCTAAACGTCTCCAACGTTTCTTTTTTGTTATCAGGAATGGGGACACTGATAATAGCATCCTTGGTAAAACCAAGTGGCCTATCTTTAAAAAAACGCATCTGGCTGGACACAACCAGCGTGCAAATAATGAGCACTTGTGCAATAAAGAATTGCAATACAACCAATGATTTTCTTAATGTCACGGAAGAGCCACTTTGCGCAGCAAATTTACTTTTTAGAGCCTTCACAGGATTGAAACGTGCAAGAACCATGGCAGGATAAAATCCAGACAGGATAGACGTTACCAAGACCAAAACAAACAAGAAACCAACAATGGTTGGATTGTTGAATAAATTCACATTAATATCTTTCTCTAAAAAAGAACCCACTATGGGAGACGTAAACTCTGCAACGCCAAGCGAAATAATTGCCGCGAATAAGGTTAATAGGAAAGCTTCACTTAAATATTGAAAGGCCAATTGATTCTGTTGCGCACCCAAAGTTTTTCGAACTCCAACTTCTTTTGCTTTTTTTATAGACAAGGCAGTAGCCAAATTGATAAAATTAACGCAGGCAATGATGAGGATGAAAAGAGCAATGAATCCAAGAATAATTAAAATGGAGGCTGAAGTACTCGCAGTACCTGGATTTTCTGAATATTCGTTATCAAAATGAATTCCTGAAAGGGGCTTCAGCAAATACGTTTCTTGAGCCGCCTCTTCTTCACTATAATATTTTTTAATAAAGGCTGGGAAGTTGCGTTCAACTTGTTCTTTTGATTGGCCTTCGGGCAAGAGGATATATGAGAACCCGGAAGAGTTAATGCCCCATTGATCCATGGGGAATCCTAGAAATTGCTCCGCATTGTCTTTTGTGAGTGTAGGTAAAGAAACGAGCATATTAAAATTGATATGCGAAGGATTCGGAGGCGTTTTTACAATTCCCGCTACCTCGAGATCAAGAAGATTATCCAGCTTGATGTGCTTTACATTTTTGTCAGGCAACTTGTTAGCATATTCTTCTGATAAGAAAACTTTCCCCGGTTGAGTTAAATCACGTTTGGCATCACCTGATATCAACTCAAAATCAAAAACATCAAAGAAAGAGGAATCAACAAACGCAATGTTGGTGATCCTGCTCTTGTCGTTACCGATTGTGACAAGTGATTCATTTTGAAAATGAAATTGCGTAACCGTTCCAACATCTGGAAAATCGTTTCGATAGGCATTGGCAAATGGATAAGGTGTCACGCTGGCGTGTTCTACTCCTGATGCATTCTTCAAATCATGCACTACCCGATAAATTCGATCAGCTTTCGAATGGAAAGAATCAAAACTCAGTTCATATTTAATGATCAGAAAAATTATCAAACAGGTAGTAATTCCGAGACTTAGACCTGCCACATTGATAAACGTATATGACTTGTTACGCGCCAGGCTGCGAATTGCGATTTTGAAATAGTTTCTTAACATATCTTTACTTGAATTCCATGCTGCAAGCCAAGATTAGTGCCAGCCTTAATTCAACCCAAATGGGTGATTTTAGAGGTTTTCACTTACGGCCAGGTGTCCAATTGCGACTAGAACTGTCCGCATACGGACATGAATTCTTTTCCAGCGATAGGTGTTTTAGCCGTGTCTTACTATCTTTGAATTGTGATTCAGGAAATCATCATTGCCACTATTTTTTTATCCGCTTTAGCCTTTGTTGGGCGGCTTGTCTACAAAAGCTTTCAAGCTAAAAACGCATGCTCCTCAGGCTGCGGCAAATGTGGGGCAATCGATTTTGAGAAAATGGAGAAGAAAATCTCAAGCTCGAAATTAATTTAAGCCCAGACTTTCGTTCCCTCGGTACAGTTTTTACAGATTTCAATTTCTTCCCGGGAACGCAGGAGTGATCCTCTAAACTCTCTATACTTTTCACCCTTCCATATCTCCTCAAAAGAATTCTGATTAAGATTGCCTAAGATGAAGTGAGCATCTTTATCAAAGCAACAAGGAACAACCTTGCCGTCCCAAGTGATGACACAGCTGTGCCACATCTTCCAGCAATGATCAAGTAGTTGATTTTTTATGGAGTAGGTTCCATTCGATCCTTTCTTGTACCGTGAATATTTTTCAATGGAAGGAATTAATTCTGAACCATTTTTATAATCATAGATCTGGGCTGTCTTAAGAACAACTTCATCTACCCCTATTTCTTTTGCCAGACGATAAACATTGTCAATCTGATGCTCATTGGGTTTGACGACCAGAAATTGAAAAATAACATGAGGTGTTTTGGATTTTAATTTTCTCTTCCAGTGAACAATGGTCTCTGCACCGGTAATAACCTTATCTAATTTCCCTCCTATTCGATAAGATTCGTAGGTCTCTTGCGTAACTCCATCAATAGAAATGATAAGCCGGTCCAATCCTGACTCGACCGTTTGTCGGGCCGCTTCATCACTAAGAAAATGAGCGTTTGTAGATGTAGCTGTATAGATTTTCTTAGTTGAAGCAAAACGTACCATGTCCAAAAAAGAGGAGTGTAAATAAGGCTCTCCCTGAAAGTAAAATATAAGGTAAGAAAGCGTAGGCGCCAATTGATTAATAACCGATTCAAATAATTCCTGATGAAGCATTCCCGTTGGCCGGGAAAAAGATCGCAATCCACTAGGGCATTCAGGGCATCGTAAATTGCAGGATGTTGTAGGTTCAATGGAAATGCTCAAAGGCATACCCCAATGATTGGGCTTCCCCGACAATCTTGAAATGTAATAACTAGACAGCAGTTGTGAGGCATTCCAAACTCTGGCTGAATTTAGTTTGCTGGCAAAATTTACTCCATCCAATAGGTTACGATTCATCTTTTCAAAATTACCGTTTGAATGTCGATTGTTTTATCTTTCACCTCTTTTATTTGTGTCCAATGAAAAGATTGTTTCCTGTCCTACTCGTATTAATCTCTTTTTCATCCTTTTCTCAGCGTTTTACACTCAGTGAAAAAGCTCAAATTTCTGTTATTACCCTAGGACCCGACCCGAATGAATTGTATGCCGCTTTCGGGCATAGTGCTATACGCGTTTACGATTCATTGCAAGGAATTGATTATGCATACAATTATGGTGTCTTCGATTTCAATCAGCCCAATTTCTATTTGAATTTCGCCCGAGGGTTTCTCTACTACAAACTTGGCGTCTATTCTTATCCCGACTTTAGAGATTCTTATATCTACTACAATCGATTCATTCATGAGCAGGTGCTTAATCTAACACCGGAACAAAAACAAAAAATCTTTGATTACTTGCAGTGGAACGCCCTTCCTGAGAATCAAACCTATCGCTATGATTATTTTTATAATAACTGTGCAACTAAAATTCGCGATGTTTTTGCAGAAGTCCTTGGAAGTGAAATACATTTTGATGGGTCCTTTATTAAGACCGACTACACAATCCGGGAATTGACGGACCTATACCTAAGTCCATTACCATGGGGCGATCTTGGAATTGATATTTGTTTGGGTTTACCGATGGATAAGAAAGCCAGTCCATATGAATACATGTTCTTACCAGACTATATTGAGTCTTCTTTTAACAATTGCGGCATAAAGGACAAGGATATTCTTACTCCTATCGTCAAGGAACGAATTTCGGTATTTGAAGTCGGGCCGATCGAGACAGGAAAAAGTCTTTTCCACCCATGGACCGTATTTGGCGCATTTCTTATTCTTTCTGCATTACTCTCCTACAGAGATTGGAAAAAGAGGCAACTCTCCAAGTGGTTTGACACAACCTTATTTTTGATCGTTGGCTT
>JANNRV010000147.1:0-2928 GCA_031401775.1 Bacteroidia bacterium | reverse complement strand
TAGAAATGATAAGATTCAATTAGAAGAGGTAAATAAATATGATAAAATATTACTCTCTCCTGGCCCGGGAATTCCGGAGGAGGCAGGTGTCATGAATGAGGTCATCAAAACGTATGCGCCAACAAAAAGTATTTTGGGCGTATGCCTCGGTCATCAGGGTATAGCGGAGGTATTTGGAGCGAAGCTGTTCAATATTCCGAATGTCCTTCACGGTGTAACTTCTAACGTAAGGATAATAGATACCGAAGAAAAACTTTTTAAGGGACTTCCGAATCAATTTGAAGTCTGCCATTATCATTCCTGGGCGGTGGTGGCGGAAAGTATACCAGCAGAGTTAATGGTGACAGCGACAAATCCGGATGGATTGGTCATGGCCATTGCCCATAAAAAATGGGATGTGCGTGGAGTACAATTTCATCCGGAGTCGATCATGACTGAGCACGGAAGGAAAATAATGGAAAACTGGTTAAATAGTTAAAAACGAATTAAACCCATGTCAAAAAACTAAATCTTCAAGTCCTTCTCCTTAGGAGAAGGTGGCCCCGATGGATCGGGGCCGGATGAGGTGGAGAGGGCCGGGGTTGGTAGAATTTAATTTATTGGTTAGTGATACTGAGTCTAAGAGAAAAATAAATTTAAAAACGAAATCCAGCTCCCTCTCCTTTGGAGAGGGCCGGGGTGAGGATATGAAAGAAATACTGAATGAACTAATTGAGCATCGCTCGCTAAGCAAGGACACGGCAAAGAAGGTTCTGGTGGAGTTGGCTTCGGCAAAATACAATCCAAGTCAGATGAGTGCCTTCATGACGGTGTACATGATGCGCGCGATCACCATCGATGAGTTAGAGGGCTTTCGTGATGCGATGCTGGAGCTGTGCATACCCATTCGGTTTGATGAACCTGTGATGGATGTGTGTGGAACAGGTGGTGACGGAAAAAATACGTTTAATATCTCTACACTTTCATCTTTTGTAGTCGCTGCAGCCGGGCAGCCTGTATCCAAGCATGGAAATGTGGGAGTATCTTCGGTATGTGGCTCCTCGAATTTGTTGCAACATTTTGGAGTAGAGTTTAGCAATGACCCGGATGAGTTAAGACGGAGTTTGGATCGCGCCAATATTTTTTTTATGCACGCTCCACTCTTTCATCCTGCGATGAAAAACGTTGGACCCATACGCAAAGAACTTGGGGTTAAGACATTTTTTAACATGCTTGGCCCGATGGTGAATCCCGCCTTTCCTCCACGGCAATTAGTGGGTGTGTTTAGTTTGGAGTTGGCCCGGCAGTATGGTTACTTGTATCAGAATACCCCGAAGGAATTTGTTATTCTGCATGACCTGCATGGATATGATGAAATTTCGCTGACCGGACCATTCAAGATGTTCTCAAATAGGGGAGAGAGCATAATGGAACCTGCTGATCTTGGCTTACCGCAAGTGGAAGCGATTGAGTTAAGGGGAGGTGATACAGTGGAAGAGTCGGCAAAAATATTCTTAAGTATTTTGGAGGGCAAAGGAACGGAGGCTCAAAATTCAGTAGTAATTGCCAACGCAGGAATGGCAATTTATGTGGGTCAACAAGCCAAGGGAATTGCGGCAGCGATGGACATGGCGCGGGAGTCATTGGTCTCAGGAATGGCCCTTGCTACGTTTAAAAAATTAGTGAATAAATAGTATGATGAACATCCTCGATCAAATAATTGAATTCAAACGGAAGGAAGTAGCAGAACGAAAATCATTATATCCGGTGAAGCTGTTAGAGCAGAGCATTTATTTCTCCTCTCCAATCGTATCACTAAAGAAGTATCTCTTGCGAGAGGATAAAAGTGGTATCATAGCTGAGATCAAGCGAAAATCGCCTTCAAAAGGTGTTATTAATCCTCATGTCTCGGTAGAACGCACCTCCATAGGCTACATGCAAGCAGGTGCTTCAGCACTCTCCATTTTAACGGACAAGCAATTCTTTGGAGGTTCAAATGAAGACCTGACGGTGGCCAGGAAATTCAATTTCTGCCCCATTCTGCGAAAGGAATTTATCATCGATGAATATCAGATGATTGAAGCGAAGTCGATTGGTGCAGATGCAATACTCTTGATTGCTGCGGTGTTAACAGTTGAGGAAATAAAACGTTTTACAATCGTGGCGCATGAGCTGGGGTTAGAAGTGTTAATGGAAGTACATGACGAAAAGGAACTAACCAAAAACCTTGATGCGCGTGTTGATTTGATTGGAGTGAATAACCGCAATCTCAAAACGTTTGATGTAAACTTTGAAACGAGCAAGCGCTTGGCCCCCATGATACCGGATGAAGTGATCAAAGTTTCTGAAAGTGGAATTGAATCACCGGAAGCGATTGTAGAATTAAAGAAGTATGGATTCAAAGGGTTTTTGATCGGGCAAACCTTCATGCAACATAGCAGACCTGAAAAAGCAGCAATGGAATTTATAAAGGAGCTAAAGAGAGTGGAAAGTTTAAAATAGAAACCTTTAGGCTTTAAGCTTTAGACTTTAAACTTTGAACTTTGAACTTTCAGCTTTAAACTTTGAACTTTGAACTTTGAACTTAGTGATTATGAATCGAAAAATAAAACTCAAAGTGTGTGGCATGCGAGACCCTGAAAACATACTTCAGGTGGTGGAATGTCACCCCGACTATATGGGTTTTATATTCTATGAAAAATCGAAACGCTATGTGGGCAAGGATTTCAAAATTCCCATTCAATTGAATAAGAACATTAAGAGAGTAGGAGTGTTTGTAAATGAATCAACAGAGAGAATTTTAGAATTGGCCGGGTTACACAACCTGGACTTCATTCAATTGCATGGAAATGAGTCGGTGCGCGAATGCATGGAGTTGAAGAACAATGGGCTTGGCGTTATAAAGGTATTTTCAGTAGATGAACACTTTCAATGGATAGATGTAGTTCC
>JANNRV010000146.1:0-2227 GCA_031401775.1 Bacteroidia bacterium | reverse complement strand
TCTTTTCCGGCTATTATCATCAGCTTCTGCATCCGAACCTTTTAAGGTAAACCAGGTGGCTTCAGCGCGGGCACTGATCCTGGGAGTGAAGAAATATTGTAGACCGGCATTGATATTGAGTTTAGGATCAAGATAATCCCCGTCATTTTTTAGCTCACCAAAATAGGAGGATGATCCAGTTCCAGCTACAAGTATCAAGGATCGCTCTCTCCGCAAGGAATAAAAGCTTTGAGCGGATACCCACTGTACTGAGAATACGAGAATGCTTATGAATAAAAGTCTTGCCATAGATCAAAAAAATCCCCTGAAAGTTAATAAAAAATACAACAGAAAGGAAACCATAGAGTTATGCTAAAACCTCCTTTATTTTCTGAGCAGCATCTTTCAACAGGATAGCCGAAAACACCTTCAAACCTGAACTTTGAATAATTTTAGCCCCTTCTTCCGCATTGGTTCCCTGTAGCCGTACAATAATGGGCACCGGTATGTTACCTACTTTTTTATAGGCTTCTACCACCCCGCTCGCGACCCGGTCGCACCGAACAATGCCCCCGAAGATGTTGATTAAGATGGCTTTAACGTTGGGGTCTTTAAGGATAATCCGGAATCCCGCCTCCACGGTCTCGGCATTGGCCCCACCACCCACATCCAGGAAGTTGGCAGGCTCTCCTCCGGAGATTTTAATGATGTCCATCGTGGCCATGGCCAAGCCCGCACCATTCACCATACATCCTACATTTCCGTCAAGCTTTACATAGTTGAGGCCGGATTTGCTAGCCTCTACTTCTAATGGATCTTCTTCAGCAAGATCTCGAAGTTCCTCCAGGTCCTTATGACGGTACAATGCATTATCATCAAGATTTACTTTGCCATCCACGGCAATAACCCGGTCATCAGAAGTTTTTAATACAGGGTTGATCTCAAACATAGAAGCATCCAGTCCCATATAAGCAGCATAAAGAGAATGAATGAATTTCACCATCTCTTTAAACGCGTTTCCCTCCAACCCCAAAGCAAAAGCAACTTTGCGTGCTTGGAAGCCCTGAAGACCAATGGAAGGATTAATCCATTCCTTGATTATTTTTTCAGGAGTGGCAGCAGCAACTTCTTCAATGTTCATACCGCCTTCGGTAGAAGCCATGATCACAGGTTTACTAGTGGCGCGATCCAACAGAATACTCATGTAGAATTCTTTGGGCTCCGACTTTCCTGGGTAATACACATCTTCGGTAATGAGTACCTTATTCACTTTCTTTCCGGCAGGACCGGTTTGATGGGTCACGAGGGTGCCTCCCAATATCGCCTTTGACTTTTCAAATACCTCATCGAAACTTTTAGAAAGCACCACGCCCTTAGATCCAGTCTCTTTGATAGTGCCCTTTCCACGTCCACCAGCATGGATCTGAGACTTAACAACAAACCATTTGCTTCCGGTTTCAGCCTGCAATTCTTTGGCAGCTGCCACTGCCTTATCAGGTGTATCGGCTACAATGCCCCGCTGAATGGCAACACCAAATTTCTTGAGAAGGTCCTTAGCCTGATATTCGTGAATGTTCATGCGTAATAATTTAGGAAGCAAGCTACTTTTTTTAAACCTTTATTTCAAGAATTAAAAAACGGGACAAATGCTGAAAGCGGAAGGGTTGAAAAAGAGTTATGGATCACTCGAGGTATTAAAGGGAGTAGATGTCGCAGTGGCCAAAGGGGAGGTAGTCGTTATTGTGGGCGCCTCGGGGGCAGGGAAAAGCACCCTACTTCATATTTTAGGAACACTCGATACTCCGGATGCCGGTAAAGTCATCATCAGGGACAAGGAAGCTTCCGGCCAGACTTCTGCCAAGCTATCGCAGTTTAGAAATACACACATTGGCTTCGTGTTTCAATTCCACAACCTGTTGCCGGAGTTTTCTGCTCTTGAGAATGTTATGATCCCGGGATTAATTGGCAAAAGAGACGAGAAGGCAGTAAGAAACCGGGCAGAGGAACTTCTCCGGATGTTGGGAATTGCAGAGCGTATGCACCATAAACCTTCAGAGATGTCGGGAGGGGAACAACAACGTACAGCAGTGGCGAGGGCGCTGATCAATTCTCCGGATATCGTTTTTGCGGATGAACCGAGTGGTAATCTGGATTCTAAAAATGCATCGGAACTCCATCGTTTATTCTTTAAACTTCGCGCAGAACTGGGCTATACCTTCGTCATTGTGACGCATAACACAGAGTTTGC
>JANNRV010000145.1:0-1871 GCA_031401775.1 Bacteroidia bacterium | reverse complement strand
TTACTGGCTTAGCTATTGTAAAATCAAAAGCAACACGCACCATCAACTTTGCAGGGTTAACCCAAGCGACTACCTATTACACGAGAGTGAGCACAAGCCTGGCACCAGGACTATGGGGACCTACACGGAGTTTCACAACTGTTAACCCAGTCGTCCGAGATCGTGGCAACTGGCAAGGCGATGACCTGGGCGAAGAGGTGGGAGAAGAAGTTATGATGAAGTCTTTTGAGGTGGTAGTGTTAAGCAATCCCTTCCGCGAAAGGCTGAGTTTCATCATTAACACTCTTGATCAACAAGAGGCAACCGTGTCGCTCCACGACCTCAATGGAAAAATGATTCATGCTTCACAAGAAAAAACTAATACACGGATTGACATTGAAAAGTCGATGGCGCAAGGTGTCTATCTGTTAAAAATCAATGCAGGTACAGAGAACAAAGTACTGCGTGTGATGAAATTGGATTAGCGAAGAGGTTGTTTTAATTGATTAGGTAAGCCTTGTGGTTGAAAGACTGCAAGGCTTTTTTTGTCTCTAAAGAACAGATATGATCTCATTCTCAAAGGCAAACAGAAATCTAAATTTAGAACGCTAACTGTGGAGTTGATTACTCTTTGTGATTTCTTTTCACCTTCCTGAAGAGGAATGTAACCCGATAATCCATCATCTGAGCAAAGCTGGTGTAAACATAACCAATGTGATGTTTATGAATAACCTGAGTTTGGGTATTGATAAATTCAGCTTCCAGATCACTCGAGCGATTGGGAGGAGAGGAGGTATGATTCATATCAGGCGCATCGGTATTCATGTAATTAACGGCACCTCCTTGCGTGTAGAAAGCGCTCAGGTTTATTGACATCGCTCCTTTTTTCAATCGCTTGAACACAGTGGAAAGATCATAAAGTACACCGCCCCCAAGGGAGTAAATCCATGTTCCGTCTTTCTGCAGAATATCAGATTCTATTGGCTTGCAACTATCAAAATCATCCGGATCATAAATATTTAAATCGGTACTGAAAAATGAATAGCCCACTTTCATACCAACATAGGGCGTCAGTATCTTGCCGGTTAATAAATTATAGCGTCCGGATGCCATAATGTTCATAAAGGAGTTTGTCACATTAATATCCATGTCAGCCTTTGTTCCATCGGGAAAGGTGTACTCCTGAGTGGATTGATCAAGACCATAAATAGAGTAGTTCAAGTCAGCTCCTAAAGCATATTTACCGCTGGGTGATACCATGTGAAAATCCATCACAACCCCGTGCGCCTGATTAATATTTTGTTTCATTTTGCCGGTAGGATCTGAAAAGGCGTATCCAACAGACCACTCGCGGATCCATTGCGCATAGCTGCTCTGTAGGGAAACGAAGAGAATGAGAACCGTCAAAATCTTTTTCATAACCGTTTTGTTTGAGTTAGTGAAGATACGAAACAAAGTACAATCGGTTGAATTAGTAATGCTACCCGGCAGATTTGATGTAAACGCTGGTCAGTTAATCTCCAGCATCTTCACCACTGTCACAGCTGCTTCTTCGCCTTTGTTTCCATGTTTACCACCTGCGCGGGCGAGGGCCTGCTTCTTATCTAAGGTGGTCAGGACACCAAAGGCCACCGGCTTGCGTGTTGAAAGATTAACTTCCATAATACCTAAGGCTACTGCCTGGCAGATGTAATCAAAGTGTGGTGTATCTCCCTGTATCACACATCCCAATGCAATCACTGCATCTATACCTTTTTTCTCTGCCATCCATAAAGACGCTAGCGGCAGCTCAAAACTACCCGGAACATTTTTGCGGATGATGTTTGATCTTTTTGCGCCCATCGAAAGCAGTGCATCATAGGCACCCTGGAACAAGGCTTCGGTAATCTCTT
>JANNRV010000144.1:0-40138 GCA_031401775.1 Bacteroidia bacterium | reverse complement strand
TAAAGAAGAAAAGGAGTCATTACTTGATCGGATTAAACCCCAATACATTATTCTGAAGCCCACACTTCATGGAGGTTTATATGCCTGCCAGGAATGGATAGAACTGGCAGAGTCACGAAAAATAGGTTGGTGGATTACTTCTGCGTTGGAATCTAATATCGGGCTTAATGTTATTAGCCAGTTTACCGCCAATTATGATATTAAAATACCTCAGGGACTAGGTACAGGATCGATATACGCCAATAATTTTCCCTCTCCCTTGATTGCAGAGAAGGGGACGTTGCGTTATGATTTGAAGGAGAGTTGGGATTTATCGGAGTTTAGCTAAATAATTTAGCTATTGTTTGGAATTGATTGATTATAGTAATTAATTAGCTAAAATTATTAGCTAATGGAGAATTTTAGACTCAATCTGACAAGCAAAAGGCTTAATTCAGGCCGTTTTCAGGTCAATTTCAATACAGAAGGCTTCTCTCAGGAGTTATATGGGTATCTTTTAGCTGAACCCAAGACTTCCGTGCGGGAAGTAGTAGAGAAAATCAATCGCCATATAGATGCCATGCGATGTTCTGATCGGTATTACCAGCGAAATCTATTTTCGTTGATTAACCGTGAAGCAAATTCTGGCAAAATTCTTATTTATAAATCTGAAAACAGAAAGGCAGCCTAAAACTTATTCTATGAAGATCAATGAAACCCTACGGTTCTTAAGGAAGCAAAAGTTCTGGACGCAGGATGTGTTTGCTCAAAAACTCGGAATAAAGAGATCGCTTGTTGGAGCCTATGAAGAAGGGAGGGCAGAACCTCGGCTTGAGCTACTTCAAAAGATGGCAGAGTTGTTCAGCACAACAGTAGATAAATTAATCAGCAGTGATGTGACATCTCTAGGAACTGATGAAAAATTTGTAAGAGGAAAAGAAGTTTTGGTTGTGACGATGGACAGCCATAAGAAAGATAATATTGAATTGGTTCCTCAAAAAGCAGCGGCCGGTTATCTGAATGGATATGCTGATCCTGAGTTTGTAAAAGAGTTGCCTCGGTTTAAGCTGCCCATCCTTCCTCAAGGTACGTATCGGGCGTTTGAGATTAGTGGAGATTCAATGCTTCCCATTTTGCCGGGCACTATCGTTGTAGCGGAATATGTCGATAACATTCAAAGTATAAAAAATGGTAAGACCTATATTCTGATTACCCAGCGGGAAGGAATCGTGTACAAGCGCGTCTTTAATTATTTGAGTGAGAGCGGAAAGTTATTTCTCGTCTCTGACAATCGGCACTATGCTCCATATCAAATCGATGCTGAAGAGGTAGTGGAAGTATGGTCAGCTAAAGCCTATATCAGTGTTCAGTTTCCTGACATTGATTCCAAGCATGAAGTTTCTACCGAGCAATTGGCAGGCATGGTGCTTGATCTTCAGAAGGAGATTTTGGATTTAAAGCAAACAAGAAAGTAAGATTTAACCTTAGCGGGTAAAGCGGATCCCTTAGAACCCTTCTTTTCCTTCGCTGGAAAAGAGGGGAGGGTGAAGTTATCATGAGGTCAACTTCAGTGTTGCAATGCGGTTGATTTTTTGAGTTTTGGTTTCTACAAATTGAGGGATGACTTTAATTTCCCGTGGCACCTCATATTTTGAAAGAGTAGAGTTAAGAGACTCTTTAGCTTTACTGAAGATATCCTTAGCGAAATCCCCCTCAATGATTAAAGTAACTTTACTTCCAAGAAGTTGATCGGGTAATCCTGAAACAAAGAACCTGTTTTGTAAATTGAATTGATGGAAAACTTTTTCTATTTCCTTCTCGATTTTTTCAGGAAACACTTTAATACCTCCTGTATTAATTACATGGTCCCAACGTCCGAGCCAACGGAAGGTGGTTGAGGAAAGCAAATTTACAACATCGTTAGTTCTAATCGGTTGAAGACCGAATGGTAGTGCATCAATGATCAGGCAATCGCGTTCATCCTTTGCCAGCAAAATTCCTGGCAAAGACACAAAACTTTCCTGCTTCTGTTTGCCATTTATTTTTTGAAGCGCAATGTGAGAAATCGTTTCTGTCATGCCATAGGTAAGGGATACCTCGCATTTTGAATTTTGAAGAAGATCGATGGATTGCTGATCCAATGCGGCACCTCCAACGATAAGAACATTGATAGTATCTAATATTTTTACCGATGATGCAGATTGCAAAATTGTTCTTACCTGGTAAGGAACTAAAGCTGCGAAATCAACTTGCTCATATTCAAGACCCTTGAGGGGGTCAGCACAGGGTTCAACAGCAATGGTATTCATTCCAATAACAAGAGACCTTACCAGCATCATCTTGCCAGCTATGTAATCTGGATCAAGTGCGAGAAGCGCATTGAAACCTGGCTGTAAGTTCAGTGCTTGTGCTGTTAATTGGGCACTGGCCTCCATCTGATCTCTCTTGATAGTAATCTTTTTTGGCTGACCGGTTGATCCGGAGGTTTCAATTGGAAAATCAAGTTTTCCGTTCAGCCATTCATGGCAAAAAGTTAATGTATCTCGCTCAAATTTTGTGAATGAGCCAGAGGGTAATCCCGAAGCAAGCTTTGTGGTAGTGTAGATTTTACCATTCAACTTCAGCCAGACTTCGGGATAAGTCATTATGGAAATTTTGGAAATTTTGAAAAATCAGGGTCACGCTTTTCGATAAAGGCATTCTTACCTTCTTTCGCTTCATCACTCAGGTAGTAGAGCAATGTGGCATTCCCTGCCAGCTCCTGAATTCCAGCCTGGCCATCAAGTTCAGCATTGAATGAACTTTTAAGCATACGAATTGACAATGGACTTTTTAATAATATTTTTTTTGCCCAGGCTACGTAAGTTTCTTCCAATAATTCCAAAGTCACTACCTTATTGACCAATCCCATTTCAATGGCCTCTTTGGCATCGTACTGATCGCAGAGATACCAGATTTCACGAGCTTTCTTCTGACCAACGATACGGGCTAAGTAAGATGCTCCAAAGCCACCGTCAAAGCTACCCACTTTTGGTCCGGTCTGTCCAAAACGGGCATTCTCTGCAGCAATGGTTAAGTCGCAAACAACGTGCAATACATGTCCACCACCGATGGCCCATCCTGCTACTGCAGCGATAACGGGCTTGGGTATAGATCGAATTAGTTTTTGAAGGTCAAGGACATTGAGTCGTGGTACTGTATCGGTACCAACATAGCCACCATGCCCCCTGACACTTTGATCACCTCCACTACAAAAGGCTTTGCCTCCTTCTCCCGTTAAGATAACAACACCTATTTCCGCGTCCTCACGGCAGAGATACATCGCATCAATCATTTCGTTTACCGTTAGGGGCGTAAATGCATTGTGTACTTCGGGGCGATTAATGCTAATGCGAGCTATTCCTTCATACTTATGAAATAAAATCTCTTTATACTCTTTTATCGGTTTCCAATCGTACTTAAGCTTCATAACCTTTTTTTATTTCCATTTTAAATTTCAAAAACTGTTCTATATTCAATTGTTGATCACTTTCGATTTCAAGGATTTTAGTTTTACCATCAAAGTCCATAAAGTCCTTTAATACATTTTTTATTTTTTTGAGATGATCTAATTTCAGGTAATCAAATCCAAATTCATCCGCCAGATTTTTTGCCGTAAGCCTTTGATGGGTGATAAAATATTCTTGTTGTTCGGGTAGGTTGCCTGGTCCATCGATCATTGAAAAAATGATCCCTCCATGATTATTTAATACGATGACGCGTAGGTTGGGAATTGGGTAATTATTCCAGAATGCATTGCGGTCATAAAAGAAAGCCATGTCTCCTGTGATAAGGAAGTTAGGAACATCGCTGGTCAGTGCATGACCCACTGCTGTGCTGGTGCAGCCATCAATACCACTTGTTCCGCGATTAGCAAAAACATGAATTCCTTTTTTACCAGCCTCTAGCCCAATGAAATTGGCATAGCGAACTGACATGCTGTTGGCTAAATGCAAATTGCATCGTTGCGGTAGGGCCTTCAATAATTCCTTTACAATTGCTAGTTCACTTAAGAGGGGAGCTGAGAAAAAATTATTGACGGATCGCTCTGTTCGGTGTTCCTCGGCTTCCCAAAGGCTCACGAAATTTACTTTTTTTTGAATTTCAAAATTGGACAACGCTTTTTCTGAGACTAAACTTCCAAAAAAATGCTGAGGCGTAGATCGTATTACTTTGGTTAATGTTTGAAAGGTATCTACAACAGGTCCACTTGTTTGGATATGCCAATGCTGTTGTGGGTGATATTGCCGTAAAAAGGTTTTTAGATTTTTGGAGATTACCGATTTTCCAAACGTGAGAAGGAGTTCGGGACGTAAGGATTGTTTTACGCTTTCCCCACAGTGCGCTAAGAACGAATCCGACAAACGGTTAGTAAGAGCAAGACTATGAAAATTTGAAATAACATCACCTGCCAGGGCTGCATTATTCTGTCTTGCAAATTTTTCTACTGCCTTGATTAGGATTTCATTAAAATCATCTTGCCCTGCAACAATAAAAATTTTTCTAAATGAGGCAAGGCCATTCTTAATTTCTTCAATTTCTTTATCTGACAAATTTTTGCTGCAATCAAGACTTTCAATAATTCTGAGTGACGTTGAAAACGTAATTGCCTCTGATGAAGACGGATATAGAGGTTCACGGAAGGGCGCATTAATATGCACTGGTCCTGGAGGAAATTCACTGGCAAGATTGATGGCTTCGTTAACGATTCGATTAATATGCCAATGGGCATCTGGATGCTGATAGTCTTGAGGCAGCTCAAACGATTTTTTGCAATGTGAATTATAGATTCCCGCCTGATTAATAGTTTGCCCATCAAATTGATCAATCCATTCTTTTGGTCGGTCGGCCGTAAAAACAAGTAGTGGTACCTGCTGATAAAATGCCTCTGCCACGGCCGGAGAAAAATTATAGGCAGCAGATCCTGAGGTACAAAGTAAAATAGCAGGAACTTTTGTTTGTTGAGAAATCCCAAGTGCAATAAACGCTGCACTACGTTCATCACTGATGGACCGGGTAGTAATGTCAGGATGACGTGAGAAGGCTAATGTTAAAGGAGCACATCGAGAGCCAGGACAAAGGATCGCATGGCTTAGGCCTTTTTGAGAACATACTTCAGCAATATCATAGATTGGCTGATAGTTTACCATGGTTTTTTTTGATTGATCAATTAGTAACTACTTTTTGAAGGGTATCCATTTTCATTTCAGTTTCTTCCAATTCCTTTTCTGGAATAGAATCGATAGTAACTCCCGCTCCTGCATACAAAGTTGCTTGTTGATCGTGAATCTGCATGCATCGTAAATTGACAAAGATGTGACTTTCATTTCTAAAATTCACAGGCCCCAGGTAACCACTGTAAAATTGACGATCGTAACCTTCATTTTCCTTTAAAAAATCCAACGCATTACGTAATGGCATTCCGCACACAGCGGAAGTGGGGTGAAGGAGTTTGAGCATCACGGAGCCTAATTGTGGAAAATTAGTGGCTTTCATATCCACTTCATATTCCGTTTTCAGGTGCAGAAGATTTCCGGCAGCAGCCGTTCGGGGACCATGTTCTCGATATTCCCTCAACCGAATTTTCTTGAAGCAGTTAATGATGTAGCGTGAAACCATCGCCTGTTCCTCTATTTCTTTTTCAGTCCAGGCAACTGATTTTATATCCATGCCAGAGGTAAAACGTTTTGTGCCCGCCAATGCAACGGTCTTAAAGCGGAAGTGTTCATCGATACTCACAAGGAGTTCAGGAGTAGCGCCAATCCAGGTTCCCGTTTCCTGAGAAGAGACGAGGGAAACCAACGCAGTGGGATAACTCGCACATAGATTCTGAAATGTTTTCAGGATATCAAATTCAGAGGACAACTCTATTTTTTTGGATCTAGAGGGAACTACCTTTTCGAAAGTACCTTTAGAGATTTCATCAATGCTTTTTACTATTAATTGTAAATAATCTTGTTCGACCTGATTTGATGAGTGAATTTTATTGACATAAAAAGCTTTGTTAAACTTTAATGGGTCAGAATTTTCGAAATTATCTTTTTTAAGATGATTCTCTGCTAGTGGATTGACTTCAAGAAGGCCATCTTTGAAGGAATGAATAACATTACCTTTAAAAAATAGTCTAGCGCTAATATTGTCAAAAGGAGAAAAAATAAATCCAGTGGAACTCTCTTCCAATGAAACATCAGTTATTTGCTTGACTCCATCATTACAAATTAAGAGATGCTTCTCATTGCTGTTGGGCATCCTCCACATTGTTAGGGCATTTCCTTCCTTCAGCGCATTGCCAATAAGCAAGGGGAGGAGATGGCTTTCGGTGGTTAACTGAGCAACGGAGGAATTAGTGATTTGCATTTCGGCAAAGATTAGCGTTTGTCAATCACAGCAAGCGTGATCCGGCTGATGCAGACAAGTTGTTTTTGTTCATTCGTAATTTTGATCTCCCAAACTTGCGTTTTTTTTCCGATGTGAATGGGTTTGGCAATTCCATAAACAAAGCCATCTCGTACACTTTTAATATGATTCGCATTGATTTCAAGCCCAACGCAATACTGAGTTTTAGCATCGACACAGCAAGTCGCACCCGCACTTCCCAACGTCTCCGCTAGAGCAACCGATGCACCTCCATGTAACAGCCCAAGGGGCTGATGGGTTCTGTGATCTACAGGCATTTTTGCTTCAATATAATCTTCACCTACTCCGGTGATTTCAATTCCCAAATGCGCAACAAGCGTGTTGGCGAAAAATTGATTTAACTTTTCAAGAGTGATTCCTGATTTAAAGAGCGTCATGTTGTATAATTAATCGTATAGTGAAGTGCAATTTCCTTATTTTTGGCCCCAAATTAGAGGAAATTGAGTTGCAAAAAAATATACCTGGTCCGTCATGGCGAAACTGACTTCAATCTGCAGGGGATTGTTCAGGGTAGTGGAATTGATTCTTCATTGAATGAAAAGGGTCGCGCTCAGGCACTTGCTTTTTATAACAGTTATAAGAACATTAAGTTCGATAAAGTTTATACGTCTCAACTCAAGAGGGCGAGAGAATCGGTTACGAGTTTTATCCAGTTAGGTATTCCGCATGAGTCGTTGAGTGGCCTGAATGAAATAAGCTGGGGAGAAAAGGAAGGACAGAAAATTACACCTGAAGAAGATGAATACTACCATTGGATGCTTAGACAATGGCAGTTGGGTAAAACCAATGAGCGAATTACGGGTGGAGAATCTCCTGAAGATGTCATTACTCGTCAAAAACCAGCGATAGATTATATGATGGGAAAGGAGAATGAATCAACTATTCTCATTTGCATGCACGGTCGTGCCATTCGTATTTTGCTTTGTTACCTACTCCAGTATCCATTGAAAAGCATGGACTTGTTTGAGCATCAGAATTTATGTCTTTATGTTTTGAATTACACAGGTTCATTCTTTAGTATTGAACACTATAGTGATGTAAGACACCTTCAATCGCTGGTTGTTAAGTCTGCCCAGAAGGTAGATGTTCTTCCGAGTTAGTTGACTTGCTCTAAGGCAGACTTTGCTTTGCTATCAATCGAATTTTTGTATTCGTGCTTTTTATAGCTCAAGGCTTTTTCAAAATAGCGCTTTGCTGTTGCATTTTCTTTTTGTGCTTGTGCGATATACCCAAGGTGCAAGGCAGAATTAGGGGCAAAATACCAGGGGTTGTCATTTGACATGTCAATGGTTTGTGCATAAAAGAGTTTGGCCGCTGAGATTTCACCTGTCTTGTGGCTGAGTCTTGCCTTTCGATAATAGAATTCAGTTTGCTCTTTTAGGGTTGCTAAGTCAGAAGGGAGGATAGTGTGCAGAACTTCCTTGGCTTCTTTATAATAGCCACCATCTGTGGAAAATCTTACCTTAAGAATTTTTGGATTAGGGAATTTTGCCTCTTCAAGTTGTCGCGCAGCATAGCGGTCAGGTTCTGCAATATCTTTTCCTGTTTTTTTAGCCTTTTCGAAATTTTGCCACGCAAGCTCAGGCTTATTTTGGAGCCAGTAACAAAGCGCTATTTTAAAATAGGAGTCTTTTTTAAAACTCTGACTTTTATAGCCTACGATAAATTTTTGATACGCCTGTATTGCTTGCGGATAATCTCCCCGTTGTAAAAGAATTTCACCTCTTAGGTATTCAATGTAATGCATCTGCAATCCCTGAGGATGCAAATCCAGATTTTGAATGAGATGAAGTGCAACTTCACTTTGAGAATTTTTAACAAGCATATTAATACCCAGGAAGAGCAATAAACGATTATCCGGATCGGTTTTTAAACATTCCTGAATCCCTTTACCTGCTTCTTCAAATTGCTGGCTAATAAATCCCTTAATCGTAAAAAAAAGAATAGTTGCCTCCTCTCTAAGTGAAGATTTTGAATGCCGTAGTTCTTCAAGCTGCCGTTGGCCTTTCGTCACTGAACCCTTCATGCCTAACAAACTCATGAACCAATGAAATTTGTCGGGTACGGATCCTACCATGACCTGAATTACTCCACTGGTCTTCTTAATTGGAATGAAGTTTGGATATTTTTTAAGGCACTCCTGTGTTAGCGTATACGCTTTGCGGATAGAGATAACAGCATTTAACTCCTGATTCAAATTGAGAAAGTTGAACCCTTTTTGCAGATTAATCTCGGCTTGCAAGAAAAGTGTCTCGGCACTTTCAGGAAGTGCTTCAAGCCGGGTAAGCCTATCCTTGAATTTCAGTTCAACGCCTTCGAATTTCTTTCCGTCTTCAGTGATAAGAACATCCACAGTTTCGCAAAATGTGAGAAGGTAAAGTCGATGTAGCTCATTTGACTTCGTATTCTTTGTTAAAATTAAGTAAGCTTGATCAGTCTTTAGGTTAAGAATTAGACTGTAAGCCTTTTGTAGTTCGGCATCAAATTGCCACGTATAGTCTGCAGCACCGCTTGAAAAAAAAGGAAACAAAAAAAAGCAGGTAGAAATACCTGCTCTTTTTAAAATCCATTTGAGTGACTTAGCCAACTTTTTTCCGTTTTACAGGAGCAGCTTTCTTCGGCTTTGGTTCTTCCTCCATGGAGCCCATGTCTACATCGGCTAATATTCTCCCGGAGTGCTCATCAATAACAATCTTTTTCTTCTCTCTGATCTCAGCAATTTTTTGCGGAGGAATGATGATGTTACAACCTTCAGCTGCACCACGAACAACCCGCACTACAGCAAGTCCGTTAGACAAACTTCCTCTGAGTCGTTCGTAATATTTAAGAAGCTTCTCATCAATTTTTTTTGCTGCCTTCTCACGATCGCCTAAGAATTTCTTCTCTTCTTCCTGACTTTCACCCAGAATGTCGTTTAACTCATTCTTCTTATTCTCAAGATCTTCGGTTCTTTCTTTTATAAAGCTATCAATTGTAGTTATCTCAGCCTTCTTGCCATCAATCTTTTCCTTGGCTTCCTTTATTCTTTTTTCGCAAATCTGAACTTCCAATTCCTGAAGTTCTACCTCTTTCGTGATTGCATCAAACTCCCGGTTGTTCTTGACATTCTTTTGCTGCTCATTGTATTTTTTAACAAGCTTTTCGGCCTCCTTAATGCCTTCCTTGTTTTTCTTTATCGCCTCTTCCAATTCCTTTAAATCTGCCTCAAACTTACCTTGGCGGGTTTTGTACCCCTCCATCTCATCCTCCAGATCCTGAACTTCATCTGGCAGGTCTCCCCGAAGTTTTCTGAGTTCGTCAATTTTCGAATCAATGGATTGTAACTTAACGAGGGCTTCTAATTTCTGTGCAACTGTTTGATTTTCCATTACTTAAAGATAACTTATGGGGTTGGTAATTGTGTTTGAAAAATTGATCGCAAAAGTAGGAAATTTTTCTTCCAAAACCTCCTTTAATAGCTCTTTCGTGTATTGCTCGCTTTCGAAATGACCAATATCGGCTACCAAAATTTGACCATCGGCATCAAAGAAGTCATGGTATTTGAAGTCTGCAGAGACGAAAGCATCAGCTTGGGCCTGGATAGCGTTCGGTAACAGAAAACTTCCTGAGCCTCCGCAAACGGCCACCTTTTTTATGGGTCTTTTGATCAGGGAAGTATAACGCACGCACTCTGCCTTCATCACGTGTTTCAAACGCTCCAAAAATACTTTCGGTTCCTCAGCAGTGGGAAGTTCTCCGATCATGCCGGCCCCAACCTCCTGATTTTCATTCTCTATACGGCTGACATAGTAGGCAACTTCTTCATAAGGATGCTCCTTTTTTAAAACATCTACAATTGCAGAGGTTAGATGTTCAGGGAAAATTACTTCTATTCTGGCCTCCTCAGTTTCTTCAGGTTTACCAGGTTGCCCGATGTGAGGATTTGTATTAAAGGCGGGAAGAAACGTTCCAGTTCCGAAGACACGGAAGCTGCAGTTTTTATAATTTCCTATTTGACCGGCACCAGCTTTGTAAAGAACTTCTAAAATCTCGGTTGATTTAACAATAGGGGCAAAGGTCACGAGTTTACAAAGTGTATTTTTCTTAGGTGCTAATATTTTTAAGTTGAGAAGCCCAAGTTTTTCTGCAATTTTCTTATTCACACCCTTGTACACATGGTCAAGATTTGTATGGATGGCATAGATAGCTACATCATTCTTTATTGCTTTGATGATCGTACGTTCGACATAATTCTGACCTGTTATTTTTTTTAGCCCTTTAAAAATAATCGGATGGTGTGCTATGATAAGGTTGCATTTCAAGTGGAGAGCCTCTTCGACAACGCTTTCTGTGCAATCCAGTGTTACAAGAATACTGGTTACACGATCATCAGGATTTCCCGTTAATAGCCCGCAATTATCGTATCCTTCCTGTAAGGATTTGGGAGCAAGGGTTTCGAGGTAGCTAGTCACCTCTTTTATTAATAACGATTCCATTGATTAAGTACTTTTGTCCAAAAATATGCTGAGATCACCAAGAATTATGCGATTTGCAGTGATTGTCTCATAATTTTTAAGAATTAGTCAATTTTCAGTGGGTAAATAAAGGATATTTCTGTTATTGAAACGAAATGAATGAAATAGTCCGCTCTATAGTATGTTTATTTTGAAATTCCTGCTTTTTCCTTTTGCCGTGATTTATAATGCGGTTACCCGCCTCAGAAATCATCTTTATACGATAGGTCATAAGAAATCTTTTCAGTTTGAAACGATGGTTATCAGTGTGGGCAACCTGAACCTTGGTGGTTCTGGGAAAACACCGATGATTGAGTACCTTATTCGCCTTTTGAAATCGAAGTATAAGGTAGCAATATTAAGTAGGGGATATGGTAGAAGGACGAGAGGCCTTCGATTTGCTACCGGAAAGGAATGTGCAAGCACTATTGGAGATGAACCCTTTCAGTTATTTCAAAAATTTGAAGATATCAGTGTTACGGTGTGTGAAGACCGAGCCTTCGCGATACCTCACATTCTTCATCAACATCCGGATACGGATGTTATTTTAATGGATGATGCATTTCAACACCGATCGGTAA
This sequence comes from Bacteroidia bacterium, assembly GCA_031401775.1. Taxonomy (GTDB): domain Bacteria; phylum Bacteroidota; class Bacteroidia; order Cytophagales; family Cyclobacteriaceae; genus ELB16-189. The sequence continues at coordinate 28,629 of JANNRV010000144.1, read as the reverse complement.
GACCTCAGCTTAGCATACTTTTGAGCGAATACAAGAAACCCTTCTACAATGATCACCTGCTTCCCTTGGGTAGATTGCGTGAAGCGCGTCAGGGAGCATCCCGGTCTGACATTGTAGTGATTACAAAATGCAAAGAGGATGTTGATGAACAGAACTGTTCCGAGATATCGTTGAAAGTGAAAAATTTCTCAGGAGAGAAACCCGTTTTCTTTTCGAGTCTTGAATATGGAAAGCCAATTCCAATTGGAGCGCATTTATCTCCTCTTGCAAATGAGGTAATTATAGTTTCTGGGATTGCTGACACAACGCTTTTTGTACAGTATGTAGCATCCCGATTTAAAATTATCAAACATTTTAAGTTTTCAGATCATCATAATTATTCTCTACCAGAACTAAAGAATATTGCTGAATTTTACAACCAACAGGAGAAGCCGCTATTTATCCTCACGACCGAGAAGGACATGGTTAAATTGATTGATGATAAATTTAAAGATGTAGTTTTTGGGTTACCCTGGTTTTTTCTCCCAGTTTCAACCACTTTCTTGAATCATGGAGCGGATTTTGATAGGATGGTTGTTCAGGCAATGGAAGAATTTAGATCAGATCATCCGTGAGCAACCTTTCTATAACGAGTAACATTAGCATTCCTAAATCCTTTTCATCCAAAGGTCACCTTTCGGAGAAATTCTTGTGGTATTTCTTACTGCTATTTCTTTTTTCCCTTCCATTTAATTTAGTGGCTCAGCAAAAGGATGAAGGTAGAAGAACAGGCTCTCAAATTGTAGATGACACAACAAAAAATATCTATGGACCCAAAACCACACTTTGGACGACAGAGAGGAACCTCTTTTATAACAAAAAGACTTATTATGTTCTTGACACTTCTATCAATAACTATCATCGTTGGACTTTTGTACAACGTTTTAATAATTTATATAAAGACCTTGGTAATATTGGGACAGCATTAAGTCCAATTTTTCCGACTTTCTCCTCTACGATAGGTGTTACATCTGGTTTTAATTCATACAATCTATATTATGAAGTTGAAGAACCTAAATATTTTGATACTAAGTCTCCCTACAGTCGGATGTTTATTATCTGGGGAGGTAAAGGAAGAGCTATGACTCGCGTTGAGTTTAGCCGTAATATTACTCCGCGATGGAATTTTGGATTTAATTACAGGCCCATGCTCATCGACCGTCAATTGCTCCGTCAAAAAGGTAAGCGCCAAACGATAAGCCACTATTATGATTTGTACACGACCTACAAAACTAAAAATGATAGATATTCATTACTGTTGAATTACCGAAGGATAAGGCATCGGGTGGCTGAATCAGGAGGCGCAGATGTAGGCCCGGATGAGCCTTATATTAACTATTTTAATCCCCAGACTGGACAGAAACTTGTAGCAACAGGTAGTGAAGATTTAAGAAATAACGTCCATTTACTGCATGAATATAAATTGGCAAAGCCATTTCAGATTTATCATATGGGAGACTTGGGGAAGCAAGTCAATAAGTTCGTAAACATCACCAGCCAGGATCCAAAAGATTTCTATGATTCAGTGGCCGTAGCATCAGATACCATTACAGATAAAACAACACTAAAGATTTTTCAGAATGAAGTTGGTATTAAAGGAAATGCGGCCTTCCTACTTTATAATTTCTACTACAAAAAAAGATCCTATCAATACACTAATCAAAAATTGGAAATTGATGAACTATCTTTTAAGCCGAAATCTGTTGAGCACTACGTAGGTGGAAGAATTGCCTTGGAAATTGACTCCCTCACTGAGTTGGCGGGTAATGCAGAGTATTTATTGGATGGCAACTACAGAATTGAAGGTGAGTTTAAGAGCCCATGGTTAGACGCCTCCGTGAAGAGTTTGCTCTCCAAACCGGGGCTGATGCAGACCTCCTATTCGGGGGGACACGATTATTGGAATAATTCTTTCTCTAATGTTTCACTTAATCAAGCTAGCGGTTTTTTAAAAGTTAGGCTAGGTCCTATAGTGATCTCACCGGGTGGTACGTTTTCTACCTATAAAAACTATATCTTCTTTAAAGAAATCACACCAACAAGTCCATCAAAACAAACGGTACTCCCTTTTCAATCAGGAGGAAGTCAAACTATTTTATCACCTGAACTTAGAGTGAGCATTCGGTTTTTAAAATATATCTATTTGAGGCCTCAGATCATTTATACATCGTTTCTGCAAAATGATGATGATGCATTTCGCATTCCACAGGTGTTTGCAAATATGCAATTGGCTTTTGAGGGCAAAATTTTTAAAGGCAATTTGCAGGTGCAGATTGGCTTGGACGCGCATTGGAAATCTTCCTATAAGGCAACAGGGTATGATCCGGCTATTCAGCAATTTTATAATCAAGACACGACTGTTGTTCCTTCCTTCTTATTGGCGGATGTATTTTTTGTAGGCAAGATGAAAAGCGGAAGGTTTTTTATAAAATACAATAACCTGGTACAGGCATTTACAAATTCCGGTTACTTGACCTCTCCGGGATACCCTGGCCAGGGTAATATTATGGACTTTGGATTTGATATATTGCTTTTTGATTGATAGAAAAAGAGTATACTCAAAGGCGTCAACTACAGTAGATCTGTGTAGCTAAACACTAAGTAAAGACTAGTCCTACTTTGTGATGTTTGGTTTGAAAACCCATTCTTGCGGCCTCACCCCATTATAGTTTATCGTTTACGAACAATTATGCTGCCCCTCTCCTAGCCGGAGAGGGGTAATTCGGATTCTTCCATCATATAAATCCTGGTAGGGGTGAGGCCAAACAATTAGATTAAAATTAGGTTCGATAACATGACTAAGTAGGACTAGGTCTTTTGTTTTTTCTTTTTGGCAGCAGGGAATAGAATGTTGTTCAATATCAGCCGAAAGCCGGGTGAATTTGGATGCAATGCCAAATCTGTTGGCTCTTCACCTACAGTATGTTGGTAATCTTCTGGATCATGGCCACCGTAGAATGTCCAGAAACCTTTACCAAATACGCCATGGAGATATTTTGCTTCTCTAATCTCCTTATTTTCTCCCATGATCACCACATCAGGTTTAATAAGATGTTTTTTGAAGCCCGTAGTTTGTCCATAAAACCCTTTGATGACGCGGGTATGGTCTTGGGTTAGCATCGTTGGGATAGGATCCCACTTGGCAGAGAATTCAAAAATTGAAAAGTAATCGTTATCCTGACGCAGGCCACGCTCAGGTGCATTGTTGTCGATATCTGAGAATTCATATTGATAGGGATCTCGGGAGATAATAAAGTCTTTAAAGGCAAACGTATTTTCGAAATTTAATTTCTCTTGTGCTCGTGGATCTGCGGGATCGCCATCAAACATCTTCTCGCAGATGTCTACGCCTTCTGCGGAGAGCGCAATGTCATAGGAATCGGTAGCAGAACACATCGCGAATAGAAATCCTCCTCCGGCAACAAATTCTTTTATCCGTTTAGCAGCCGCTAGTTTTAGCTGGGAGACTTTACCAAAACCATATTTTTGGGCAAGACCTTCTGCCTCTTTTTGTTGCTCAAGGTACCATGGCATGTTTTGATAGACCCCATAGAATTTTCCGTATTGACCCGTGAAATCTTCATGATGAAGGTGAAGCCAATCATATTTGGGTAGAGAGCCATCCATCACTTCATCGTCAAAGATGACGTCATAAGGTATTTCGGCATAGGTAAGTACTAATGTTACTGCATCATCCCAGGGTTGTTTTGATTTTGGAGAATACACGGCTATGCGCGGATACTTTTCCAATTTCATGATGTCATAGTTAACGGCAGGACTTGCTATTTCAGTGATTATCGAATTGGCCTGGGCATCTGAAATGATTTCATAGCTCACTCCACGGATGACCAATTCATTTTGGAACTTAGGTTGATACTTGCACATAAAACTCCCACCTCGGTAGTTCAAGAGCCAATCCACTTCATGATCTAACTTCAAAATCCAGTAGGCAATACCATAAGCTTTGAGATGGTTTACCTGCTTTTCATCCATCGGAATGAAAATGTAATTGGCGGAGGCTACCCTAAATAGGCCTAAAAGGACAAACAAAATGATGAATCGCATCGTTAGAAGAGTCTATTCGAGGTCAAGGTGTAACAATTTTATTAAATATAAGTCTATCATACCAACGTAACCGGCCGTAATTTTGATCTTTGAATCCTGAAATAATACAATGAATCTGCTCGAAAACATAAAAGAAGGGCTTAGGTCGATAAAAGCAAACCTGCTCAGGTCTGTTTTAACTGCTCTCATCGTGGCTATTGGTATTACATCTTTAGTAGGCATCCTGACGGCCATCGATGGTATTGAATTTTCAGTTTCTGAAAGCCTTTCCTCTTTGGGAGTCAATACTTTTGATATTTCTTCACGAAAGAATCGCGGAGGTAGTCAGCAAGGACTAAAAGAAAAGGTCTATGCTCCAGTTCAATTAAACGAAGCACAAGCGTTTATTGATCGATATACTTTTCCTTCCAGCATTAGTCTCTCAGCAGATTTAAGCTTTGCTACGGAAATAAAACATTTATCAAATAAAACAAATCCAAACGTGGGGATCACAGGCGTCAATGAAGAGTTCCTGGCCATCAAAGGATTGAACATTGATAAGGGTAGAAATTTCTCCATCATTGAAATTCAATACGGAACCAAAGTTGCAATCATTGGTAAAAAGATTGTGGATGCACTCTATACAGAAAACAAGAATGATATTTTGGGCACTGAGATTTCATTTAAGGGTACGCAATTCAGAGTGATAGGTGTTTTGAAAGAGAAAGGAGAACTCGCGGAAGACAATTATGACAACATGGTATTCATTCCCATCATTGTAGCCAATCAAATGGCAAGTGGCCGTGGTCTTGATTACAGCCTGACCATTGGTATCAACGACCTTACGCAAATGGATCTTGCCATGGGCGAGGCTACAGGGCTTATGCGTTTGATCAGGCATGATCAGATTGGAAATGAAAATTCCTTTTTACTGGAGAAAAGTGAGACCCTTGCCGAAAACCTTGAGAGTATCACAGGAGCTTTACGTGCCGGTGGATTTGGCGTTGGGTTCATCACCCTTTTGGGAGCAGCCATTGCCTTAATGAATATCATGCTGGTGTCGGTGACAGAAAGAACGCGTGAGGTTGGAATTAGAAAGGCATTGGGAGCGACACCACTTAGAATTCGCCAGCAATTTGTCATAGAAGCAATTGTGGTTTGTATTTTAGGTGGAATCACGGGTATAATTTTAGGCATCGTAATCGGCAACCTGATTTCGAGGGTAATGGGGATTGAGGCTTTTATTGTGCCCTGGCTATGGATGTTTGTTGGACTAATCGTGTGTATTGTAGTCGGTTTGCTCTCCGGCTATTATCCGGCACATAAGGCATCTAAGCTTGATCCTATAGAATCATTGCGCTTTGAATAATTCGAGATTTTGGGAATTAACTTTTGATAGCTCAACCTAAAAATCACCCAATCTAAGGGGGTGGTCTGCCTCAGGATAAAAATCTTTGATATTTATAGGTAGTTACATTAGATAAGCTGAATAATTTCGCCATTTTTATAAAACGATAAACCGAATTTCATGAAAGTAAGAATTGCTCCTGTCGCTATTGTACTTTTCTCATTGTTGGCTCTTGTGGGATGTAAAAAAGATGATCCAGCCCCTTTGGAATCTGAGGTTAGAGGAAAATTATTAGCGGGCGAAAAAGATGCCAGTAAGAATTGGAGATTGATTGGAATTACCTTTACATCTGCTAGCGATCCTGCCTCATCTTTAACGCTTGGCGGTTGTTTTGCCGATAATCTTTATACATTCAGTAATAATTCGAGCCAGGATTACCAAGCTGCTGAAGGAGCCTCAAAATGTAGTACAAACTCTCCAGATATAATTGAAAAGGGAAACTGGGCGTTTACTCTTGATGGATTAATTGTGAATATTGCTGTTGATGAAACAATTAGTGCCCAAGGACTCTTTTCAACCGAAGTGCTTTTTGAAGGTGATGCCGATGGCAATCTAACCGATGCTTATATTATTGGTTATCCCTATCCCGCTTCTGTGGTCACGTTAACTGAGACTGGTCTTACACTTGAAATGAATAGAGTGATAGGAACTACCAAAATAAAATACACACTTACGTTCACCGCCATTTGATCATGATAGGCAAGATCATTGCCTATCTGCTTTTCTTTTCATTACCTTTCAATTCGTTGGGACAAGCGTTGTCAAAATCTAAACCAATTAAATTTTTAGTGCTTGGTGATTCCTATACAGTAGGAGAGAGCGTTGCTGAAAATCTTCGCTGGCCTAATCAGCTTTCGGATTCATTATCCAGGAAAGACTTTAAAATTGAGAGTCTAAAAATCATCGCCACTACCGGTTGGCGGACGGATAATCTTAAAGATGCTATTATTGCAGCTGGTCTTAAGTCCGAATACTCATTGGTTTCTCTGTTGATTGGCGTAAACAATCAATATCAGGGAAGGTCGGTCGAGCAATACGGCCCAGAGTTTAAAGAGCTACTCGTAACTGCCATTAAATTGGCGAAAGGAAAGAAGGAGAATGTTTTTGTCGTTTCCATTCCAGATTATGGTTACACACCTTTTGGTAAACCGAAGCAACCGGAAATCTCCGAAGCGATCAATCAGTTTAATAAAGTTAATCAAAGCATTACAAACCAACTTGAGGTAAAATATATTTCGATAACAGATATTTCACGTCACGGCTTAGATCAACCTGATTTAGTGGCTGACGATGGTCTGCACCCTTCCGGGAAAATGTATTCTATGTGGGCAGAGAGGATTCTTCAAACGTTGATTAAATAAAGTCTCTCGTCTTTCCTTACAGAAGTTTCTCAATAACAGGGGTAATATTTTTAGCTACAATTTTGTGCCCCTCTACGTTTGGATGTATGCCATCGCTTTGATTAAGTTTTTCAATTCCACCCACTCCTTCGAGCAGGAAAGGAATCAGCGTTGCATTATTTTTCTTTGCCAGATCTGGATAAATATTCTTGAATTCGTTGGTATACTGTTTCCCCATGTTCGGAGGTACCATCATGCCGGCTAGTACAATTTTCACTTTTGGATTTTTGGCTTTCACTTTGTCGATGATCGTCTGAAGGTTTTTACGAGTCTGATCTAAAGGAAGTCCACGGAGTCCGTCATTCGCACCTAGTTCAAGTACTAAAATTTGAATAGGTTGACGCAAGAGCCAGTCGATTCGGGCAAGGCCTCCAGCAGATGTCTCTCCGCTTAAGCCTCCATTGATTATTTTTGCACGATTGGCTTTTTTATTTAATTCCTTCTCAATTAATGCCGGGAAAGCCTCTTCCGTAGAAAGTCCATAACCCGCGGTTAGGCTATCTCCAAAAAACAAAATTGTTTGTGGAGATTTCACTTGGAGGAGCAAGAATAAAGCAATAAAAAATAACGTTTTAACGACTACCATGTTGGAAAGTTAATGGCTTTCTTTGTGCCTCAAAATAGGAATAAAAGTGATTTGCTTAAAGCTCGTTTGTACTTGATCATTCTAATGTAAATAACGTTTTACCGCAAGATAAGTTAACTTTCAAAAATCCATGGCTGACATAGTATTACAAGCTGAAGGCCTTACCAAAGCCTATCGATCTGCTGAGAAGGAATTGGTTGTCCTTGATAACGTCTCTTTCACCGCAGAACAGGGAACCAGCCTATCCATAATTGGTCCTTCTGGGAGTGGGAAAACAACCTTGCTCGGCCTTTGTGCAGGGCTGGATGTGCCATCCGGTGGAATAATCACATTAATGGGCTTTAGGCTAAATGTGATGAGTGAGGATGACCGTGCTTACATCCGGAATCAGTATGTGGGTTTTGTGTTCCAGAATTTTCAACTGCTTTCGACACTCACAGCACTAGAGAACGTCATGGTGCCTCTGGAGTTACGGGGTGAGAAAAATATTGCAGGTAAAGCAAAAGAGCTATTGGGTCGTGTTGGTCTTGGAGATCGAATGCATCACTATCCATCTCAGCTATCGGGTGGTGAACAGCAGCGAGTAGCTATGGCCAGGGCATTCATCACTTCACCAAAAATTCTTTTTGCAGATGAACCAACTGGAAACCTGGATGAGGAGAATGCAAGGCATATAACAGATCTTTTATTTGGAATGAATCGGGAGGAGAAGACTACGCTTATCTTAGTTACTCATAACCTGGAGTTGGCCCAGAAGACAGAGCGTATTCTTCAAATGAAGGGTGGAAAATTGGTCAATGAAAGAATGTTGACACCTGTATGATTGAATATATCATTAAGTTAAAACGCGAGACCAAGAGCATCTTTAGAGACCGTTGGGTGTGGGCCATGGCATGGCGCGATGCGCGAAACAATTTCTCACGCCTTTTTCTATTTATGGCTTCTTTGGTGACAGGTATTGCAGCTGTTGTTGCTATCGGCTCGCTCAATTACTCACTGCAGAAGGATTTAGATAAGAATGCTAAAGAATTGTTGGGAGCTGACCTGGTCATCAACAGCAATAAGAGGTTTGACCCGGAAATCCTAAGTGTACTTGACTCTACAAAAAACATAAAACGGGCTCAGGATGCGGACATGGCTTCGATGGTCATGTTCATGAATAGCCGACAGTCTCGCCTTGTTAAACTTACTGCGTTACAAGGAGCTTTTCCTTTTTATGGAAAATTAGAAACAAAGCCGTCCAACGCTTATGAATTAATGAGTACGGGTCGATATGCGATGCTGGATGAGTCGCTGGCTACGCAGTATGAAATTAGCTCTGATGATTCGTTGAAGATAGGAACGCTTATGTTTAAAGTAGCGGGAGTGGTATCGAAGATTCCAGGCGGTGGAGGTCTAACAGCAACTCTGGCACCAGCAGTTTACATTTCATTTAGCTCGCTGGATTCTACAGAGCTTGTTCAATTTGGAAGCCGAGTAAGCTACAGTTTGTTTATAAAAACGAATACAGAAGACCAGGCCAACACGGTATTAAAAAAGGCGGACCCTCAAATTAAAAAATTTGGGTATTCCTATGAAACCGTACAGGCTCGTAAAGATGGACTTGGTGAGGGATTTAAATCAGTGTACAGATTCTTTTCGTTGTTGGCATTCGTAGCATTGATTTTAGGGTGTATAGGTGTCGCAAGTTCAGTTCATATCTACGCAAGGGAAAAAAGGGAGGATGTTGCCATTCTTCGTTGCATTGGTTCTTCGGGGTGGCAGGCCTTCAACATTTATTTTATCCAGGTTTTTGTTTTAGGGCTGGCGGGAAGCATCATAGGAGCAGGGCTTGGTGTTGGGATTCAACAGATTATACCTATCGCGTTTAAAGAATTTATTCCTGTAGAATTGGAATTTGCAATCTCCTGGGCTGCAGTAGTAGAGGGAATAATTCTGGGTGCGATGGTTGCTGTTCTTTTCACGGTATTGCCACTAGTTTCTGTTAGGTTTGTACCACCACTCACTGTACTTCGGGCCGATTTTAATCCAGGAAACACTTTTTCAAAGACAAAAATCACCGTTATTGTTTTGATTGTTCTATTTCCAATTCTGGCAGCCGCATATCAAACAAAAAGTATTCTTGTCGGATTACTGTTTTCGGTTGGCCTCGCTGTTGCGCTGGGAAGTTTAGCACTGGTGGCCATGCTACTGCTATTTCTTGTTCGAAAATATTTCCCAGCACGTGCCGGATTTATCTTTCGCCATGCTTTGTCAAACTTATTTCGTCCGAATAATCAAACCCAGACACTATTAGTTTCTATTGGCCTGGGTGCTTTTATTATTGCTACGCTTAATATAATCCAAAGCAGTTTGCTAAATCAGGTAGAGTTCAAAGGCAATGAAAATCAATCCAATACCATTTTATTTGACATTCAGCCGAATCAAAAAGAGAGTGTTGTCAAATTAGTTGAAGACCATCATTTACCCGTTAATCAAGTTGTGCCCATCATTACGTGCCGCATCAGCGAATTAAAAGGTAATGCGATTGAATTCCTTCAAAAAGATCAGGCCGATAGTATTCCAGACTGGGCATTGACACGTGAATACCGAGTCACCTACAGGGATAGCCTAACGATTTCAGAGGAATTGATCAAAGGTGAGATGCATAAACTCTCGCGGGGGAAGAAAGACTCGGTCTGGGTTACTATTTCAGATGGCATGCATGAGACATTGAAAGTGAATGTCGGAGATTCACTTGTGTTTGATGTTCAGGGCGTACCCATCCGTGCAAGAATCAGTGGCATACGAAAAGTTGATTGGCCTAAAGATCCACCTAATTTTATTTTTGTTTTTCCAATCGGAATTTTAGAAAATGCTCCTCAGATTTGGGTGGCGACTACTCGTGTGGAGGAACAACAAAAGATAAATGAATTCCAACAGGAATTGGTTACACGTTTTCCAAATGTTTCATTAGTGGATTTGCGATTGATTCTAAATACAATCAATGAATTGTTTAAAAAAATAGGATTAGTAATCCGTTTTCTTGCCCTCTTTAGTATTGTCACTGGTCTGGTAGTGCTGGCAGGAGCGGTATTGAACAGCAAGTACGTCCGGATAAAAGAAAACGTGTTGCTAAGGACGCTCGGTGCGAGAACGCGCCAATTGACGAAGATTACATTGATTGAATACGCCTACCTTGGACTTTTCTCAGCGTTGACCGGCTTATTGCTTTCTCTTGCAGCTGGATGGCTGCTGGCATTTTTCTTCTTTGATATTCAATTCAGCGTTGATCCTGCAGAACTCCTCCTGATTGGGGGAGGCGTCATCTTTCTCACGGTATTTATTGGATGGTGGAATTCCCGTGAGGTGATCACCACTCCACCCTTGCAAGTATTAAGGAAGGAGAGTTAACTTGATGCATGAATTTTATCGACCTGCTTTTTAAAAAGAGTCTTTTCTGCTCATTGATTTTTTGTGAATGTCTGACATTTGCCAGATCCGGCCCGGGTATTCCGTTTATCGAGAATAAAAATCAGTGGGATCACCGAATCAGATTTAAGGCTAGTATTCCGCAAGCAGAGGTAATGCTATTACGAGATCGGATTCAATACCTTGTGAAGAACGAATTTAATGAAACTGAAAAAAACTCAGGTCATAAAACCATCGCTGAGTCGGAAGGAGGCCATCGGCATCCCGCCAATGTAGCGACCCAATTGTATGAAGTAAATTTCATTAACTCCAGTCCGTCAGTGTGGCAAGAAGGCTCAGGTTCAAATGGCACGCGCTACAATTATATGTTGGGTGAAGATAGATTAAGATGGGGTATTAGTGCTAAGGGCTTTTCTTCTGTGCTATATCATGATTTGTACTGCGACATTGACTTGAAAGTCTATTCACTGGAGGATAAGATTAAACAGGATTGGATTGTAAGACCTCATGCCAATCCGGATAACATTACCGTTGAGTACCAGGGAATTGAATCGCTTGTACTGAAAAATGACAACTTGGTCATTGAAACACGTGTGGGGGAAATTACCGAACTTAAGCCGAGTGCTTATCAGATCATAGATGGCAAAAGAATCCATGTTCCATGCGTTTATAGGCTGAATAAAAATAGATTGAGTTATGATTTTCCTTATCGGTATGATCCTTCCTATGAGCTTATCATTGACCCCATTTTAATTTTTTCAGCCTATTCCGGTTCAACTTATGATAACTGGGGTAATACGGCTACCTATGATGAATATGGTAATGTTTATTCTGGCGGCATGGTTTCTAATTTAAATGGAGGAACTAATTTTCCAACTACCCCAGGTACTTATCAAACTAGTTATGCAGGGGGAAATTGGGACATTGCCATTCTTAAGTATGATTCGTCAGGTTCAAAACTTTTGTATGCAACCTACCTGGGTGGAAACTTGACAGAAACTCCTCAAAGTCTTTTGGTCAATCATGCAGGCGAACTTCTTATTTTAGGAGCTACCGGTTCAACTAATTTTCCCGTAACGAACAGCTCAACATTTAGTGGTGGTACCGATGTAGATCCGCTGGGAGGAGTTCCGTATGTTCTTGGCTCTGATCTTTTTGTTGCGAAGCTGAGTGAGGATGGTACCACTTTGCTGGCAGGCACATACCTGGGTGGGTCAAATAATGATGGTTTAAACTTTGTATCCGGAAAGATGAATACCCTTAGTCCTGGTTTTGTTGAAAGCCCGATTGCACGCAATTATGGTGATCAATTGAGAGGAGACATTATTGTAGATAAGGATGATTTTGTTTACATGGCATCGAACACCAGGTCAACTGATTTTCCGATTGTCAACGCAGACCCGAATGCTCAATTCAAAGGAGGTACTCATGATGCTGTTCTTATAAAGTTACCGACCAATCTTTCCCAGATTATTTGGAGCAGGATGCTCGGGGGATCGAGTACCGATGCGGCCTATTCTATAAAATTAGATGAAACGGATGAGGTGTATGTTGCCGGAGGAACATTCAGTTCTGATTTTCAGGGTATGAACGGATTGAAGACAGTTTTTCAGGGAAACGGGGATGGCTGGATTGCTCATGTATCTAATGATGGAAGTCAAATTATAGACGCCACCTACTTAGGGACAGTTTCATATGATCAGGCGTATTTGATTGACTTAAACGATGCGAACGAAGTTTATGTCTTTGGCCAAACGCAGGGAGTTTATCCTGTGATTGGAAATGTATATTCTAATCCTAACTCCGGACAATTTCTCCATAAGCTATCTGCAGATTTAAGGACAACAATTTTCTCGACTGTTATCGGGTCCGGTTCAAGGAGCCCTGATATTTCTCCTACCGCATTTTTGGTGAGCGATTGTAATACGATTTACCTGAGCGGGTGGGGTGGGGCTGTAAATGTAACAACGATAAATGTAGGAGGACAATTCGTACAAAGGAACTATGTCGGTGGAAACACCATTGCATTACCAGTTAGCTCGGATGCCTATCAAAAGAACAGCAACGGGAGCGATTTTTATTTTATGGTATTGTCGGGTGACGCCAGTAACTTCTTATATGGTTCTTTTCTTGGTGGAGCATCTTCAGGAACGCATGTAGACGGAGGAACAAGCCGTTTCAATAAAAAAGGAATTGTTTATCAGGCAGTCTGCGCAGGATGTGGTGGCCAATCCGATTTCCCGGCTGTTAATGTTCCTCTGGAACATCAAACCAACAACAGTGTAAATTGCAATAACGCAGCTTTTAAATTTGATCTCTCCTTGCTAAAGGCCAGGATTCAAACTAATTCTTTAAAGCTAAAGACTCCAGGTATTACAGAAGTGTGTTTCCCCAATCCATTTGTCTTTCAGAATCTAAGTGCCGGTGGGCAATCATTTGAATGGAGTCTGGGAGATGGCACCAAATTGATGAGAGCAGACACTGCTCTAGTCATTCATCAGTTTAAATCTCCCGGTCAGTATTCGGTAAAATTAAAAGCCTTCTCACAAGGAACTTGCAAAGGAAAGGATTCTACCGTGATGGTAATTAATGTGTACGAAGGTCTTGGTAAAGTCGGTAATGATGAATTTATGTGCTTTGATGCTGGAACGAAATTAATTGCAATGGGTGGAGCATCGTACCAATGGAAGAATAAGGAAGGTGATTTCAGTTCGCAGGAAGCACAACCTATTATTAATCCTAAAGTAAGTACAGATTACTATGCAACGATCACTGATGTTAATGGTTGTATAAAGAAGGACACCGTAAAAATAGAAGTTATACCTGGAGTTGACTTGCAATTCGAAGTTTCTAAAATTCATGATTGCTATTCAAGACCTAAAGTGCAAGTGAAAAATTTGACCGACCCGGAAGAAGAAACGTTTTTGGATTTTGGAGACGGTACGACCACGGATTCCCCTCAAGACGTCCACGAGTATCAAAAAGACGGAGTGTACACAGTGAGCGTTGTTGGTAAAAAGGAATTTTGTGTTTACGACAAAGGGATTACGCTTCCATTTTATGACCTCAGAGTCCCAAATGTAATTACGCCAGACCAATCTCTAGATTGGAATGATACATTTAAAATACGATATGGCGATCTGGATAGAACGACTACTGATGCCGGTGTAAAAGTCTCCTTAATCATTTATAATCGCTGGGGGAAGAAGCTTTTTGAAAATCCTGACTATAAGGATGATTGGTCAGCTGATGGGCTTGCTGCTGGGGTTTATTATTATGAAGCAGATATTGAGGGTGAAGATGTTTGTAAAGGATGGGTGCAGGTGATTAGATAAATGGGTAATATTGAACATTAGACCATAACCATCATGAAGAGAATACTATCGATAACCATTTTTTCATTCTTGATGAGTTCCTGCTCAAAAGATGAGAAGGAGAATTTGAGCTTAAAACCTCTTGACTTCAAAGAAAAGATCAATATCGTCACCGGTGCGGTCTTGCTTGATGTAAGAACTCCTGAAGAAGTTCAGAAAGGCTATTTGAAGGGAGCGCTGAATTTGGATTTTAAAAGTCCGCAGTTTACTATTTTGATTGAAGGACTTGATAAAGAAAAGCCTTATCTGGTTTATTGCGCAAGTGGCGTACGCAGTGGTAAGGCTGCCGATCTAATGCGGGAGAAAGGCTTTATGAAAGTATATACACTGGAGGGCGGTTTGAAAGCCTGGAAAGACGAGGGTCTGATGACGGATAGCCCGACTGCTCATTGAAAAACTAAAATTTAAAGTAAATAAATGGCTGAATCCCTGCCGACTTCGTCTGAATTACTAGAAAAATAAGGCAAACCATCATTGCCACTTTGCCAGCGATCGGCATATTGATCACTACCCTCTCTGCCTTCAGTTCAATGCGATGTGGCAGAAAATGAATAAAATAACCCATCACCGAACAGCTTTTAAAGCGTTAAAAAAATGATGAAGTTTCCTCTTGCTGTCGCTGTAATCTTCAATACGTATTGGCCCAACTTTAATGGAATCTTTCTTTGAACTGCTAATCTTTAGTGGTAATACTAGTTTAGAAGTATCAGCTTTACCGTTTGATCCTGTGGTTCTTCTAACGTGGGTTTAATATCGGCCAATACATCGACTTGCTTCAGATGAAGGTTCTTCCAGACGTGATTGGGAACGAACGAAAAAATCAGAAGACCAATGATAACCAGAGTTAAGAGGACAAAGGATTGAGAGAGATAATTTTCTCGAATGCGATTAAATGTAACCTGCTACCCAATAAGCGGTACATCCGACCCATTCCTTGATCATTGTATTCCACATTGCAAGTCCATCTATTTTAGGAACAAGCAATACATCAAGCGTAAATTTTCTTTGATGAGCTAGGAAGTCAGTACTGAAGGTATCTACCGGCCAGCCAACTTTTGCAAAGCAGGCTGCTGAACGCCTCATATGAAAAGCGGAAGTAATAAGAAGACAGTCTTCCGGTTTAACTTCCTTGCGCAGCATAGATTTCACTTCCAGCGAAGATTCGTGTGTATTTCTCGATTTATTCTCAGTAACAATGTCATTAGGATTCACGCCCATCAAAGCCAACACCGAAGCAATTTGATCGGCCTCTCGATGGCCGGAATCAATGAGTTGGCCGCTCCCTCCTGAAACTAGAATCTTGTCAATAATTCCCAACTTGTACAGTTGTAAGCTGTGTGTGACACGGTCTGCCCCTCGTTGAAAATAAACTCTGTCATTGGGCTCCATGGCGGAGCGGGTTACACCGCTTAAGAGTATTCCGTATTTATAGTGTTTGCTGACTTTGTTAAATGGAGTAGCAGCAATTTCCCATACGCTTATGAGTTCATTAGCGATGAATTCATTAGTAGAAAAAAGTAGAAGTACCAGTCCGTAAATAAAAAATTTCTTTTTCAGGTTTTGATTCCTGAGAACTAAAGAAATAATCAAGAGACCCGAAACAATCACCAGTGGCGTGGTGAGGTAGTTAAGTATTTTAGATAGGGCAAAAAACATACTTACATCCGCTTCGGTATTGGGTTTGAGATATTTCCCAGGCCATCAATGATTTTTCTAAGTATTTCATAATAGAGTGTTAAAGAGAGTAAAATGGTCATAGACCAAATTACGCCCAGATTAAAATATAATGTATCGATATTTTTATTTAAGAAATGCTTGGAAGGCATATAAAACTGAGCATCAAAATCAACCATGTGATCGGGATCGGGATCTTTGTAGATCGGAAAAATCTTTTGAATCAGTTCTCCATCTTTTTCAATAATCCGGTTCGTCTCAGCTGTATTTCTAACCAGTTCAGCAATGGCCTCGTTTTGATACGATCTTTTATAATCTTCAAAATCCCGCTCACCCGCAGCTGTATTTGTCAGGCTACTGATTTTCTTGTCTTTTTCCTGATCTGCTTTATTATAGCGCTGAACATAAACTTTTTTTAAGATCTCGAAAAAAAGTCTGGTTTCCTTTTGCAGAGTAGAATCATAGCGATCTGGCATCAAATCATTTGAGTGGGTAAAGTTATCATTACCAATATCTGATAATTCTTTTCGAATTTCAGTTCTAATGAGCTCGAGATCTTGTGAAACAAGTTTTTTGACTTCAGGTTCTGAATTCTTAATGTTAAGCATTACAAAATCCAACTTCGTTTCTAACTGAGGAATTAGATAGATTTTTTTATAATCAGACTCTGCCATCGTCTTATCATAGAAGTAGAACTGTTTTTCAAACTCATTGTCTTTGTATTGTGAAACCATGGCAGCCTCAAATGCCCATCGAGATGCCATGATATCACCTACTGCGGGGACAGTTGTCGTATTTCCAATCAGAGGATTTAGTTTATCAAACTTGACGACAACGCCACTGAGTATGAGTTGCGGAATCAATAAAATTGGAATCAATATATAGATTGTCACTGCGGAATTGAAGGCCGAGGATATGTTTAAGCCCAAGAGATTTGCAAAACATGAAACTGTGAAAAGTATAGCCCAATGAATAAAGAACATGCTTTTGATTTCCAGGATAGAATTGCCAACCAAAACGAACAAGCAGGTTTGTAGTGCAGAGATGAAAAATAGAATGCCAATCTTGGAAATGATGTAGCTGCTGCGACTCAAATGTAAAAATGATTCACGCTTCAGTATTTTTCGATCACGAATAATTTCCTCTGCGGAAACAGTAAGCCCCATAAACAAGGCTACGATAACACTCATGAAAAAATAAGCTGGCAAGTTTAGGTTTTTGCTGAAAATGTAACCTGCACCGAATTGATCATCTGGATTATAGTAACGGACAATGAAGGCAAGAATGAAAGCCAGGAGAGGAGCCTCTAATAGATTAATGATAAGGTACTGCTGGTTGCTCAATTTTGATAACATATCCCTCAATCCAAATAGTTGAATTTGTTTTAGCCAGCTTGGAATTCTTAATGTGGAGTGGGGGACATCATTGGCCCGGATGGCTTCGGGTACTCGTGTCTTTTCTTTATATATTTGATTCCACTGCTCTGGAGAAAATTTTCGTTCATTGGTGAAGTTTCCAAATTCATTAATGACTTTCGTTTCAATGATGTTGAAAATCTGTTCCGGATTTACATTACCACACTCGTGACATTCTCCTTGTTCACTATTGATCAGGTTAATATTGCGCTTAAAGAACGTAACGGCATCCACGGGATTACCATAGTAAATTTGATATCCTCCCGTGTCCAGAATCACAAGCTTATCAAACATTTTAAAAATATCTGAAGAAGGCTGATGGATAACAGCAAATACGAGTTTGCCCTTAAGGGAAAGTTCTTTCAGTAAATCAATAATATTTTCAGAATCGCGGGAAGAGAGTCCGGAGGTTGGCTCATCGACAAAGAGTACCGCTGGTTCGCGGAGTAACTCCAGTCCGATGTTTAGTCGCTTTCTTTGGCCACCACTAATGGTTTTTCGCAGAGGTGATCCTACTTTCAGGTCTTTGGTTTGACCTAGTCCAAGATCATCCAATGTTTTCATCACCAACGTATCAATTTCTTTTTCTGAAAAATGGCTAAAGCAAAGTTTAGCCGCAAAGTATAGGTTTTGATAAACAGTAAGGTCTTCAATCAAAAGATCATCCTGTGGTACAAAACCGATAACACCTTCAAGTTCTTTTGGATTTTTATGAATGTCAACACCGTTAATCAATACTTCACCGTGAGATGGTTTTTCAGTTCCGTTGAGTACATGCAGTAGGGTTGATTTACCTGCGCCACTGGCGCCCATGAGTGCCACGAGCTTCCCCGATTCCTCGATAATTTTAACTTCTCGTAGCCCCAGCTTACCATTTTTGAATTCGTAAGAGATATTTCGAGCCTCAAAACTAAATCGTGTTCCTTCGTTTAACTTTTTAAATTGACTTAGAAGATCACCGTAATAAACCGGGTCTGCCTTGTCCCATCGGATGGAACTTCCGGTGGCCAGGACATTAATATTTCCAGGCTTCTGAGGGACACCATTAAGATAGACATCTGTTTTTCCATGGTATTTAAAGAAGTAAATATCTGTGTTCCGTACGTAAAGGATAGCGATGAATCCGTCAAGTTCCTCGCGAAAAATATGCTTAGGATTTTCTAATGTGACTTCGGAGCTAATAATAAGGATATCTTCGTGGTTGCAATGTTGTGGACTCTGACCAAGAACATAGGTTTTGATGAGGGCAATATCTCCTTTGGGAATATTGAATGCGTTTCCGATGGCCTGCGCCAGAACTTCTTCCCGATGCGAAATAGAACCATCCGCGAGGATGATACTCATCAGTTCAAGCATAATGACGGTCTTCTGTTTTTGGGCAATCTCTAGATTTATTTCTGCGCAGATATCACCGATAGCCTCTTCTTCTTTGGCAGGACTCAAATGACCAGAGAATCCATCACTATAGTCATCAAACAATTGCAAATGAGGGGCGACTGCTTTCTGACTAAGGTGATCCGTAAGAAATGTTCGGATATGATCTCTCTCGTGGTGTGTTACTTGATCTTCCTTTGCCACAAGGGCAAATAGACGCATGATGGCTTTGAGAACGGGTTCGCTCATCGATTTGAATTTAGGTTGTCTTAAAGATAGTAAAGATCAAAGTATTGGTTATAAAAAAAGGGATTGGCGATTGCCAATCCCTGGAATTAGTCTTAAAAATGTGACTATTCAACAATAGATGATCTTAGTTTATCAATAATTTTAGTGATATCGACTAAGTTTTTATCAGTGAGAACAAGATTTGCTTTATTGTTTTTGATTTGCTCATCAATGTTCAATGCTCTGTAGCTTGCCTGAAGAGCTGTAAGGTCTGTAACAATGCCTGCCACTGGCTCTGCCTGGTCAACGGCACTCAGCATCGTGATCAACTCATCCACTGATTTCTCCTGCTCTAGTATCACCCGTATAAGAGGAGTCAAGATAAGATTCCGCTGGTCGTTAGGTAAAAGATTTTTAGGATAAGTTTTTATTAATCCTGTTGAAATGGAAAGTCCCTCAATGAAACTTCCTGTTACCATTAGGGCAGCCAGTTTATTGCGGCTGTCATCCTTAAGGTATTTATCAGTTTTTTGTACAGATTGATTAATGAGCGCACCAAGCGAATCTTTGTTGGAAATATTTGCTTCAAAACGTTTTAATACTTCGGGGTCAAATGATCCAATAACGCCAAGGTTATCCGCCAATCCTTTGGCAGCTCCAAGGTATTCGATGGCTTCCTGAGTTTTGTCATAAGAACTTAAGTAACCAATATCAGCAGCATAAATGCCCAGATTAAGAGCAGCTTTATCATTGCGGGTCGAGTATTGATCTGCCTTTTTGCGATCATTCACCAGGCTTTGGTTAAAATCAGCACCAGTAGCCTGAAGCAGGTAGGGAATCTCAGAAGGCGATGGAATATTGTAGACCACATCTTGGATCTGGTCCTTTAAAGATTCTTGGGCTTGCTTAAATTCATCTGATTTGTCCTCTTGTTTAGCCGCTGGGCCGCAAGAAACAATAGCCAGAGCAACTGTAATTGCAAATAAGGGAGCTCTTAGAGAAGTAAATTTCATGGGTGTTTAGGTTTAGCCCTCAATTTTAGCACATTTTTTGGTTCATTTAAAGACAACCGAAATTTATTTTGGAAGTAAAATCGAGAATTTGAAGGTTATAATACGGGAGAGTAAGTGGGCCCTGCTGGGAACGATCCAGCGACCCTCAGATTATGAGTCTGATGCTCTAACCAGCTGAGCTAAGGGCCCTTATTGAATGACTTATCTTTTGATCTCGCATTGTTAAATGCGGTGCAATGTTACATATTTGAAGCGTAATCCCCAATTTTTTGAAATTCGATACGGCCAAAAACCTCATCTTCGATTTGGGAGGTGTAATCATTGATCTTGATGTGGAAAAAACTCAAGAAGCCTTCGCTTTGATTAGCGGAAAATCGGTTTTGGAAATTCAAGAACTCGTAGCAAGCTCTTCTGTCTTTCTTCAGTATGAAAAAGGGTTAGTGAATGACCGGGAGTTCAGAGATTCTGTTCGGAGTCTATTAAGCACAAAAGCCTCCGACCTTGAAATCGATGCCGCCTGGAACGCCATGCTCGGAGAAATTCCACTCAAAAGAATAAAGCTATTGAAGAGGCTTAAGAGGGACTATCAACTTTATTTGCTGAGCAACACAAACAATATCCATCTGATTTGCTTTAATGAAATTGTGAGGTCTACCTGTGGAAGTTCAACGCTCAATCCTTATTTTGATAAAGCGTATTATTCTCATCTTGTGAAAATGCGAAAACCGGATGCCGAAATTTATACTCATGTGCTTAGGGAAAATAATCTTCTTGCTCACGAAACGCTGTTTTTGGACGATAATGCATCAAATCTGGAGGGAGCCTCACGAGTCGGTATCCAAACTTTCCATGTACGCTATCCTGATATGATATTCTCTCTTTTTCATGAATCCAAAAATTAAGAGCACGCTCATTCACTCGGTTCTTTTCCTGGCGACTTTTGTGACCGCTACGATGGCAGGGGCCGAATGGACCTATGGACGATCAGTATTTATGCCCGACTATTCTTGGCAAGATTTCTTTAGTGGCTTGCCCTATTCAGTTTCATTTCTACTCATCCTGACGGTACATGAATTTGGTCATTATTTTACTGCCACGCATAACCGTATTAAAACTTCATTGCCATATTACATCCCTCTGCCACCGCTTCCATTTTTCTTAGGCACACTGGGTGCTTTAATAAGAATAAGAGGTCATGTCAAATCTAAACAGCAACACTTTGATATAGGAATTGCCGGTCCGCTGGCGGGGTTTATCGCTGCATTAGGAATACTGTGGTATGGATTTACGCATCTTCCTCCACCTGAATACATTTTTCAGTTCCATCCCGAGTATGAGCAATATGGACTTAACTATGCTCAATATGTATATCAACCGGAATTGATGAAGGAAGGAACCGCAGATGTGATTATAGGTAAAAATTTATTGTTTCTTTTTTTTGAAAAGTTTGTGGCAGACCCCACACGAATCCCCAATGTGCATGAGATCATGCATTACCCATTGTTATTTGCCGGATTTCTGTCACTTGTATTCACCAGTATTAACCTTCTTCCTATTGGTCAATTGGATGGCGGTCATGTATTGTATGGATTAATTGGATATGAAAGACATCAAAAAGTTGCAACGATTATTTATATACTCTTTCTATTTTTTGCGGGATTGGGTTACATCAACCCGAGCGAACCTGCGAAAGAATTACTGTGGAGAATCCCACTTTTCATTGGATTCAATTACTTGTGTCTTACGGGCCTCAAGGTTTCCAAAGTCAACACACTGATGTATGCCCTTGGTATTTTTGCTGTTCAGTATTTGTTGGTGACCACCTTTCCCGATCTTCGTGGCTATTCGGGTTGGCTGCTTTTTGTATTTCTAATAGGTCGCTTCGTAGGAGTTGCTCATCCTCCATCCGAAATTGAAGAACCATTGGATGATACACGAAAAATACTGGGATGGCTCGCGTTGCTGATTTTTGTCTTGTGCTTTACGCCAAACCCATTGGAAGTAGTAATTACGGCTGCCGCACCATAATCTTTTGGGAACTCCATTTTCCGTCTTTGAAAAGTTTTAATAGATAAACTCCTGAAGCATAAGGTAAATCAATTCTTTGCCGATCGCCATCTAGGTTCTTATTGAAGTCAACGATTCTGCCTGCAATGTCAAAGACAGCTAATGCTTCAACTTCATGAGAAAGATAAAATGATCCTGCATTTGGATTGGGGTAAGCATGTACTGAATTAATACGGTTCTCTAATCCGGTATTAGTATCATTAATGGCTGCCTCACCAAAGATTGGACGAATCATAAGGCTGCCTTTTTCAGTGTTATTCTTTTCCCAAACTCCGTTAGTATTGAAATAAATTTTCTCTCCAGAGTCAGTATTCTTATCAAACCCTAAGGCAATAATAGCAGATGAAGATTGTTTCCAACCCACATAAAATGAACCCTTCACTCCAACCTCATTAGTGAATGCATGCCTCCAAAACTTGTCTTGTCCTGAGCGTTGTAAGGTTACACTTTCTGAATACAGTATTGATCCTGGAAATCCGGAATTATCCCCAAACACAAGCAATTGAATTACCTGGCTTGTCTCATCCCCAAACTTAGGGAAGTACATATCTACACCGATCAATGTATCCGGCTCATCAGTCTTCATTTGAAAAAAGTAGGCGAGTTGTGCACCGGGCTGATTGAGGCCGGCACCGTACTCGCCCGCACCATCATCGTAAGCATAATAATTGGCGAGAACGAACTCTGCTCGTGTCGTATCATTGAGTCGGAAATCAATCGGGCTATATTTAAAGGGATCATAGTCACCCGCATCAACCGGTAAGACATTGTCTTTGGTTGAAAGACCTAGTTTTAACCTAATCTTTATAGAATCAGCTGTGTTGTCAAAATTGCCGATAGCCGGGATAGTTGCTATTTGGACTGTTCTTCTTTCCAATCCAAGAAGAGAATTGCCAATACTTTCTGCATCATCCAAGACATGACTTGAATACGACACCGATTCATCTTTGTACGTTAGGATGGAATCATAGGAAAAATAATTCATGGGCTGATTGTTATCTACTCTTAAATTGTAAATGGTAAAACTTGGTTGAGTAAGATTAGCGGCTGGGTCTTTAAGAAAATGGGAATAGGGCATGGCACGATAGTCATTGAAGAGAGAAGTAAGAGGAGCCGATTGAGTACGATCGGGATATGAATTATCAGTAGCCGATCGTCCTGAATTCAAATAGACATAATCCAGATTCCAGGTATCGTAAGGACCAGACAGACGCCCAAAATTCTGAAATCGAAATTGAAATTGATCGTGAAAAAATCGATCGTCTGTTACTTGTACGAATACCTGATAAAATACATCCCGTTGGAGAGATCCATCATTTTCCAGGATCAGGATTTTTTCCCAGGCAGTAGCGGTTTTGAAATAGAGGAGTAGCTGATCTCCTGAATCAGGCGGTTCGCCATTGCCACGAAACTGATAATAGAAGCTTAAGTAAACGGTATTCCGTTGTGGGGCAGGGACAAGATCAAGTTGAATGGGATTGGATACCAGACTATCGGCTCGCCCTTTCGCAAGAACGTCATTAACACTGTAGGGCTTGCCATTGGCATCCAGACCATCAAAAGTAGCAGCTTTGAGAGAAGGCGGATTAATGCCGATGCCATCGTTTACCCAAACTGTATTTCCGGATTGCCATAATTTTTCAGAAGGAGAATATTTTAGTTCTGAAAAGGAAAAATCATCCCAGAAGGGAAGCGTTAACGGATCTCCTGCTTTTGTTCGAGTTGAAGTATTTATCTTACTTAAAGTGGAGTGTGCAATAGGAAAAACATGGAGTTGAGCAATGCTCGGAGAAGCAATACATAGAAATGCGAAAATGAGTGTTCCGTACTTGAGCACGTCTAAGATTCTTGTCAATTATTATCTACTTCTTCTTCCTCTTCGGGTTCTTTAAATCCCTTAGGAGCCACCCAAATATCAATCGGGTCGCCCACACGTACTGAATCTCCTTTAGCAGGATCTTGTTTGTAAACGAAAGGCTCAATGCCAGTAGTATCTACTCCCTGGGGGATTTGCACCTTGCCAAGATGTAAATTCCAACCCATGAGTTTAAAAAGTGCGCGTTCGTAAGAGTCTCCCACCAGATTACCGATGGTAAAATCAGCGGGACCATTTCCATCACCTACCACAAGATCAATAATAGCTCCTTTGGGAAGGCGTGTCCCAGGCGTGATCGGTTTTCCTTGATAGCGCATTTCTTTAACGAGATTAAGAAAAGGACTTGCTTCGAAAAGTATGCGACCCCGTTTAAGTTCATTGCTTTTTAATACGACTTCGGCATTGATCAGCGATCGGTCGACCAGATCAGGAATAGGAAGGGTGGGAGGTGTTACGCGGTTGACGGAAATATAAATCATGCGGTTCTCTTTTACTTTAGCACCCGCTCTGGGGAATTGCCGCAAGACAGATAGGGGAGGATATTTTTCTGAATAAGCAGAGTCATCCACTGTATACCTCAAATCATGTTTGGTTAGGAATTCCTCCAACTGTTCGGTCTGCATCCCTTCGAGATTGGGTACGGTAATGGACTCTCCATGATTAGTGATGCTCGGTAGATAAATATAGAAGTAGATAACAGCCATGAGAAGGATAACGCCAACGATGATGCCGAGGCTTGCCAGAAGGGCGCCTAAAGAGTTATATTGAAATAACGACTTTAATTTCATAATTAGAATTTTAAAGAAGACTGATAATCTCTTTCAATCCGATGCGACCCTTGGTGACGCACCTGCGCCAGTGTTATTAATTTCGAAATCAACTCCGTAAAGGATAGCCCCCGTTCCTTCCACATCATTGGAAACATGCTGGAGTTGGTAAATCCAGGTATCGTATTGATTTCGTTGATGAAAACTTCACCGGAAGTGGTGAGAAAAAGATCGACTCGTGCAAAATCTTCACAGGCCAAGGTTTGGAATGCTTTAACTGAATAGTCCCTGATTTTTTCCACAGCAATAGAATCTAATTTGGCAGGAACTTGAATGGTAACAGCCGCTCCATCAACATATTTTGCGTCAAACGTGTAGAATTCATAGTTGCTGTTGATAATAATTTCCCCGGGTAGGGATGCCTGAGGTGGATCGTTGCCAAGAATGGCGCATTCGATCTCACGACCTTTTATATATTTTTCAAAGAGAACGCAATCGTCATAGCGAAAAGCATCTTCAACCGCTTTTTTAAAATCGACTTCTGATTTAACCTTGGAAACACCCACAGAAGAACCCAAACTGGCCGACTTAACCATAAAAGGTAATCCCAGTTCTTTCTTTACTTTTTCAAATGTGTAATCAGTATGGTTGGCGAAATAACAATACAAAAAATCAGAGACGGGCAGACCCGCTTCCTTAAGCATACGCTTGGCCACCAATTTGCTCATCGACATACTCGAACCTAAAACGCCCGTGCCCACGATAGGGAGACTTAGTGCCTTTAGTAGCCCTTGAATGCTTCCATCCTCACCATCGGTACCATGTAAAACCGGGAAGACCACATCGGGGGAGTAGGTTGTGTTGCTTGAATGGAAGGTGGGGGACGCAGGATCAAGTTGAACAGTAAGGGGTTGGCCTTTTTCTATTTCTTTATTGACTCGAGCTGTATAAAACCATTTTCCTTGCTGGGAGATGCCAATGGGAATCACTTCATAGGCTTCTTTGTCGATATATTGAAAAATATTCCGGGCAGAGTTGATAGATACTCCATGTTCCACCGAACGACCTCCATAGAGCAATGCAATTTTCAATTTCGACATAGATACAATAAACCTTAAAGATGGACAGGATTTTCTGATGGTAAAAATAGCTAATTAAGAGATATTTAAGGGTGTGACTTAATGACTGTAGTTACTCTAACAGTCAATGTCATTTCGAGCGAGAGCGAGAAATCTACTAATTTGTTCTCCATAAGTATCCCGATAGCTATCGGGATCAGTCATGCTTCCTTCGAAAGGACGTGTTTATCTATTGTTTTGCCTAACATCAGTTAGTGACTCAGAAATACTTTGGTACCCGTGAGTTGATCTCCAATTTGCATTCTAACGATATAAAGCCCTGAAGTTTGATTGGTCATATCAACCTGATAGGTTTGGTTGAGTGTCTCTGGCAAGATATTATCTACCACCACTTGACCAAGGGTATTATAAATCTGTAGTCGCACATCTTCTCTTTCAGGAAGATTGAAGGTAATCTTAAAATCAAGTGGACTGTTATAAATTGCATAAGGCTGACTGATAGTTAGCGGAGTAGGGTCATCATCAATAAAGAACTCAATATCATCCAAGTAAAGGTTGTTACCATTATCATTAGTGACTACAAAAGCGATGCGCGCATCTTTATAGCCAAGGAGGGAATCCAAATTGAGATACAAGCGTTTCCAATCGGTGGTGGAGTTAGGTGCCCAGGAGCCTGTTACCTCCTTTATGGCTAACTGGTCTCCACTCTGATCCACGAGTACTTTATCAAAAGTAATTCCACAGTCAGTGGAAGAAAGAATCTGCAGTCGATCATTATTGGGAGACCCACTTCGAGTGGCATAGCTCACTTCATAGAAGACGCTGGCTTTTAGTGGTCTTGAAAAATCTAGTGTTGGACTCACCAGCCATGACTTTTCTCCTTTGTTTGGATTTGAGAAGGCTTCATAAACCAGGGAAGTATTTTTATTGGTAGAAACTGAAACCCATTCTGATTCCTGATCTTTGCTGAACACGGTCCAGGGTTCAAACGATCCATCAAAGTTTTGTCGAAGCGGAATAAGATCCGTAGAAGAATTGATGACTCTCATTACATTAATACTGTTATCTGTCGGAAGGATGTCAATAATTCCATTGGGTTCAACAAGCGTGAAGGAAAGGTCGTTGGTTCCACTTTTCAATAGCATGGGGTTGAGAGTGAAAGATCGTTCCTCTCCTGTGGCCAGTCCTGTATTGGTAAAAGTCTGTGAAGCCACAAATCCGTTATTCACGGAAGATTGTATTTTAAAACTATTGATCAATACACTTCCCGAGTTTTTAACCCGGAGGATGGGGGTAGAGTTACTTTCACACGACACGGGAGATGGGCTTTCTAGACTGAGTAAAGTGATGTCGGTAAAATCTCCACTTGTAATTGTGATGTTATCCAAAAATAGATTGTTTCCATATCCATTAACGATTACAAAAGCAACCTGAACTTTAGGCTGCCCAGCAAATTGGTTAAGAGAAATTATCTCAGTTACCCATTGACTTGCATTGGCAGGAACAAATGACGAACCTGTTGCCGGTGCAGTTGATAAGGCTGAGCCTGATTTGTTAAATATTTCAGTAACAGGTCCTTCGTAATTGCAGGAAGAAGAAACTAGCACCTTTAATTGATCTCCGGAAGATTCCGCATAGGCCCTATCAAATTTCAGAGTCACATTACTAAAATTAGATAAATCGAGCAGCGGAGTAACAATTCTATCCGTGGCTCCCACATTTTCATAGCTCCTTAAATTAATATACATGGCCTTATTTCCAGGAGTCCCATTGGCAGCGGGAATGACTTGCCAGGTGAGGGCGGCATCAGGATTTTCAATCGACCAATTTGAAGGAAAAGAGGTGAAGGTCGCTGAAATGGGAAGACTAGCTTTAGCCGCAACTTTAACGGTGATAGTTTTAATATTATTTGAAGCTTTGGCATCAGGCACTCCGTTAGTTTCAAGAACTTCAAAACTTACGGTGTTGGTTGTGGCTTCGGCCAAATTGATTCCGCCAAAGCTTACATTGACAGTTGCGAGTTTATCGAGATTGAGTGTAAAATCTTTTATCTCTTGAACCACTCCATTAAGTTTGATTAGGATACGCGCTGAAGTGATGAGATTAGCTCCATCATTACTAACGTTTAGTGTTGGAGTTTCAGGGCCGCAGGAGGTGAGGGCCGGGGAAATGATTTCTTTGATACCCAAATCATCGTTGACAATAGGTTCCAATAGCCCGGGAGAAGTGAGCAGACTTAATCTTCTCGGACTATTTTCCAATACAACAATCATCCTTGCAATTTGGCCTTGAGTAAAAAGGTTCATGCATACATCATTGGTGTAATCCATGTAGTTTTGAAACATCTTTGGGGTGCTGCATTGAGCCAAGGGATGCGCTGGGCAATTGTTTGTGCTTGAACTTTGAGGAGGTGTATCTTGAACATAGTCCGTAAAATTCACATTTGAACAGGTGCTTTGATCTCCCCAAATGTGTTTCAAACCCAAGAAATGGCCGATCTCATGTGTAGCTGTTCTACCCTTGTTGTACTGAGGATCTAAATTAAATGCCCCCGATCCATAAACCTTATAGGAAATTGCTACTCCATCTGTATTACTATCGAAAGGAGGATCAAGTCCTTGGAGAAGGCTAGACTCCGGAAATTGCGCATAACCTAAATAATCTGTCATGTTTAATACCCAAATGTTAAGATAATTTTCTGCAGGCCAATAGCTAAGCGATTTGAATTGTACGTTATCACTATAAGTCCATGAAGCCTGGTTCCCGTTAACTCTCACAATTCCATTTGTTCCAGAGGCAAGAGGATCTTGCTTTGCCATTACAAATTCTATATCAATACTACCGGCAACCCCCAAAAACTCATTAGGTGTTTGT
>JANNRV010000143.1:0-9931 GCA_031401775.1 Bacteroidia bacterium | reverse complement strand
CGAGACAGGAAAAAGTCTTTTCCACCCATGGACCGTATTTGGCGCATTTCTTATTCTTTCTGCATTACTCTCCTACAGAGATTGGAAAAAGAGGCAACTCTCCAAGTGGTTTGACACAACCTTATTTTTGATCGTTGGCTTAATTGGATTGCTTTTGCTTTTGCTTTGGATTGCCACCGATCATAAGGCTGCAGCCAATAATTTCAATCTCCTTTGGGCATTCCCGGTTCATTTAATCGCTGCCTTTCTTCTGTTGAAAAAAGGAGTTGTCAAATGGCTGCCTAACTATTTCAAAGTAACTGGAATTGTCCTTGCAACAACCTTGATATTGTGGTCATTGATTCCACAGCAATTGAATATTTTTTTACTACCCATTGTAGCAACGCTGATGATCCGGTCACTCTTAATTTCAAAATTGCTAGTCGAAAAAAAATCACCTTATAGGTGAATGGGTCTATTGGCGGTAGCCGCAAGGCACGCTTCTTTCACAGCCTCCATATACGTTGGGTGAGCATGCGACATCCTTGATACGTCTTCAGCTGAAGCACGGAATTCCATAGCAACAACGCCCGCAGCAATCATATCGGCTGCACGAGCTCCTATGATGTGAACTCCCAAAATTTCGTCCGTTGTCTTATCGGCTAGAATTTTTACCAATCCATCCATATCCATACTTGCTCTGGCACGACCCAGCGCCTTGTAGGGAAAGCTTCCTACTTTGTACGTCCTGCCCTGCTCTTTTAGTTGTTCCTCGGTGTAACCAACACTTGCTACCTCCGGCCAAGTATAAACAACTCCGGGAATAAGGAGATAGTTAATATGTGGCTTTTGCCCCACGATTCTCTCCGCTACATAAACTCCTTCTTCTTCCGCTTTGTGGGCCAGCATTGCGCCACGCACCACATCGCCAATCGCATAGATCGTATCGATGTTAGTTTTAAGATGATCATCCACGACAATCTGTCCTTTAATTAATTCAACGCCAACTTTATCCAAGCCTAAACCATCGGTATAGGGCCTTCGCCCCACGCTTACCAGACAATAATCTCCTTTTAGTTCCAGGGCTGCACCGCCATTCTTGGGTTCTGCTTTCAGCACAACCTCTTTCCCCTTGTTTTCAATTGCGGTTACTTTGTGACTCAGGTAAAAGTCGATACCCAATTTCTTCATGGACTTTTGAAGCTCTTTACCCATGGTACCATCCATCGAAGGAATCAAACTGTCCAGAAATTCTACAACGGAAACTTTAGAACCAATGCGTGCATAGACTGAACCAAGCTCCATTCCAATCACCCCTCCACCGACAATAATCATATGCTTAGGGACTTCTTTAAGCTCAAGCGCTTCCGTACTTGAGATGATTCTCTTTTTATCAAAAGGTGCGAAAGGAAGTGGCGTAGGTTTTGAGCCTGTGGCAATGATAACTTTATCTGAATTGACGGTTGTCTCTTTTCCGGCTTTATCCGTGATTTTAATTGTGTTCTTATCAATGAATGATCCCACTCCTTTCAAGACATCAATCTTGTTTTTCTTCATCAGGAAGGCGATGCCATCGACATTGGACTTTACCACACCTGCCTTACGGCTAATCATCTGCGCCAGATTCACTTTTGGTTCAGCAATATCAATTCCATGTTCTTTGAACGTATGCGCTGCATTGTGAAAATGTTCAGAAGAATCTAACAATGCCTTGGAAGGAATGCAGCCTACATTCAAGCACGTGCCCCCAAGGGTATCGTATTTTTCTATAATGGCTGTCTTAAGCCCGAGTTGTGCGCAACGAATGGCCGCTACATAACCTCCGGGGCCAGAGCCGATAACAGTAACATCGTATTTCATGATAAAAGGATTTTAAAAGTCAAGGATACTAAACGCCAAGCACTAATCTTCCCGGATCTTCCAGCATCTCTTTCACACGTACCAGGAAGCTTACCGACTCTCTACCATCTACGATGCGGTGGTCATAAGAAAGTGCCAAGTACATGATGGGCCTCACCACTACTTCTCCCTTGACAGCCACGGGTCTTTCAACAATGTTGTGCATGCCCAATATGGCTGACTGAGGCGCGTTGATAATTGGTGTTGATAGCATGGAACCAAACACACCTCCATTGGTAATAGTAAATGTTCCTCCGGTCATTTCTTCAATGGAAAGTTTGCCATCCCTTCCGCGTCCGGCAAGTCGCGCAATTTCAGCTTCAACCTGATTCATGCTTAATGATTCAGCATTTCTGATCACGGGGACAACCAATCCACGTGGTGTAGAGACCGCAATTGATACATCACAATAATCATGATACACAATTTCATCTCCATCAATGGATGCGTTTACTGCCGGAAACTCCTTCAATGCTGCACACACTGCTTTTGTAAAAAAGGACATGAATCCTAGACCCACACCGTATTTTTCTTTGAATTGCTCTTTATAACGCGATCTTAAATCCATCACTGGTTTCATGTCCACTTCATTAAAAGTGGTAAGCATAGCGGTTTCATTTTTCACCGCTACCAGCCGTTTGGCTATCGTTTTGCGAATTGAAGTCATCTTCTCACGTCTTATTCCCCTTCCACCACCGGAGGCAATAACAGGAGGTGTCAACGGTGCAGCTAGCTTAGTATCTTTTGCCGGTGCAGATGTTGCTTTGCCGGCATCCTCTTTTGTAATGCGGCCACCAACACCAGAACCCTGAACTTGTCCAGCGGCAATGCCTTTTTCATCTAAAATTTTTGCGGCTGCAGGTGATGGATGTCCGGCAGCATAAGATTTATCAGAAGCAGATGATGAAGCTGTGACAGGTGATGCTGAAGCAGCGGTTGCCGGAGCTCCCTCTGTTACTTCAATTTTGCAGATCAAACCACCAATAGGAAGCGTTGTCTTTTCTTTTGCAATGATTCTCAAAATTCCGTTGGCCTCGGCAGGAAGTTCAAACGTGGCCTTATCGGATTCCACTTCCGCAATTACTTCATCCAATTTTACAAAGTCTCCATCTTTCTTCAACCAAGTTGATATGGTTACTTCTGTAATTGATTCGCCCACAGCGGGTACTTTCATTTCCTTAATTCCACCAGTAGATTTCATAGATTGGGCAACAGTTGTAGTTGAAATTTTTGTTTCTGTTTTATCACTCTTGGTAGCAACGGTAGGTGGTTGTCCCGCATTTTCTATTTCACAAATCAAACCGCCTATCGGAACAGTATCTCCTTTTTGTTTTACAATTTTTAGCACCCCTGCCTGTGGGGCTGTCAGTTCGAAGGTCGCCTTGTCTGATTCAAGTTCAGCGATGATTTCGTCCATCTTCACACTATCTCCGTCTTTTTTCAGCCAGTTGGCAATGGTTATTTCTGTAATTGATTCTCCTACAGTGGGTACTTTTACTTGATAAGCCATTCTGATTTTTTTTAATTGAATTATCTATACTTCCAGAGCCTGAGTAACAATTTTCTCCTGCTCCGCCTTATGCACTTTAGAGTAGCCTGTTGCAGGAGAAGCGCTTGCTTTGCGCGATATATACTCAATAGACTGTCCACCCATCATGCGCTGAATGTAGGATAAGCATCCCATGTTTGCCGGCTCCTCTTGTGTCCAGGATAATTTAGCTCCCTTGTATTTTTTTAATACAGCATTCAATTGCTTTTCGGGGAAAGGATGCAACTGCTCCATTCTGACAATAGCTACGTCTTTTACTTTCTTCTTTTGTTGTGCTTCAATCAGGTCATAAAATACTTTGCCGGAACAAAGCACTACTTTCCTAACCTCTTTAGCACTCACACTTGCATCATCAATCACTTCTTGAAACGACCCCTTAATAAACTCTTTTGTAGGCGATGCCACCGAAGGATGACGCAATAATGACTTGGGAGAAAATACAATACAAGGTTTGCGGAACCCCCAGGTTACTTGCCTTCTTAATAAATGGAAAATATTGGCTGCCGTGGTAGGGTTGGCAACAATCATATTGTATTCCGCTGAAAGCTGAAGAAAGCGTTCTGGACGGCAACTGGAGTGCTCCGGACCCTGGCCCTCATAGCCATGTGGTAACAACAATACCAATCCATTCATCCGCTGCCATTTTGATTCTGCGCTGGACAAGAACTGGTCGATCATTACTTGCGCTCCATTAACAAAGTCTCCAAACTGGGCTTCCCAAATAACCAAAGCATGTGGCGTTGACATTGCATAACCGTACTCAAAACCAAGTACACCAAACTCCGATAAGAGTGAATTGTAAATATGAAACTTCAATTGATCCTTTTCAATGTGATCAAGTCCACAATAAGCATCATTGGTATTGGCATCAAAGAAATAAGCATGACGATGAGAAAATGTGCCGCGCTTAACATCTTGCCCGGACATGCGCACAGGCATACCCTCTGCAAGTAAAGAACCATAGGCAAGTAACTCAGCTTCTGCCCATCCTAATACTTTGTTGTCAAAGAACGCAACCTTTCTGTCTTTCAATAATTTTTCAATCTGCTTTAGCGGTTTGAAGCCTTCGGGGATTGTTGTGAGTGCTTTCCCAACAGCATCATAAGTTGCCTGTTTGATACCTGTTTCCGGTGATTGGTCAAAATCTTCGGGCTTGGCCTTGCGCATCTTCTCCCACTCCTCCTCTATCTTTTGGATTTTATAGGGCAAGGGTTTCTGCTTTACTTCATTCAATCTATCCTGAAGTTGATTGCGGAAGTTTTTGTCCATTTCATCCGCCAGTGCTGCATCCACATCCGCCCGCTCGATGAGTTTCTTTACATAAATCTCTCGTGGATTCGGATGTTTGGCAATCAGATTGTAAAGTTTGGGTTGCGTGAATTTAGGTTCATCACTTTCATTGTGACCATGTCTGCGATAGCAGAGCATATCAATAAAAATATCTCCACCGAATTTTTGACGATACTCAACAGCCAATTTGGAACAAAAAGTAACAGCTTCAGCATCATCTCCATTTACATGCAGAACAGGGGCGTCAATGATCTTCGCAACATCCGTACAATAAATGGAGGTACGCGCATCATCATAGTCGGTAGTAAAACCAACCTGATTATTGATAACAAAGTGAATGGTTCCTCCTGTTGTATAACCTTCAAGACCAGACATCTGTACCACTTCATACACAATTCCCTGTCCGGCTACCGCTGCATCTCCATGAATCAAAATGGCCATGGCCTTATTCAGATCACCTTTGTATTCATCATCAATCTGACCACGGGTGTATCCGAGAACAAGCGGATCAACTGCTTCCAGATGAGAAGGATTGGGTGTGAGCTTCAAATATATCTTTTTCCCGGAGGGTGTATCAATATGACTTGCATAGCCAAGGTGGTATTTTACATCTCCATCACCCATGGTCAGGTCCGGATTAACACTACCTTCAAATTCAGTGAAAATCTGCTCGTAGGTTTTCCCGAGAATATTGGAGAGCACATTTAATCGGCCACGGTGTGCCATTCCGATCACCACCTCTTTCACACCTAACTCAGCCGACTTGTTAATGATTGTTTGAAGTGCGGGAATAGTATTTTCACCACCCTCTAGTGAGAATCGCTTCTGTCCCAAAAATTTGGTATGAATAAAATTTTCAAAAACGACCGCCTCATTTAGTTTGCTTAAGATTCCCTTCTTCTCATCGAGGCTTGGGTTATAAGTATAGTACTCCTTCTCACATTTACCGACAAACCAATCCATCACTTCCTGATTGCGGATGTAGCTGTACTCAAAGCCAATAGGGCCCAAGTATACCTTCTCCAGTTTTTCGATGATCTTTTTCAACGTGGTTCTTCCCAAACCAATTTCTACACCTACATCAAACTCTGCACCCAGATCAGCATCAGACAAACCATAAAATGTGTGTTCAAGCGGAACATGATGATCTCTTCTTTCGCGCACCGGATTAGTATTTGACTTCAAATGAGCCCTGGACCGGTAGGCATGGATAAGCGTTCGAACCTGAGTCTCTTTTATAGTTATTGCATCTTCAGCAACAGCCTGATGACCATTGCCTACAAATTGTTGGGTAGAAAATTCATAGCCCTCAAAGAATTTTTGCCAGGTAAGGTCTACTGAGCTTGGATCCTTCTTATAGGTTTGATAAAGCTGATCAACATAGCCCACGTCAGCGTTGGAGATATAGGAGAATTTGTCCATAGGTTTTTGGTAAGCTAACAAATGTAGAAAAGGGTAATAATTTAAAAAAACCTAATAATCGCTTATACAAATATATAATATTTATTTGATTAGGGAGGTTTCTGAGATATTTCAATTGTCAAAATGACAAAAAGCTCTACATTTGCAGTCCTTAAAAAATTGGACGAGATCCACCTAACAAAACGCAAGAGAAATGGCTGTTAAAATCAGACTGGCCCGAAGAGGTCGCAAAAAACTGGCTCTGTACGATGTAATTGTAACCGATGCCCGATCACCACGTGATGGTAAATTCATTGAAAAAATTGGGACCTATAATCCCCTAACTAACCCTGCGAGCATCAATCTCGATGATCAGAAAGCTTTTGAATGGCTAATGAATGGTGCACAACCTTCAGACACCGTGAAACGCATGCTTTCCTACAGGGGCGTCATGCTGAGAAAACACCTTCAAATTGGTGTTGTAAAAGGTGCCGTAACGCAAGAACAAGCCGATTCGAAAGTGGCTGAATGGTTAAAATCTAAAGAAGCAAAAATTCAGGGTAAAGTAGATACTATTTCTAAAGCTAAGAAAGAGGCTGCAAGTGCAAGAAAAGCGGCTGAGACTAAAGTTAAAGAAGCGCGTGCTGAAGCTATACGTAAAAAAGCTCTAGTGGTAGAAGCCGTACCAGCCGATGCTGCGCCTGCCGAAGTGGCTGCCGAGGGCGAAGCTCCTGCAGAAGCTTAAGACCGTTTAAAATTAATCTTAAATGCCAATGCTCTGTATTGGCATTTTTTGTTTTATCACATAACTAATAACGAAAAGCATTTCCTATTTTCAATGGATATAAATGAAGTCTATAAAATCGGATACATATCAAAGACGCATGGGCTAAAAGGGGAAGTGACCGTGGTTCCGGAGAATTTAGAGGTAGATATGGCGGAAATCAAAACCATTTACATAGCATTCAACCAGCGTTTGGTTCCCCATTTCATTGAGCATTATTCCGACAGTAGGGTTGATAAGATGTTTGTCAAGTTTGAAGATGTCAATTCACCAGAGCAGGCGCAGTCCCTGAAGGGATGCAGTTTGTACTTACCCAAAACTCAACGACAAAAATCCGGAAGGGGAGAATTCTACGATGACGAAGTCCTGGGCTTTGAAGTTGAGGATGAAAACCTTGGTTTTTTGGGCAAAATAAAAGAGATTTTGCAAAGTGGCCCCAACCAATTACTTGTTATTGACCACCTTCCCAAGGAGATTTTGATTCCTCTGAATGGGCCTTTCGTAAAGCGTATCAATAAGGCAAAGAAGAAATTTACGGTGGAGCTTCCAGATGGTTTTTTAGATATTTGACCTATGCGTATTGACATCATTACCTGTTTGCCAAGACTTTTGGACAGCCCGTTTGGTGATTCAATTTTGAAACGTGCGCAGGAAAAAGATTTAGTAACCGTCATGGTTCATGACTTACGGGATTATGCAACAACAAAACATAGGGTAACGGATAACTATGCATTTGGCGGTGGCGCAGGAATGGTGATGATGATTGAGCCCATTGACAACTGCATCACAAAACTTAAGTCGGAACGGAGCTACGATGATGTTATCTATATGAGCCCGGATGGTGAATTATTAACCCAATCGATCGCCAATCAACTAAGTTTGAAACAGAATCTCATCTTGCTTAGTGGGCATTATAAAGGTGTTGATGAACGTGTACGCGAACACCTTATTACGCGCGAAATTAGTATCGGAGATTACGTTCTTTCAGGTGGTGAGCTGGCCGCAGCAGTAGTATCCGATGCTATTATTCGCTTGATCCCCGGAGTACTTTCTGATGAAACATCAGCATTATCAGACTCCTTTCAGGATGGCCTTCTTGCTCCGCCTGTCTACACCCGGCCTGCAGATTACAATGGCTGGAAAGTGCCTGAAGTGCTCATTTCGGGTCACCAAGCCAAAATAGACCAATGGCGAACCGAAAAAGCTTCGGAAAGAACCCATAAAAGAAGGCCTGACCTGTTAAAGGGCCAATAATTCGAATTATAGTGGTTTTTGTGATCTTGACATTGCCTACTGCCTTCCCTTTTCTATATTTGCAGTCCATTTTAAAAAACCGAGCGTCATGGCCGATTTCATCAAATTAGTTGAGCAAGAACTGGCATCCAAGAGAGCTGATATCCTTAACTTCAAAGCCGGAGATACAATAAATGTACACGTAAAAATCCGCGAAGGCACCAAAGAAAGGGTACAACAATTCCAAGGCGTAGTTCTTTACAGAAGAGGAAAGGGCACCAATGGAGAGACATTTTCTGTGCGTAAAGTATCTAATGGTGTAGGTGTCGAAAGAATTTTCCCTTTGCTAAGCCCAAGCATTGATAAAATTGATTTTATCAAGGCAGGAAAGGTGCGCAAGGCAAAACTTTATTATATGAGAGGAAGACAAGGCAAGGCAGCGAGAATTAAAGAAAAATTGTCTGCTGTAGTTGCCAAGTAATAAATAAGCCAATTATTAAAAAACCCGTTTCTAACGCCTTAGAAACGGGTTTTTTATTTCCTTTCAGGCCAAAATCACTCTGACTTTCAATTGTTTGAGATAACCGGGAGGGCTATATTTGCCCCTCACCTTTAACGATCTTATGGCAAAAACTGCAACAACAAACATCACTAAAATCCTGGGAAAGGATGCGAAATACCTGCTTGATCATAAAAGCAAAACCTTCTCAAAAGATCAGCTTCACACGCCTAGTTCAGATTTTATTGATCGAATTTTTGTTCAGACCAACCGATCTCCTCAGGTTCTTAGAAGCTTAGGAAATATGTTTAACCACGGCCGTTTGGCGGGAACTGGATTCTTGTCCATTCTGCCAATTGATCAGGGGATTGAACACAGCGCTGGTGCTTCTTTTGCCAAAAACCCGATTTATTTTGACCCTGAAAATATCGTGAAGCTTGCCATTGAGGGGGGGTGCAATGCGGTTGCTACGACATTCGGAAATTTATCGATGGTATCCAGAAGCTACGCTCACAAGATTCCATTTATTGTAAAGATCAATCACAACGAATTGCTTACGTATCCCAATAAGGCAGATCAAATCATGTTTGGTTCGGTTGAAGATGCCTGGAACCTGGGAGCCGTGGCCGTAGGGGCAACCATTTATTTTGGATCTGATAACTCAACCCGTCAAATTCAGGAAGTTGCAAAAGCATTTGAAAGAGCACATCAATTAGGGATGGCCACCATCTTATGGTGCTACATCAGAAACAATGCATTTAAGAAAGACGGAAAAGATTATCACTTATCGGCAGACTTGACGGGCCAGGCCAATCATTTAGGTGTAACCATTCAGGCGGATATTATTAAACAGAAGCTGGCCGAAAACAATGGTGGCTATAAAGCGCTTAATACAGGCGGCTCCACGTATGGAAAACTGGACGAAAGAATATACACCCAACTTACTTCCGATCACCCTATTGATTTGTGCCGCTATCAGGTAGCCAATTGCTACATGGGTCGCGCAGGCCTTATCAACTCCGGTGGTGAATCTAAAGGAGCCAGCGACTTAGCAGATGCAGTACGTACAGCAGTAATCAACAAACGAGCAGGCGGTATGGGGTTGATTTCCGGAAGAAAAGCTTTTCAGCGCCCGATGAAAGAGGGAGTTGAAATTTTGAATGCTATTCAGGATGTGTACCTGGATGAAAGCATCGATTTAGCATAAGAATACTAGACCTTAAGAAATGCCTTGGTTCAAACGTACCGATAAAGGTATCCTCACTCCTACCGAAGCAAAACGGGAAGTCCCGGACGG
>JANNRV010000142.1:0-26796 GCA_031401775.1 Bacteroidia bacterium | reverse complement strand
TCTAAACCAATGTCTCCATCACCGTCTTTGAAATTAAGAGAAATAATAAGGGAGTCCGGTTCAGAAACATCCCCGATTTCTTTGAATTTTAAATTAGACAAATCAATGGAGGGTACAGGGGAATACTGTGGTGGATCAAAGCAGGAGGAAACAATCAGCCCCAGCACAAAAAAAACAATTAAACTCCTAATCAAACTCATTTTCTAACTTTAGGCTTCGTAAAGTAATTAACGCTTGGACACATTTAAAAGTTTTGAAGATGTTTTATACAAAGTTAACGATAAGAACTTTGAAGATATTGCACTTCGACTTTTTCGTTTTCAGGCTAAGGAAAATCCCATTTACAAACAGTTTCTCACCCTTCTGGGGTGTGACCCAATGAAGATCATTCGGCTAGCAGAGATTCCGTGCCTGCCTATTTCTTTCTTTAAAACCCATACCGTAAAAGCTGGAAACTGGAGAGCGGAGATTACATTTACCAGCAGTGGAACAACAGGTATCGCAACAAGCATTCATGAAGTACCACAACTTTCCTTTTATCTAAGTAATTCAGAAAAGGCCTTTACTTATTTTTTTGGGCCAATTAAGGATTATCACGTTTTAGCCTTACTTCCTTCTTACTTGGAACGTAGAGGCTCTTCGCTGGTAGCCATGGCTGAACATTTCATTTCTAAAAGCCAATCTTCACATTCAGGTTTTTATCTGAACAACCAATTGGAATTAGTTGATCAGCTATTGAAATTAAAGAAGGAGGGGAGCAAAAAAATTCTATTACTTGGCGTCTCCTTTGCATTGCTTGAATTGGCAGAAAGCAATTCCGTGGATCTAAGCGGATGTATCGTTATGGAAACAGGAGGGATGAAGGGTAGAAGGAAAGAATTGATTCGCGAGGAGCTTCACCAAATTTTGTGTGAGCGACTAAAGGTAAAGGCGATTTTTTCAGAATATGGAATGACAGAGATGATGTCTCAGGCTTATTCTTCGGGTGGTGGGCATTACAATTGCCCTCCCTGGTTGAAGATTATTCTGCGCGAAATCAACGATCCGTTTGCATGGGAATCTCCAGGAAAAGCGGGGGGAATTAATATAATTGACCTGGCTAATTTTCACAGTTGTGCATTTATTGAAACCCATGATTTAGGCCGAAAACACCAAAATGGTAGTTTTGAGATACTTGGCCGGATGGATAATAGTGATGTCCGGGGTTGCAATCTGCTGATATAAAGGATGAAATAACCTGCCGGTCAGGCAAATTTACACGGCCGAATTTGTTCAAAAGCAAAAGATTTATATTTTTGTTTGTCCAAAGCCACTACCATGAAGAAAATTTTAGCTTTAATCCTACTCGCTGCTTTCGTAACTGGATGCAGCTCCTACACTTGCCCTACTTATAGCAAGAAGGAGGTAAAAACAAGTCAGCCTCAGAGAAGAATTTAATATCTCGTCAGAGATATTTTTTTACCTCGGCCATCCCAATGGTAGAGTCGCTCATAATTACGAGCCTTTCAATTACGTTTCGCAACTCTCTTACGTTTCCTGTCCACCCGTGGTTTTGAAGTTCTTTTAATGCTTCAACCTCAATCGTTTTTCGTTTCGATCCGTGTTCTTGTGCGATATCGTTTAAAAATTTATCCACCAACATGGGAATATCCATTTTCCGATCTTTGAGAGCCGGAACTTTGATAAGTATTACTGAAAGGCGGTGATAGAGATCTTCCCTAAAACGATTTTCAGAGATCTCCTTTTTAAGATCTTTGTTAGTGGCTGCTAAAACACGCACATCGACCGTAATATCCTTATCGCCTCCCACACGACTTATTTTATTTTCTTGTAATGCCCTTAGTACTTTTGCTTGAGCAGAAAGGCTCATATCACCAATCTCATCTAGAAACAATGTGCCACCATCGGCTTGTTCAAATTTGCCTATCCGCTGCTTTATGGCAGAAGTAAAAGCTCCTTTTTCATGACCAAAGAGTTCACTTTCGATTAACTCAGAGGGGATAGCGGCACAATTGACTTCGATGAAGGGGCCAGCAGCCCGGTTGGATTTTTCATGCAGCCAACGGGCTACTAATTCTTTTCCGGATCCATTCGGTCCTGTAATTAAAACTCTTGCTTCTGTAGGAGCTACCTTTTCAATCATCTCCTTTACCTCCGCCAATTGAATAGAGTCGCCAACCATTTCATATTTCTGAGATACCTTCTTACGAAGCGTTTTTGCTTCCTTAACGAGTATTGTTTTATCCAGGGCATTGCGCAGCGTGATAAGCAATCGATTAAGGTCAGGTGGTTTTTGAAGGAAATCATAAGCCCCAGCTTTTGTTGCATCTACTGCCATCTCTGTAGTACCATGCGCTGAGACCATAATAAACACCGTATTAATTCCTTTTGCTTTTGCTTTTTGCAATACCTCCATGCCATCCATTTTGGGCATTTTAATGTCGCAGAAGGCAACATCAAAGTGTTCGTTTTCAAGTTTTAACAAACCCTCAACACCATCGCGTGCCTCTTCCACTTCCAGCTTTAATTCTTTTTGATCATTTAAAATATCTTTCAGTACGGCTCGTATACTGGCTTCATCTTCAATGAGGAGGATTTTTGGCATAGACTTAAAACTAATTTATGAAGTAGTGTTAAAAAAAATAAATGCAAGCCGATAAGCCGGGTTCTGTTCCTATCCCGATATTTATCGGGATCAGGATCTTATCATTTATCTGGTACTGACGTTGCCGTCAGCATCAAGCAGCCTACCCGTTCCGATACCCAATCCCGAAGGAAAGAGAAGAACCGAGCCGATTCATTTCGGAACCTATTTGGCCTTACAACTCGTAAGGTTTACCCTGCCCCTGATATCACTACCAAGGCGGTGAGCTCTTACCTCACCTTTTCACCTTTTCCCATCCCGACAAAGTCGGGATAGGGTAGTTTATTTTCTGTGGCACTGTCTGTTACCCTGTCCCGATTGTTATCGGAACAGGATCCCTTCCTGTTAGGAAGTACGATGCTCTGTGTTGCCCGGACTTTCCTTACTGACGTTTTCAGTCAGCACGATAAGATGGCTTGCATTCCCTGCAAAAGTATCAGGTTTTGGCGAGAATTGTAGACTTTGGAAGTTAACTGTAATCGAATACTGAAAAAAGTTCTGCTGCCAGAGACTAATGAATATCGGCTCCCGTGAGTTTCAGTTCATATTGGTCAGCAAGATTGGCAACTTCTTGAACCATCTCCCTGATCTGATCTTCATTGGCGCTGTCGATAGTTGCTACAGATTCAATTTGTAGATAATTTTCCCTTACGAAGAAGCGGCAATAGTTAAAGAATGCAGTCTGTTCGAGCAGCATTCTATAATCCAGATCTGGCTTTACGGCACATATTTTTGAAGTGAGTGTGATGAGCTTACGATTATAAAGTTCATTCTTTTTGATCGTGCCTAACACGGTCTGAAAACGGTTTCCGGAAACAGGTACGATAATAATGGAATGTGTTGCATCGTATTCAGTGTACTGACCTCCAATTTGTTCAGCGTATTTCTTCATGAAGGCAACTAAGTCCATAGGGGTATTATGTTAAGAGGAGAAAGGTACTAAATACTAAGGGGAATTGAAATTGGAAGGTCAATACGAAAACAGATGTCCCTTCACTTTTCCATTGGAGAACTCAAGACTAGGCGCTGGCAGCTTTATCATATTAACAAAGAAAATAAGCGTGTTCAGTGCCTTGGACTTGGAACGGTATGCCGTGAGATCAAAATCAAGTCCTAAATAATATTGACGGTAGGAGGTATAGCCTGCTGCTGAATTCTGACTCTCATTGGCATAGACCATTCCGTTGGCACCATAGCCAACAGATAAGTTAAGCCACTTGGGGAAACGGATAAATTTATCCATATCCACCGACAGCCAATACGTTTGACCATTGTAATCCTTTATTACCTCTTCCAGAAATGTCGAGCCGAGCGTGTTAGGTCTAAGCGGTGCATAATCAGTACGATGAAAGGAAAACTTGGGATAAATTCTTGTTTCGTTCCAGATCAGATTTTGCCCTAAGTAAAAGGAGGCGCCTAATGCGTTGGCCAACATATCTGAGCCTGAAGCGCCATAACCTGCAGAGTAGCCATCCAATACTTCAATGGAAGACATGATAAAAAAACTGGTCAGCGCTCCAAACTGATCGGACTTTGATTTAGATACATTACTCCATTGCAATAGTTTTGAGCCAATCGCGCTCAATTGAAATGCCGAATAGAAATGACCTACCTTATCAACTTGCTTC
The DNA here is from genome assembly GCA_031401775.1 of Bacteroidia bacterium. GTDB lineage: Bacteria > Bacteroidota > Bacteroidia > Cytophagales > Cyclobacteriaceae > ELB16-189. The sequence continues at coordinate 22,524 of JANNRV010000142.1, read as the reverse complement.
CATTCTGATGCATCATTAAAAAAATGAAAGGATTGCTTGCCGTACTGGCTATACCAAATGGAACTAAGCCCAACCAGGGTGGCCGTGTAAGCAACGCTTGAGCCAATGATTACCGTAGTTAATCTCTTTCGATTGACTTGAGAAGGAATTGTGTCACTCGTCTGCCCATAAGAATTGAGACAAAGAGCTAAACAAAAAAGCGGAACCGCTAATGTTGATGTAAGGCAAAGATTGGAGTTAGAATCAATTCCCCTTTTCATTCTCCGCTTCTGTTTCAGCGTTTTCCTGCTGTTGCTCCAAGGCTTTTCTACGCTTCTCTCTGCTGGAACGGAGAAGTTCTTTTACCTGATTGAAGTTCTGAGTATGGAGTAGACTTACACCGGTAGTATAAACGGATTGTGTTCCCAAGGTGCTGGAAACCTGATTCACATTAGAACGACTAAACATTTTGACTTTAAATTTCCCATCTGGGGTGAGCAGGTAGTCAATCGTCCAATCACCAATAGTTGACGCTAAGCCTGATTGGGTACCCTGAGCAGCATTACCATAGGAGCCATCGCGGGTGACTCTTAAACGGCCATTCAAAAATGAATAAGAGAGCCGCAACTGAAATGTATTAAAGGCCTCCTGATCCAAAGAGCCAATATCAATATCAATCTCAAGATTTTGATCTACCTGACTTAGCCAATAGCTCAGTTGATTGGAAAATAATTCACTCACACTACCTGCGACCGATCCGCTTGTGCTTATGGATTCTCCAACAGGTGCTAATTTTCGCAGCATGATAAGACTGAATACTTGTTTTTTTAATTCTTGTTCATCCAGCTTGGCTTTGAATGCGTCAAATTCAAATTTCAATCGAACGGGTGGCTTCCCGTCCACTGGAATATTATCAGGAAGATCTTTAGCAATGATATCAAAATTGATTTGTGGAGCGAGCATTAACCCATCTAGCTTTAAAAGTACTTCCACTGGATACTTGCGTTTGACCTGAGGAGCTTTTGCAGATTCAACATCGCTAACAATAGGAGCTAGGGAGGCAAGTTGCCGATAACTTGCAGTGACGCTCATGTTGCCTTGATAAGGGTCGCCAAACCAGGAAATGCGACTTCCGGGCTTGACCACAAATTCTTTGTTGATGATATCAAACAACGTAAAGTTGTAGGCACCCTCTGTAAACTCCACCACTCCAAACATGTTGAATTCCCCTTTGGTGTCCAACTGTAATCGAATGTCACCATTGCCGCGGCCACGAATGATGTCACCTGATTTAATATCGAAAATGATTTCGGTATAGGCATCAGGAGTGATATCCAAATTGAGGTCCATGCTAATGCCGGAAAGTTCAACTTTTTTCTTCGATACTAGTTTTACCGAATCGGTATAGCGGATGTCTGTAAAATTTACAAAATTGATAAACTCCTTCTTCTCAACACTTCCACTTCCACCAATCGGAATAAAGATTCTTGTATTTTTTTCTGATCGCGCAGTGGCTGATATTTTCATATTGGCCAATGCTCCAAACAAATTGAGATTGCCGGATGCATAGGCTTGACCATAGAAGAGGCTATTGTCATTTGCAGTAGTATTCAGGACTTGAAAATTCTTAAAGGCCGCGTCAATATTGATTCTCATTTTGGAAAAATTACGATGTGCTAGAAAGCCCGAAAGCCGACCCTTGTTTTTGAGGGCGTCTGTTAAAATAATGTCTCTGAATTCCATTTGATTGGGAGTCATGCCAAAGATGCCCGTAACCCCGTATGTTGTTTTAAGATAGTTGACGGTAAGCTTACCGTTTTCAATAGTTCCCTCACCATTAATTTTGGGGGCTGCAAAAGTGCCAAGGATATCAAAAGTGCCAGTAAGGGTTCCGTCCATGTTTGAAAAAATTTCCTTCAATATCGGCTCCGCCATTTTGATGTTCGCTTTTTGGAGAACAGCTGTAATATTCAAAGGCTCCTTTATTTCAATAGGATTATAAAACCCATTTAGATTAATAATCCTCTGATTAAGAAGATCTATATAAATAGCGATATCAAACCTATTCTCTTCCCTATTCCAGTTATTGATACCGGTAATATCGCCCACCAAAAAATCATTTACAGTGAAATTCTTGACAAGAATATTATTTTGTAGCTGAGGGTTATTATATAGATTTTTAGCCTTGATTTCACCATCAGCAACTCCTGAAATTTTTTCCGTTACAAGGGCATTTGCAATGTTGAGGTTTAGATTTATGAAGTTCAAGCTTACATACTTGCCTTCTTGCTCAGACACAAAACCATCCAATAAAATAGATTGTTCTTCATTGTGAATTTTCAGCTGATGTATTTCGATTTCCTTTCCCTTAATGTTAGCATAATTTGCCTGATCGACTTTCCATTGTTTATCCAATGCATTGATTTGTGATGGTAATACTTTGATTTTCGTGCTGTCCTTTAAAAAATCAATTTCTGTCCTAAGTCGAATTGAATTACTCACGCCCTCCTGATCCAAATCCAGATCCAGATTAATATGGTCTTTGTTCCAAATCCCCTCTATGAGAAGGTTTTTTGTGTTAAACGTTTTGGAGATGCGCTGTTTCTCCGAAAGAACAGATAGCATGGCAAGAACATTCGTGCTGTCCCTTATTTTAGAACCCGTAAATTCAATTTCTGTTGCCAGAAAAGTTTTTCCTTGATAGGTAATTGAATCTAAGCTTGTGTAGGCATGTAGAATGGAAGTAACGCCATTTGAAAATTTACCTTCGATCTCAATGTTTCTCGATGCCGATACATCCAGCCCGGTGAGATGAATAATAGGATTAATGTTATACAATGTGGCAAATAACTTTGCATCATATGCCTGATTGCTTTTCTTTTTAACTGCATAATACTTTTGAATGGCTTCCTTATCATTCTTGATATTCAAGAGAAATTCATAAAACAGTGTATTAAAATCCTGGAATAGTGAAGAGTAGTAATAGTCGCCTTCTAGTTGAAGATCTACCAAAGAACTTTTAAGTGAAAGCTTTCTGTTTTTATTAACTAGTTCAGAGGCCATATGGATGGAATCAAAGTAAATTTTTTCATCACGGTATTTGAATATTGTTTTTTTAAGAACAACATCTCCGAAAAGACTGTCAATCTGCAATCCTTTTGTATTGATATCCACCACAGAACTGAGGAAAATGGGTTCGTTTGAGAATCTTAACTCTTGCAATAGCAGCGTGTCGAGGGTTGCTTTGATTTTTATTTGCTCGTGTGTTTTTCGAAAATCAATAGCGCCAGTGGCATTTAATTTTAGATTAGGGTCATCAATCGATAATTCTCCACTAAACAACTGGCTTGCAAAGCGTGCGTTGGTAGTTATGTTTGAAAAATTATACCCCCGAATGCCCAGCGATGCTATTTTTCCATTAAGTTTAAAATCTGCATTCTCCCGGGTAAGGCCACGACCAACAACATCTCCTCGCAACGAGACTTTTTGAAAACTGACAGTATCTTTAAAATAGGAGCCTAAATCAAAATTTATCATTTCGAGATTGCCTCGATAGCTGGTTTTTATAGCAGCGGACTCATCCACTTTCAGATTGATGTCTGATTGTATCTTACCCAAAGGCGTATCAAACTTCCCATTTGCGACAAAATCGTTGATGAAGCCGATGAAATTTCCCTGCGCTGTAAATTTACCAAGTGGCCGCAGCTGGTTATAGATTGTAGCAGGAAATAGGAATTGCAGATCGCGAATATCAAAGTGCCCTTCCTGAAGACTTAGATTAATAAATGTTTCATTGATGGCAGGGAGTCCGTCCATAAGCAGGCTTCCCGCCAGAACTGTTTTCCCAATCCCTACCCTCATATTTTGATAGGAAAATCGTTTAAGCTTTCCTTTTATTTTTCCTCCCAGGTAAAGGGACTGCGTTAATGATTCCGCGCCCGATGTGAAGAGTGCCAGGTCTGCCGGATGAAGAATCGTGCCCTTCAAAAAAGCGGTGATGTTTACTTTGTTAACGAAATCGTTAAGGTCAGTTTGTTTCTGATATTGAAAGACGATCGTATCAGCAAGGATACTTTTACCCACCTTAGCATGAATGCCAAGAAACTCCATGGAGGTTTGAGAAAGGCGGAAATAGGTTTGAAGCTGTTTGATTTCAAACTGAGATTTTTTTTCTACTCCATGCAGTGATTGAAGGTTGAACGCAATTGTATCACCAATGACTTTAAAGTTCTGGGCTTGTATTTCTTTTAAGTCAATGGAAAAATGATTGAAATCAAATCCTGACTTGACGGAATCTTTTTTCGGATCGGAGTAGGAGAATAAAGAATGATCAATAATAATTTCACCAATATTTATTTTTGGTGGTTTCCCACCCCCTCCTTTGCCGGAAGAATATTTTTCATTAATTCTTGCAATGAAGAGATTGATGTTGAGGTCCCTGGAGGTATCACTCTCCGCAATGGTGATCAGGTTCACTTTGGCACCATCTATTTCTACAGCATCAATGTTAATGTTGTTGCCTTTTAGCAAACTGGTAATAGAATAATTCACATAGAGTTTCCGGACACCAATCATGCTATTTTTTTCAGGGTCCTCTACATTGAGTCCTTCAAGTTGCAATCGATCATACCAAACCAGATAGAACGAGTCAAAGGTGACCTTGAACCCTGTTACCGAAGAGAAGTTTCGTGTTAGCCGGCCGATGAGGCTTTCCTGAACTGCCGGAATTTGTAAAATGGCAAAACCGAGGACAATAAAAAGCACGAGGGAGAAGAGACCGTAAAGTATAATTCTTCGCAGCCACCGGAGAGTCGTAATTTTAATAACTTGCCAATTCATTCATTGCAAAATGCATCCCATTATCCTTGCTATCGAGTCCTCGTGTGATGAGACTTCCGCTGCCATTATCAGCACCGGCAAGGTACTTAATAATGTTATCGCCTCGCAAAATGTGCACCAGAAATATGGCGGTGTAGTGCCCGAACTGGCATCCCGGGCACATCAGCAAAATATTGTTCATGTAGTAAACGAAGCAATTTCTACTGCAGGTATAGGCGCATCGCAATTAGATGCGATTGCGTTTACAAAAGGACCAGGATTAATGGGCTCCCTGCTCGTGGGAGTTTCTTTTGCCAAAGGCATGGCTTTGGCGCTGGGTATTCCCTTGATCGAAGTCAATCACATGGAGGCACACATCCTCGCGCACTTCATTGCCGATCCAAAGCCGGCCTTTCCGTTCTTATGTCTTACCGTAAGCGGAGGGCATACACAAATTGTTCTTGTCGAAGATTATCTTGTCATGAAAGTAATTGGAGAAACACAGGATGATGCGGCAGGTGAAGCTTTTGACAAAGCGGCTAAGCTGATGGGCTTACCTTATCCGGGCGGCCCGTTGATTGATCACTATGCTAAACAGGGTAATCCACTCACTTTCAAATTCTCCGAGACGGTGATGCCAGGACTTGACTTTTCCTTCAGCGGCATTAAGACTTCCTTTCTTTATTTCCTTCGCAAGGAGAAGGAGAAAGATCCTCAATTCATTGAAAAAAACCTCAATGATATTTGCGCCAGCCTCCAACGCCAATTGATCAAAATGCTTTTTGATAAACTGGAAAAAGCAAGCCGTGAAACGGGGATTAAATCCATAGCTATTGCAGGAGGTGTATCGGCAAACTCCGGATTGCGCCACGAACTCATGCTTCGAGTCAAGTCACTAGGATGGGAGGTTTTTATTCCTGAATTTGAATATTGCACAGATAACGCAGCGATGGTGGCCATGGCAGCTCATTACAAATTTTTAAGAAAAATGTTTTCAGATTTGAGTGTGGCTCCCATTCCTAATTTATCTATCCAATGAAATTAGCTTTTAAAGCAGGGGATAAGAAAGTGTATAAGAAGGTGGTGACATCAGCCGACTTAGCTGCCTTTCATGGTGAAGTGCTTCATGCTGTATACTCTACGTTTTCACTGGCCCGTGATTTTGAATGGTCTTCACGTTTATTTTTTATCGAAATGAAAGAAGACCATGAGGAGGGAGTCGGAACCTTTTTAAGCATCGAACATCGAAGTCCGGCCTTTGAAGGCGAGGAAATTGTGGTCACGGCCACGGTAATTAAAATCCAGGGAAATGAACTTACTTGTGCTATTGAAGCAAGGTCCGGAGATCGTGTAATAGCGGTTGGTACTACGGGCCAGAAAATGTTGAGAAAAGAAAAACTAAAGGAGTTATTTACAAAGAAGAGTTAAAATAATTGATGTTACTCAAAATAGTCGAGGTCATTTCGAGCGTGAGCGAGAAATCTACCAATAGGATCTCCTTAAAGTAGATTTCTCAGTCGTTCCTCCTTCGAAATGACTTGCTTAATTATTTTTTGTGTAAAAAGAATTTTTGAAATCGCTTGGCAGACGTAGCTGAAAAATATGGAAAAGAAGAATCGATTTTCAAATGATGTGAATATAAAGAACCGACAGGCTTCTTATCAGTTTGAGTTGCTGGATAAATTTATTGCCGGCATGATCCTTCGGGGTACGGAGATTAAGTCCATTCGCGAAGGGAAAGTGAATTTGCAAGACGGCTATTGTTATGTGAAAGACAGAGAGATTTTCGTCAAGGGTATTAACATCAGTCCCTATGCACAGGGTACACACTACAATCATGAAGGAACACGCGAGCGGAAACTGTTGCTTAAAAAATCGGAGATTGCTAAACTGGAAGGTAAGGTAGAAGAGAAGGGACTAAGTCTTATCCCCGTTCGTCTGTTTGTCAATGACCGTGGCTTTGCCAAGCTGGAGATTGCCCTGGGTAGAGGAAAAAAGACACACGATAAGCGAAATACAATCAAAGAGAAAGACCTTAAAAGAGAATTGAACAGAATTAAATTGGGATAAGGACAACATGGGAAATGACATCATTGATTATGGAGTTTGTCGATTAGCCATCGTGCCTGTCCGAAAGGATGCTTCTGATTCATCGGAACAGATCACTCAGTTATTATTTGGAGATCACTATCATGTGCAATCCCTATCACCCGATAAAAAATGGCTGCACATTGTGATTTTTTCAGATCGGACCGAGGGATGGATTGATACCAAACAACACCATGCGATCACACCAGAGTATTTTGAACAGATCAATCAGGCAGACTTTAAAATCACAATGGACATTGCATCGAGCCTACTTTATAAGAAGAGCCCGCTGACCATCGTCATGGGAAGCATTGTTCCTATCTCCAATTCTGAACTCTTCAAAATGGAGGAGCAATTGGCGTTTAATGGAGAGGCCAAGAGTTTGGGACAAAGACGTGATGTTGAATTTCTCAAATCAATCGCCTTAAAATATGTGAATGCCCCCTACCAATGGGGAGGCAAAAGTCCGTTTGGTATTGATGCTTCAGGATTGGTTCAGTTGGTTTTTAAGATCGTTGGCTATGCCCTTCCACGAGACGCTGCACATCAATGTTTACATAGCAAAAGCAGCACTTCAATAGGAGATGCCCTTCCCGGAGACCTTGCCTTCTTTCAAAACAGAAAAGGAGAAGTCAATCACGTTGGTATTGTACTGGAGGAAGAAAAAATCATCCACGCCTCCGGCCGTGTGCGGATTGATCACCTATATGAAGAGGGTATTCTCGATGCAGAAACAAAAATCTACACCCATCACCTTTCCGGTTTCAGACGCATTCTTCTTTAAGAATAGTAATCGGTAAATCGGTAATCGGGTGTTCGGTAATCAGTAATCAGTTGTGTACTGGACTACCGATCACCGCTTACCTGTTACCGGCTGACCTTGCAAACCACAAAGATTGGCTTTATCTTTCCAAGGTATGAACAACAGGGTATTGGTATTGAACCAGGATTTTAGTCCCTTAATGGTGTGCTCTGTAGAGCGGGCGTTCATTCTTGTATACTTGAACAAGAGCGAGATGGTGCGTCCTGCCAACGGGCATAAGCTGCGGTCTGTTACCCAAAGTTTTGCCATGCCTTCGGTCATTCGACTAAACCGCTATGTAAACGCCCCTTATCAGGGCGTTAATCTTACCCGGCAAAATATTTTCAAACGCGATAATTTTGAATGTCAATATTGTAGTACCCGAAAAGATCTTACGCTAGATCATGTGTTGCCCAGTTCAAAAGGAGGCAAGCATACCTGGTCTAACTTAGTAACCGCCTGCAAGCGGTGCAACGCACGCAAGGGCAACGACACACCGGAAGAGGCGGGGATGACTTTGAATCATAAGCCCTTCAAACCCTCTTATGCTATTTTCCTCCGCGACAATTCCGGCTACAATCGCAATGAGTGGGATGATTTTTTGAATAGCCAGAATTGAAGCCCGATGCCTCACCCATCCAAGGTTGTCATTTAGCTGATTGCTGAAGCTCCCTCTCTGGCCGGAGAGGGCAAGCAGACTAACTGTGTTGTCAGGTCTTCCGACCTGACGATATTTCCTGCAGTGTCAGATCGGAAGACCTGACAGCACGGAAAGTACTACTTTTTATCTTCCAGATTAGAGACCCTTCTGGAAATAGAGAATATTTCTTTTAACAGAGCCTCTTGCTGGACTTCTCGTTTCAAAGACTCCTTTCGTAGACTAAGAGATTCATTGCGAAGCTCCTCCGTTTCCTTTCGTAAGGAAATTAGTTCTTCAGAATGTTTAACTAAAACATCATAAGCCAAATCTATCTTTTTATCAGTCTTCTCCATTCGCTCCAGTGTTCTGTCTGTCTTTTGAAGGTATTCTGCAAGCAGTTCCAAAATTTTATCTCCGGTTTTCATGGTCGGATATTTATACTAAAATTAAAGAGAAATTTTTAGAACATCAACAGGATTTGATTCACCTTGAATCAGAATCTTAGCGTAAACACCGTAGACACTTCGGGCTCGGAGTACAAGCAATAGATTTGGTGTGAACAGGATTTTGTGGAGTAAACGCTGAATGAAGTAGTAGTGGAGCGTAACTTTTACTGTGTCGTCAGGTCTTCCGACCTGACAATATTTCCTGCAGTGTCAGGTCGGAAGACCTGACAGCACGGAAATACTCATTACACTGGAGCATTGGCCTTCCGCGAAATGTACCGTACCCATCGCACTAGAGCATCGGCCGTCCGTGCAAGGCACCGTACTCATTACACTGGAGCATCGGTCGTCCGCGAAATGCACCGTTCTCATCGCACTGGAGCATCGGCCGTCCGTGAAATGGACCGTACTCATTACACTTTAACACTGGCCGATCGCACTCTCGCATCGGTACGGATTTCATTCAACTTTATTTTTCATAAATGGAGACTTTTCCATGAAAAAAAGCATGCAAACGTGCCAGTGCGTTTTGGGTTTCATCACACGTAAAATATATAGTTTATAAAATAGTTGAAAAAAATAAAACATAGTAAAACGTGCATCGTGTATGTGCCTATAACACTAACAAACACTGTTATGTCACACGTAAAAAACATGCAAGCCTTTGGGAAGCTCACGGGCATCTGCACCGGGTTGGGAGGAACCTATAACCCCGGACAACAAAACCTCCAGGTGAATGTGATGGCCACCTTAATGAACATCGCTCAACAATCCTGGGAAAGAGTGAAGGAAGCACAGTCGACTTACGACAAGGCAACCAACGAGCGCGAGCTGGGGTTCCGGAAAATACGCACGCTCAGTGCGCGTGTCTATGGCATGCTGAAAGCATCCGGAGCCAACGAGTTGTTGCTGGCCGATGCCCTGAACAGCAAGCGCAGAATCTACGGTGCACGAATTTCAAAGCCACCGGTGGTTGATGCAACCAAACCAAATGAAGAAAAGCCCGAGGCGCGTTCTTCTTACAGTAAGGGTTTCGTTACCATAGCCGAGTACTTTGACAGGCTCGTGAAGACCGCAGCTTCAGAACCAAGCTACAGCCCGAATGAAGCGGAACTTACCTTGGCAGGCCTGGAGCAAATGCGATCTGATCTGTTCGGTCTGAACAAGGCGGTGACAGAGGCGGAGATCCGGTTGGAAGAAGCGCGTATTAAACGCAACACCGTTTACTACATCGCACCCAACAACCTGGTGAAAACGGCAACGGCAGTAAAGACCTACATGCGTAGCGCGTTTGGCTTCCAAAGCCAGCAGCACCAACAAGTACAAAAACTTCGCTTCACCAAACCCAATTTGTAATGCGACACATCGCTAAATGAAAACCTCTGCGGTCAGACTGCGGAGGTTTTTTTTGAGCTTCTCTGTCATCCTTAGTCTGTCGAAGGGTGACTAAGAGTGACCTAATCCTATGAACCCATCTATAATGAATAATCCCAATCCGTCTTCACCCCCATTGGGTCTTCCTGCGAATGATATGAAAACTATACAAAATGTACTATACAAAATGTAGGAAAAGAGGACTGGTAGGCCTTAAGAATCTCAGATGGGTTACTTTTTAACCGCGAGGTACCCGGTAAGCGTTTTTCTCCCGCTGCCAAACTCAATCTTATAAAAATACGTACCGGAAGGAAGTTCATTACCACTTTTGTTCAGGCCTTTGAAGACGATGTCTTTGTTGTCATAATTTTCTGCTTCAAAGACTACATCACCCCAGCGGTTGTAAACAAATACTTTGTTCTCTTTTGTTTCTGTAAGTACATCAATGTATAGGATTAGCCAGGTATCGTTCAAGCCATCTCCGTTGGGAGAAATGCCGTTGTAGATAGTAATGTCACCAATCACCTCTACGGCCAGGACTTGCTGAACGCATTGCCCTGAAAAATCACAGACTTCAATGGTAAGTTCGTCTGTTCCTGAAAAGAGCCTTCCGGCATAGTTGAGGATTAATTGCGAGCTGGCATCAAGGGAAGCTGTCGCACCGCTAGTAGGTTGTTTAACTATTTTTAATGTTGATAGGTCGAGATTACCATCGGGGTCACTGAGCAAACTTGATAAGAGCACTGTTACAGTTCCCTCTACGGTTGTACTGATGGAAGTTGTAGTTATTACAGGAGGCTGGTTGCAGAAAGTAGCCGTGAATGTTGTTGCATCAGAAGGCACACTCACGCATCCGCTACCATTCGTTATAGTCAGGGTATAGCTGCCGGGTGATGTTATTGAAATTTGCTGAGTATTAGCTCCGTTTGACCAAGCATAAATACTTAACCCTGCCGGTCCGGAAAGTGTTGCGGACGTTGCCGTACAGTTGGATGTAATTATAACAGGCTTGGCTAAAGTGCTTATGCTCACTATAAAATTATCCGATTGCAGTGCAAGCCCTGGAACTAGGGAACTGGTAATTTGTACCGTATAATTTCCTGCATCGGATAACGTTGCATTGTTTTTGGAGTATGTTGCCGATGTGGCACCACTAATCAATGCCCCCTCTTTAAACCATTGGTAACTATTGGCTGTACCCGATGTGGAAAATGAAATTGTTAATGTGGTTCCTTCGCATATCGAAGCGGTTCCTCCAGCCAGATTTTTCTGTGGAGAGTAGACATAGCCTGTCGTTCCAATATTGGATTCGAGATCGCCAAATTCGAGATTGTTATTTTCAACCGCAAGATTGGTGATGAGAGCAGGAGGAAATGTTGGAAGTGCGTCAAGCTGATTGTTTGATAGATACAAATCTTTAATATTGGTCCAGGCCAGGTATTCAATGGGTACAGGTCCGGTAAAACTATTGTTGTTGATTTGAAAGATCTCCAGATTAACGAGGCTTTGATAGGCTATAGGAAGCGTGCCGGTAAAAAGGTTCTCTGCCACTTCAAGGTGTTTTAACTGAGTGCATAGCGCAAGTTCAATTGGTAGAGTTCCACTCAGTTGATTGGTAAAAATATTTAACGTCTCCAGGTTGATAAGATTTCCGAACGTAGCTGGAATGGATCCTGTAAGCTGATTGCTATAGAGATTCAGGAATCTAAGTAAAGTCAAATTGCCAAATTCTGTTGGGATGGGCCCCGTCAAAAGATTTTGTTCGAGATCCAGAAGAAAGAGCTGTGTGAGGTTTCCAAAAGAAGACGGAATTGATCCTGTAAGCTTGTTATCAGACAATCGCATAAATGCCATGGAGGATGCATTGCCTAGCTGATCAGGAATTGTTCCGGTAAGTTGATTCGAGTAGACTTCCAAAAAGGATAAGATGGGAAGTCCTCCAAGTGAAATTGGTATTGTACCCGAAAGCAGATTATCAGACAGATTCAATCCTTCGAGTGTAGTTATATTTCCCAATTGATCTGGAATTGTGCCTGTTAATTGGTTTGACAACAAATCTAAATATCGAAGAGAAGCCAAGTTGCCCAGCTCAACCGGAATTCCACCTGATAATTTATTTTCTGACAAGGCAAGATTGGTGAGGTTTGGAAGATTTTTGATTTCTGTCGGGATAAAGCCCGTTAGATTGTTATTACCCAATGATACTTCAGTGATATTGCAGCTGTTCACAGTTACTCCAAACCACGTACTTTCATCAGCACCGGTCCACTTAGCATTATTAGCTAATGTATTCGTCCAGTTATCGCCATCAGTTGAGTTGTAAAGGGCAATGAGGGCATTGTGTTGACTGGCTGGTACGCATGAGGCTACACAAGAAGAACCAGATGGTGTATCACCTGTAATTGTCCATCCCTTTGCTATGTCCAAATTAATTCTTGCAGCATCGGCATTGGTGCCGTATTGCCTTCCTATGGCCCCTAGTGATCTATTACTAGGAGTTAATGGATTGGCACTCCAACCTATCAATGTGGCAGAATAATTATTGCAATCCATACCACTATTGTTAAGCATGTTGGTCATGCTAACCAATGGATTCAATGTCCACGTCCCTATGTTTTGATTAAAGGCGCTTGCGCTCGCAAACATATTTAGCATTTGAGTAACCGCTGCCGTATTCCAGAAGCCTATGTTTTGGTTGAAGGCCGTTGCATTGCTAAACATACCCGACATATCGGTAACCGCTGCCGTATTCCAGGAGCCGATGTCTTGGTTAAAGGCCGGTGCACTGCTAAACACACCAATCATATCGGTAACTGCCGCGGTATTCCAAGAGCCAATATTTTGGTTAAAAGCAAAGGCTTGCCAAAACATACTTTGAATCGTTGTGACAGCCCCTGTATTCCATGAGCCGATGTCTTGGTTGAAGGCAATTGCAGCATTAAACATATTTGACATATTGGTAACCGCCCCCGTACTCCACGCCCCGATGTCCTGGTTAAAGGCAATTGCAGTAGTAAACATTTGTGACATATTGGTAACCGCTGCCGTATTCCACGAGCCAATGTTTTGATTAAAGACGGTTGCTTGCCGAAACATAGTTGACATATTGGTAACTGCTCCCGTATTCCACGCCCCGATGTCTTGGTTAAAGGTAATTGCACCATTAAACATACCGAACATATTAGTAACAGTAGCCGTACTCCACGATCCGATGTTTTGGTTAAAGGCACTAGCTTGATAAAACATTTCAGACATATTAGTGACAGCAGCAGTATTCCAAGAGCCAATGTTTTGGTTAAAAGCACCTGACTGAAAAAACACCCGATTCATATTGGTAACAGCACTTGTATTCCAAGTATTGATATTGGCTGGTGAATTCAAGTTGGGGCAGTTTGAAAACATAGTTGACATATTGGAAACACCCAATAGATTAGGAACATCGGTGGCCGTTACTTGCAGATTGAAACAACCCCTAAAAGCATTAAGCATACTTATCCATGCCGTGCTGCCCCAATTTTCTATTTGGGTAAGTCTGTTGCGGTCTGCTCCATTGTTGATAATGATTTGTCGGAAGTTGGTGGGTGCTATTTCTAAACGGATAGTAGCGCCAGTGGGTAAACCTGAGATGGTAAGTATTGCGCCACTCCAAGTGCCACTGCCTATTGCACTACCGGGTGAAATTTCCTGCCAGGTGTAGTTAACTGTGCCACTCGTACCTGTGCCAAAAGATAATTCGGTAGCATTAGAGCCTGCGGTGGCAAGGTTCCAAACCGTAACGAAGTTATTGTTTATACAAACGCCACCAGACGGTGCATCACCCGTAATGGTCCAGCCCTTTGTTACGGTCAAATTATTTCTTGCGGCTACGGCATCAGTGCCGTATTGCCTTCCAGTAGCCCCTAGTGTTCTGCCAATAGGGGTAAGTGGGTTGGCGCTCCATCCTATTAATGTGGCCGAATAATTATTGCAATCCATGCCACTAAAGCCAAACATAGAACTCAGGTTAACAGCCGGATTTAAAGTCCAGGCCCCGATGTTTTGGTTAAAGGTACTTGCCCCGGAAAACATACCATTCATAGTTGTAACCGCACCTATGTTCCATGCCCCGATATATTGATTAAAAAGGATTGCCGCCTTAAACATCCCAAACATATTTGTAACCGAACCCGTGTTCCATGCCCCGATGTATTGGTTAAAGGCATCCGCACCAAAAAACATATGTTCCATATCAGTAACAGCCGCTGTATTCCAGGCCCCGATGTATTGATTAAATGCAATTGCATCGTAAAACATTTCCCGCATAGTAGTAACCGCCCCTGTATTCCACGCTCCAATGTTTTGGTTAAAGGCATCTGCCTGTTCAAACATTCGCTGCATATTAGTAACTGTAGCAGTATTCCAGGTATTAATGTTGCTTGGTGAATTCAAGTTAGCGCATGCGTGAAACATTCCTGACATATCAGCAACCCCCGTCAGATTAGGTATATCGGTGGCGGTTACTTGCAGATTTGTGCAACCATTAAATGCATCTTGCATACTTGTCCAGGCCGTGGTGCCCCATTGTTCTACACGGGTAAGCCTGTTGCGGTCTGCTCCATTATTGATAATGATCTGTTGGAAGTTGGTGGGGGCTATTTGCAATCTAATAGTAGCTCCAGGCGGTAACCCCAATATCAAGAGAGGTGAACCCATCCAAGTGCCACTGCCGGATGCACTACCGGGTGAAATTTCTTGCCAGGTGTAGTTAACTGAACCACCACTGGTAGCCGTGCCAAAAGATAGTTGTGTAGCACCAGAGCCTGCGGTGGCAAGGTTCCATTGGGTGATGAAATTGGCCTCGCGCATCTTATGAATGAAAGTATTATTTGATCCTGCTGCCGTTACATTGGATACCCCAGACCCGGTATTAAAATCAACGGTGCCGCTAAAGTACCCGGTGGTGTAAATTGATCCATCGCTACCCACATCAATTCCTTCGGGCGTAGGACGCCCGAGGCCGCCAAACGCTTGGACCCAGACAAAATCACCGGAACCATTCAGTTTTACAACAAAGCCGTCTCCGGATCCCACTGGAGTGAGATTGAATGTGCCAGGGCCCGGATCGAAGTCCACCGTGGATTCAAAACCTCCTGTGGCATAAACATTGCCGTACTCATCAAGGGAAAGGCCGCTACTTTCTTCATCGCTGGTACCACCCATGCCCTTTGCCCATAAGTAGTTTCCGTTGACATCAAGTTTACAGATGAACGCATCATTGAATCCGGCTGAAACCAGGCTAGCAGTTCCTGGGCCGGGATCAAAATCAGATATGCTTTCAAAATAGCCGGTAGTGTAGACATTTCCGGCATTGTCTACTTGAACGCCATAACCAATGTCAGAAGAAGTTCCACCCATGCCCTTGGCCCAAACAAAGTTTCCGGCTGCATCAAGTTTTGAAATGAAGATGTCGCCATTGTTAACTTCTGTCAGGTTAAATACGGAAGAACCTGGGTCGAAGTCTGCAGTTGTGCTGAAGGAACCCGTAGTGAATACATTCTCCGCAGCATCCACCGTCACAGCGTAACCAATGTCACTGCTGCTGCCACCCATTCGTCTGGCCCAGACAAAATTGCCGGAAGCATCCAGCTTGGAAACAAAGATGTCGTTACCGCCTGAAACTGAGGTGAGAACGCTTGTCCCTGGGCCTGGATCAAAATCCACCGTTCCCCGGAAGTTGCCGGTGATAAAAACATTACCTGCCGAACTTACTGTTATGGATCTTCCGAAGTCAAAATCGGCACCTCCTATTTTTCTTGCCCAAGCCAGATTCCCATCGGTATCTAGCTTCAACACGAAGATGTCATCAATAAAGAGGCCGGCAGAAGATAAGTTGAAAGTTCCTGGCCCAGGATCAAAGTCTGCCGTGCCGCTGAACGCGCCAGTGGCATAAACATTTCCGCCATCGTCTACAAACATGTCAAGACTATAGTCGTCATTGGGGCCACCCACTCTTCTTGCCCAGACAAGATTTCCCCCTGCGTCCACCTTGGTAATGTAGGCATCCAGGGCCCCGGCAGAGATAAGACTGGTGGTACCAGGTCCTGGATCGAAGTCAGCGGTGCCCGTGAAGCGTCCGGCTACATAGACATTGCCAAGATCATCATGGCCAATACCATACCCGCCAGAGAATGTAGCTGCAGCGCCAATGCTGACGACCCACTCAAATGCAGGCCCTTGGGAGTACCCCACGCTGGCTGAAAGGAAAGCAAATCCAAACAGGAGAGAAATACGTCCAATTCTCATGGTGTTATAAGGGGAAAATAAAAAAATGAAAGTAGCAATTTGTATCGGAATAGGGAAGAACTATGCTTGACTGCTACCAGCCACCTCCGCCACCACCACCACCTCCTCCACCTGAACTTCCGCTATCTGAACTTCCACCACCATCTGAACTGGAGCTGGGAGCCGTTGATGCGGAAGCCACGGTGTTCGATAGTCCGCTTGATATTCCATCGCTGATTGAGGAAAACGACATGTCTCTGCTCATATCGCCACTGTAATAGGTAGGATGGTAGCTATTGTTGGCGATGGCTACTTTTAATATTTCTTCAAATTTATTTGCCCATTCATTCTGGCACTCGAGCGCAATGGCGTAGGGGAGGAATTTTTCAAATAATTCTATATTCTTTTCCGGTGGGTTGAGTTTATTAAAACGTCTCTCTTCGGCCGTGGCCAGATACATTCTGAATCCCAAGAGCTCGTCCATCATTTTCCGGCCCTCTTTGCTATAAGCGGGCATTATTTTATAGAAAATAAATTGTGTTACGAATCCAAACGCGAATAGGGTTGCGATGACAATGTTGATGCTAAGTGTGGATGGTACAAATAACGAAGCAAAGCCAAGTACGAAAAGATAGAAAAAACCATGTAATGCAGCATTTGAATTCATGGCAAAGAAACCTTTCTTCTTTTCATTCGAAACGGAGTCACTTTGAAAGTTTTTTTCCAAATGAGCTTTTAGTTCATCATTCAGCGATTCGATGGATGAGTTATAGGTGCTGGTAGCCTTGAGTCCATACAATTTTTCGATATCCCAATTGTAAGCTTGTCTGACAAAATCCTTCAACGGAGCCTTGGTGTTGCTACCTTTTTTAAAAGTATAAATAGTACTCTTAAAAATAACCCCATCTTTCCCCACATCAATGGTGATCCCTTTTTTAACGGCAAGATCAATCAAAGCAGCACTGAATTGCTCCGGTTTGTATTTCTGATAATAGATATAACCGGCATCGGCCACACTGATATCCTTGGGTGGTTCGAAGCGCGGAATGATGGTTCCTTGTGCGGGATCTTTTCCAAACTTCAACCAATTCCGCAGGTTGATAAGGAATATCAAAAGGAGGACTAAAAATATTGACGGAATAGGCCAATTTGCAGTTAAGAAATCTATAAATTTTTCAGTAGAGGTTGGGGAGGCAAGTACATTTTTTTGAATAGCGGCCGCAATCGTCAATCCTTCATACGCATTGAGTTGTTGCGTTGTAGCAAAGAATATAGTGCTGTCGTTTAGCAAACGACCAATACAGATTCTTTCAGTAGATCCTTGCGCTCCTGTATAGCATGCATTTTCAAAAATCTTTGCATCGGCAGGAAAAGTAATCTTGCTACTTACACTATCGGAAGTGAACACCCAGCCTGTTCCATTTACATTCCAATACAACTCATCCTTATCGGCATGGAAGACGAGTTGATTCGATGTTTCATAGGAAATAATATACTCATAGACTCCTTCGGGTAGATACACCGAGGCGCTTCCCAGCAGTAAGCGCAGTCCGTTATCCAAATTTTTTGATATGTATTCTTCTTCTTTACCGTTTCGATAAATGGACTTTACCCGAAAAGGCATCTTCACCCGAAAGCCTTGCTTATCTTCATAGATAGTAGGAAAATCCCTGACGAGTCCATGCTGAATATCATCGTTTACTTTTCGTTCGGCTTCGGGAAATAAGTTCCTATAGGGCCAACTTTGCTCACCGTTGCCATTGTAGATGGTGATGTGCTCTGTTACGTCTATCAAACCACTTTTCTTTATTTTGATATCGCTGAAGAATTTCAAAATCCGATCGGTTTGATCCACCACGACCAAATCTTGAAAAGTGCGATTACGCATTACTACATCGGCCGCTACGATCTTCAATTCAAGCTTATAGTCGGCTATCATTTGCTCCTTGCCATTACCTGCGCCTGTCTTTTCTGCCCGGGTGAATGCCTTTACGATTTTTGGTCCGGCAGTTGTCAGGAATTGATTTTCGAGCATCGCATACCTCGAATCAAAAATCGAGCGTGGCACATGGTATTCTTTCACCCTCTCAAAGGCAGCCTCCCGAATCATTTGACGCATTTCTTCACTCGTAAAGAGTTTTGCGGAGGACTTTGTGAAAGTTATATCTTGAGCCGGGAGCAGCGGAGTCGTAAGGGCAAAAAAAATAAGGAAGAGAATTTTCATTTTCTTTCTTCGCATTAAGGATAAGTTCGATCAGAATTTAATTTTGGGGGCCGTCCTTGCCTCTATATCTTCCTGAAAGAATACGGCAGCTTTAAACCCAAATGAAGTTGCCACCAGATTATTGGGGAACACTACCAGTAGTTGATTGTAGTCGCGCACAGTGCCATTGTAGTACCTGCGGCTTTGACTTATTTTCTCTTCCATTTCATCCAACTTACTTTGCAGGCTCAAAAAATTCTCGTTGGTCTTTAGTTCAGGATACTGCTCGGTGAGCATTTTAAAATTTAGCATCGCCTGGCCCATGTGCTTGGCAGCCTCGATTTGTGCCTCGGGTGTTAGTGCACTGATTGATTCATTACGAGCCTTGATCACATCGATCAGGGTTTTGTTTTCATGACCAGCAAAACCTTTTACCACTTCTACGAGGTTGGGGATCACATCATTTCTTTGTTGTAGAAAGGTGCCAATGCCGCTCCAACCTTCTTCGGTTAATACCCTCGCTTTGGCCAGTCGGTTGAAAATTGTGATCAAAAAAATACCGATTAAGAGAGCGAGGGCGAGAATGACAAGTAAAGGTAGCATAGGTTAGATTTAGGTTCACTAAGTTAGTCATTGTTTTTAAATAAGTGACTAGTTATGAATTGTGAGATATATTTTTCCTATGGATTCATTGCTTTCAAAAATTGATCAAAGAGTGATTGATCAATGTAGTACGAAAGTGAGTAAGGAATTCCTGCGGTACTTACTTGCTCCTCCTGAACAAGATAACCATCACCGCTTCTTTGCGCCTCTGCACCTTTTAGCTTTTCGACAAGAAAATTATAGTCACTAAAGAATGTGTCGGATAGGCTGGAGACATAGTCTTCATTGAGTATTTCAAGTTCATTCGTTGGTTCAGTCTCATAGCTCATGCTTACACCACATTGCGGGCATTTAGAAGTTAGGAAACGCTTCCGAGAGGTAACGGCCATTTGATAGGATTCATCTTTGTCGTCATAAACGCCAATGAGCACTGGGCGGTCTTTAGCGTTTGTAGAGAATAGGTAAATAATAGTGTGGCTTGTGCCAATTCTCGAACCGCTATTGGGGTCAGAAACACTTGATCCTATTTTTTCTTCGTAAACAACGGTGTACGCTTTTAATTGATTATAACGGTTAAAGTACCAGGTCTTTGTTTCTGATTCACTGGTATCCAGCGAATCACCTTCGTAATCTGAAGCCACTTTATAGTAGAGTGAGTAATCACTTCGAATCGATTTATATTTACCCGTATCGTATTGGTTCAATAGTTCAGCGAGAGCTTCTGTGATTGAGATTTCGAGTTCATTTTCGGTAATGGGATAGGATGAAAAAGTTGGAAAATTGCGAGCAGGCCCGGGACGGTAAACTGGTGAAGCATATAACGGGGTAGTATCGGTAGCTACTATTGTACTGTCAGTTGTAGATTCTTCTTTTTTACCTGATGAGCAACTAAGAGAGATGATGAGGAGTAAAGAATAGAGTGCTGACTTCATAGGTTAGTTAGTTAGCTCTTATTTTGAATCTTCAATGGTTTTGATCAATATAATGTTCTCGCGCTCTATAGCGCTTAATTTATTATCAACATTGATAAATTGAGGAGTGTACCATGCTTTAGTTGAGAAGTAATTTTTTAGCGATTCATTCTTAAAGATGTAGCCATACCAGGCGAATACTTCATTGCGCATAGTTTTAAGTTCATCTTTTGTCTTGTTGGATAACTCTGCCTTTTCCAGCATTCTTTCTGAAACTTCCGGATATTGACGTGGGTTCACGAGATTTCCATTTCTTGTCAGCTCAAAGTAGTAAAATTCCTCTTTTGCAATTTCTTCTTGAGATTGTTCATCCCAGTCAATGTTCGAATTCGTTAATGTGAGAAGATTGCGCGTTTTATCGTATTGGTAGCTATAATCCTCGCCTCCTCCATCCGGTCCTGAAGAAGGGTAGGAGCTTCCAAGTAAAGATTCTTCTGTTAACGTTCCATCTTTTGTGAAGGAGGCAGCGTGTAACTCATTTACCCCAGGGCCAACAGGATTGAAATGAAGAAACAGGACGAGATAGGCAGGGTCATCATCCAAGAATTCTTGAGTCGTATATCGGCCAACTTCACTTGCCTCTATCATTAAAGAAGTAAGAGTGGAGTCTCTGATTTCTGTACCAGAATTATCAAATAAGCGAATGAAACTTTGGAATGCACTTGTGTCCTGTTCGGCTTTTGATCCAAATGAATCTTGGGCTTGGTTTAAATGATTGCTTTCCGTACTGTCAGAAGATGTCCCGCCTTCTTTGTTAGGTGGATTGTTTCCCGGTGAGCAACTCACTCCAATTATAAAAATAGAAGTGTAAAGAAATGATTTCATCCTTATAAAGCTAAGAAGGCTTTTGGAATAAAATATCATTAATTATCATATTCAAAAAAGCAAGGGCTGATCTCATATTGCAAGCGATTGTAGACGGATAATTTTCTAGCATAGTTCAGGACCAACTGCGGTTGGTGTCAAGGGTAGCTGTTGCTCCGCTGGCGGGTTGTTTAATTATTTTGGTTGCCATAAATTGAATAAGGTTCGAGATTATAAGTTTCTGGAGCGTTTTCCTTAGTTTTGGGTACTTTTTAAACTGAATGGCAGAAAACACCTACAAGTCCAATACCTTCAAGAAACCGGAAAAGGAAAAAAAGACAAAGGGGAAGTCCAAATCCAAGTTCAACTTCGACTTCTTTAAAGATCCTCGTTTTGCGTTGGCAGCAGGATTCTTTTTGCTGATCACGTCACTTTACCTTTTTACGGCCTTTATTTCCTATCTCTTTACGGGCAAGGCGGATCAGAGTGTTGTAGAGGCTTTGGGTGACACTGGTGTAATAGAGTCGGGGAGAGAGGCGGACAACTGGCTTGGACTTTATGGCGCCATTACTTCGCACTATGTAATTTTTAGATGGCTGGGTATTTCTGCTTTTTTTATTCCTCCGCTATTTTTCCTATTGGGTTTTAGGCTGGTATTCAAACGCTATCTTTTTCCCATATTCTCTGTCTTTATTTTTTCTGTTTTCATCGGACTGTGGTTAAGCCTTTTGCTGGGCTACGTCACACACAGTATTTCAGGAGTAACGGAAGTTAGTTTCTTAAGTGGTGGATTGGGCTATGAACTTGCCCGGCTGTCTGATGGACTGTTTGGATGGGGAACGTTTTTGATTCTCGTTCTATCGCTTTTCATATTTATTATCTACTTCTTCAATGTTACCGCCATCAATGCCTTTCAGATAAAAGATCCTAAGCCCATGGGCAATGATGCTTTTCTTCCTGATGATGGAAGTGTACCTGCCTATACTGATGATCGTGACAATTGGCCAGACCAATCGATAAAAGGAGAAGAACCAGAGCTTGTAATGCACGTAAAGCAACCGGATTTAATACCAGAACCTATTCCAGCCGTAAAGTTGGAAGTAGAAAAGCAAGCAAAAAAAGAAGAACCATTATTTACAATTGAAGAACCAAAATCAGACACTGATGTATTGGCAGAACAATTGGTAGATGAACATGGTGCCTATGATCCAACACTGGACTTAAGCGGTTACAAATTTCCTCCTCTTGATTTACTGAATGAATATGAAACTGGTAAAGTTCAGGTAACCCAGGAGGAGTTGACTCAGAACAAAGACAAAATTCTGGAAACGCTCACCAATTTTAAAATTGGTATTTCCAGCATCAAAGCTACCATTGGCCCCACGGTAACACTTTATGAAATTGTTCCGGAAGCAGGAATCAAAATTTCTCGCATTAAAAACCTGGAGGATGATATTGCCTTGAGTTTAGCAGCGCTGGGCATTCGTATCATTGCCCCGATTCCGGGAAAAGGAACAATTGGTATTGAAGTTCCT
>JANNRV010000141.1:0-2131 GCA_031401775.1 Bacteroidia bacterium | reverse complement strand
CGAAGGCCCGGGAAAGGGTTTGCCCCTATCCGACCACCCGAGACCAACAGGTCGGGAGATTCGTCCTCATATTCACCTACTTGTACAGAATAATTAACCATCCCCTTATAAAGAAATGAATTTGAAAGTTAATCAAATGAGCAGCATTTAGAGCTATTCCTACAAGTAAACTAAAGTTTAAAAAATAGCAATCTAAATTGCTTAGCTTAAAAAATCCTTGAAAAATAGGGTTTTTTCAAATATATTCCAAAACCTTGTCTGCCAACTTTACATTGTTAGACAAAAGTTCATAAAACAATTCCTTCGGCAATTTTAAAAGTACTGTGTCCTCTTTAGCTACAATAAGGTTGGAATTCATAAATCCAGAAGCAGAAAGCATCTCACCGATAAACAGACCCTCCTGAAAATCTGAATGATAGTTTCCTTTCTGGTAGTATTCGACTGAGCCTTTAAAAACGATGAAAAAGTAGCTATTCAATTTCTCATCGATGCTTACTGACTGCCCCTTTGCGAGCTTTATTACTTGGGAGATATCTGCCAAGAAGGAAAGTGTAATACCTGGTATACCGTTAAAAACCTGTATTTTCTGATAGAAAAGTGCTTTATCAAACAACATAAGACCGGCATCAAAGCCTCTTTTGGTGACCACAGAATCCAATTCCTGTTGAATTTGGTCACCCAGACGAGAAACATTAGCGTGATAGATTTCGGGATTGATTTGATATAAGGCCCATGCTGCAACTTCACGAACTATGCGATCTGGATTAAAGATCTGAGCAATTAAGTCCAATGTAAAATCATCAATTTGCTGGACGCCTATTTGATGAAGAACACACGCTTTTGTCCAACGGTTTGTTTGTGCGAAATCTCTGTTAATTAAAAATTTAAGTACTAATTTTTCATCAAGTCGTACGCGCGGATAAAAAGCCTCCAAACGGGCGATCCTCTCCCCGACTGTCAGGTCATCCAATACGGGTATTACTCGCTGCTTCAACTGTTCTGAGAGGAATACGTCAAGCAATTCTATCGCATAGGTGGTTCCCTCAGACGTTCCGCTTTCAATGTTCTCTTTCACCAATTGAATGGAGCGGGTATCATAGAGCATCGCCAATAGCATATAAATATGCTCAATGTCATTTTGTATCTCTCGCTCTAAAGCATGTCGAACTTCTGAAGTGCTATCGTCATTCCCAATTTCATCAAGTGCGCCCAAGTTCCAACTTATATCTCCTATATCACTTTCGATCGCATACTTAATCCTTGTCATCTGTGATATTCCAGCTTTAAATCCGCATTCTCCTAAAGACAAGAGAACTCGGGAAACAATCACCTTATCTGGATAGTCTATTTTATTCCACAACAAGTCTTTCGCTCGTTGGCCACCTATCCTCCCCATCGTCTGAATAATTCTTTGAAGTACTTGGGTATTTTGCCCCGACCTGTAAAAGGAACTATCCAAAAGATTCAACGCCTTACCACCAATAAGTACCAGTGCGTTCATGGCCTGATTGCTATAAATTGAATTACCCAAGTTCTCAATCACAGCATGAATAACCTCATTATTATTTTTCTTAATAGAGGTTTTAATGGCGGTATGCCTGACCTTAGGCTCAGGATCATTTAGTAATTCAATCAAAAAGGATGTATTTTCATCTGCCGAAGCGTGGAGCAATAACTCAGCAGCGTATTGTCTGTCTTCCACTTCTGTTGAACGAGAAAGCCTGATGATTCTTGTTTTAGTAATGTCTCCTCCGCTATTGATGATTAATTGCAAATCTGATTTTGAGAGTACATTTTTGCTTGCATGCGCCTCATTGTTCTTATCCATCTTGATCACATAGCGCTCTGATACCGAAAGCCCTTTCAACTCGTTCATCCTTCGCTGGGCATAGTCCTTGGCTTCTTCCTGACTATTCTTCATCAGATTATTGACCCAACCCCCTATTCCTGCTGGATTTATTTTTTCCAGAAGCTTTAGTGAAAATACAGCCTTTGAAGTATCTTGATTTGAAAGTAAATTTTCCAGTCGGGAGGTAATTTGAGCAAATCCAATTTCTAATTTATCCTGATGAAAATCAGTACTCTCTAGCTTCTCCCGAATTTTCCCTTTGTAGCCATTGTGAAGACGAGT
>JANNRV010000140.1:0-37352 GCA_031401775.1 Bacteroidia bacterium | reverse complement strand
GTTGTATGTGCGGGTGATGGATATTCAAGTCAGGGATTATACAAGGGGATCGCCAGTGAGGCAGATCTTGTTCTATTGAAAGTTCAAATCACCGATGAACAAAATCCAAACAATGGGAAGATAACTACAGAAAATATTACTTCTGCCTTTCAATGGGTAGTTGACCATCACAAAAAGTATGATATCCGCATTGTCAGTATTTCGCTAGGAGACGACCTTCCGCTTTCCAATAAAGATAGTATTGTAAGTCAATGGGCAGAAAAACTAGTCGAAGCAGGAATAGTAGTAGTGGCTGCAGCAGGAAATGATTTGAACGGACAATTAAAGCCTCCTGCCAGCTCACCTAATGTTGTTACTGTAGGTGGATTAGATGATTCCAATCAATTGCAATCGAGTTCACAAGGATTGTATCACTCCACCTACGGCCATACGTTAGATGGAATGATGAAGCCCGAATTGATTGCCCATGCCATTTGGATAGCCGCACCTATTTTGCCGGGCACCAAAGAAAAGAAGGAAGCAGAATGGCTGCATAAATTGGCAGTGTCAAATGACATAGAGCTTAAAGAATATTTGGCAAAAAATAGTATAAAAATTAAAGAAGAAACAGGACTCGACCTATCATCGGTTTCACAATTGAATTTACCGGACTTCCGCCAGCAGCTTAAACAACGCATACAGACAACAAAATTTATATCTGCAGATTATATGCATGTAGACGGTACTTCGTTTGCAACTCCAATCGTAAGTTCAGTAGTGGCTCAATTATTAGAATGCAATCCCTTACTTACACCGGCTGATGTGCGAAACATACTTTTTAAGACCGCAAAACGATTATCCAATTTTGATGCTGCACGTCAAGGGTTTGGCTTGGTGCATCCCCGAAAGGCCATTATCCATATTTTGAAGCGTGAAAAAATAGAACGACCTCGTTCATCCCCACTAATCAACCGGGAGATGAACAAGATCGAATTCTATATCCACCATGATGGCGCTTATCAAATTACACTGGCGGGCGACTTCAATGGTTGGGCGCGTGATGTACTTTTTCTCACCCCGGGAAAAGAGGGAGGCTGGAAAGGGGAAATACCCATGCTACCTGCGGGTCAATATCGTTATAAGTTTTTTATTGACGAACATACGTGGATGGAGGATGTGGATAATCCTTTTCGCGAACCGGATAATTTCAATGGGTTTAATAGTCTCCTGGCAGTGAATTAACTCTCAACGTCTCCACTCTACGGTGAAGTGCTTTAAGGCGTTCGTTAAGAGCAGGGATGGCAGATTTATGTTTGGATTCCAATCGAAATTCTATTTCTAGCATTACTTCCATGGCTAGTTGCCGAAGTTGCTCAAGCTCTTCATCCGTATATATCCTCGGCACTTTATCAACCACCGCAAGCATGCCGATATTAAATCCATCCTTCGTAATAAGAGGTGCCCCCGCGTAAAATTCATACCCTTCTTGAGCTAACATCTTTTCATCAGCCTTTACACAAGGGTCAGTAATGATATATCTAAAAAGAGAAACTTCGCTCCTCAAGATGGCAATTGAACATGGGCTTTTATGACGAGGTACAGACTTTCCGGTTTTTGAAAAGCCAAATGCCTGCTTATAGAAAACTGACTTGTCATCCATAAAAGACATCAGTGCAATAGGTGTACGGAATATTAATGCTGCCAGCTCAGTATATGCACTGAATAGCTCTTCGGATGGTGAGTCCATGATTTCAAATCGGTGCAACGCATTTACGCGATCATCATCATTCAATGGTTTTTGAGTGGGGTCGATCAGAGATAGTTGATTAGGCTTTAGGTTGCGTACTATGTTAATGTAGGCCATACTTCTATTTTAGCACAATTTACAATAGTTTTTTCGAAATTGGCTTGGGTCATCCATCCGACAAGTCTTAACAAAGGAAACTTGTTAATTGCATTATGAAACTACTTATACTCCTTTTAACAATTACTTCTCAGATCTATTTACACGGGCAATCTAATCCTGTTATCATTGAGTTGTTTACGTCACAGGGTTGTTCTAGCTGCCCGGCAGCTGATAAAAATCTAACGGATCTATTGAGTAAATCCGCTTTAGAAGGAAAGCAAGTATTCGGTCTGTCCTTCCACGTTGACTACTGGAACTACATTGGATGGAAAGATCCGTACAGCAGTAGGGTGTTTACCGAACGGCAAAGAAATTATGCTGACATTATGAAGTTGCAATCCATTTACACACCGCAGATGATCATCAATGGCAAAGATGAATTCGTAGGTTCAAATAAAGATAAAGCCGAGGAAGTAATTAAAAATGCCTCGAGTAAAAAACCAGTCTATGTAATTAGTGTTAAACAATTCTCGATAGACGGTGATCTCTTAAAGCTGAGCTATTCCATTGATTCAGACCCCGGCACGGAGGTTATCAATCTAGCCGTTGTGGAAAGAACAGTTGAGAATTATGTGTCCCGTGGCGAGAACCAAGGTAGAAAACTACATCACGATAATGTTGTAGTGGCATTCAAAACTATTCCGTTGGAGAAACAAGGTGAGATAGATATGACAATTCCTGCATTAACTCTCGGAAAATTTTCACTCGTACTTTATATTCAAAACAAACAACTACAGGTTTTAAGCGCATTGGCAAAGCCACTTTAATCTGAATCCCAAGGTTCCGTTTATTCCACTTTGTTGTGCTTTCATGAAATAGCGTTATTCGACTTTAAAATTTGCGAGTTGAAGCATTTTTGACAATCATTGCAAATGGATAATTTCGTAAAAATTGGAATCGGTCAATTCAGCTCTGTCCATCTCAATCTGGAGCAAAGTATCGATAAGCTTGAAACGATCGTCAAAGAAGCTGCCAACAAAAATGTGAGTCTCCTTGTGATGGGGGAAACCTGGCTGTCCGGTTATCCTTCCTGGTTAGATCATTGTCCGGAGGTGGCTCAATGGAATAATGAACCATTGAAAGAGGTTTACTCACAATTTTACAACAATAGTATCGCAGTGGGTAGCATACAATTTCAAAAACTTACCGGATTATGCAGGCAATATAGAATCAATATTTGCATCGGGGTCAATGAGAAGGTAGAACAAGGGCCCGGCAATGGAACGGTATACAATAGTATCTTCTTTATTGATGCCGCTGGCGTGCTCCAAAATCATCACCGAAAATTAATGCCCACCTTCACCGAAAAATTACTTTATGGCACAGGCGATGGCGTTGGATTGAAGTCAGTCGAAACGTCTTTCGGGAGAGTAAGTTCAAGCATTTGCTGGGAACACTGGATGCCCCTCACTCGCCAGGCCTTGCACGATTCGGGGGAGCATATCCACATCGCTTTATGGCCAACGGTTCATGAGATGCATCAAATTGCCAGTCGACATTACGCTTTTGAAGGCAGGTGTTTTGTCATAGCAGCAGGTCAGATGATGAAGGCAAGTGATTTTCCTGAAGCCTTGAAGAAACCCGACTATCTTATCAACCATCCCGATCAATGGGTATTGAATGGGGGAAGCTGTGTCATCGGACCGGCCGGAAAATATCTTCTGACGCCCCTCTTTGATAAGGAAGAATTAATTATCTGTGAAATAAATACGCAGGATGTAATCAAAGAGAGGATGACACTGGATACCTCTGGGCATTATCAACGGAGAGATGTCTTCTCTTTTGATGTCAATCGAAAGCGCTTTTAAATTAATCTCCGATGGTAGTTGATCTGTCCAAGCCGGTAATGCAGTTCTGTTAATAGATACAGTAGATACGTTGAGGTGCTTACTTGCTTGTCGCGAAAGGTAAGTGGAAAATCCAAGTCAAGGGATTCATCTTTGAGATGCTGAAAGGTCTCTTCGATTAACGCTTTTGTGAATTCAATCTTCCGTACCAGACCGGCACGAGAAGGATTGGTAAATAGTTCCTTACTTTCTCTGTCCCCTTCTATTCCGCTTAATAGCGCCATGGAGTGATCTAGTGTATTGGTTAAGTAAAGGCAAAGATTTCCCGCAGAACTTCCGATGTCGCCTTCTTTAAGACAAACATTCCAATCGTTAGGATAAGATTTTATTTCTAACCTTAATTTGTCTAACCCGCGAAGGAAAGTCTCCCGGATCACAGTCACTCTCTCTGTCTTTTCTTCTATTACAATCATGCTCATCGTTTTAATCTTTTTAACGGATCGATTACATAAAAGTAAAACTGGCAGAGGAATAAATTCGTCAGCTAAATTTCAAATTCGGCAGATCATCTGTCAGGTAACCGACTTCACGAGCTTTGTTTAACGCAGCACGATCATGAGTTGCCATAGATCTTCAGCACCGTTTCCTTTAGTGCTCTTCCCTTCTCAGAGGAGATAAGGGCCATGAGTTCAGCAATTTCCTCCGGCTTAACCCAATCCGAAAAATTGGCTTCCGGATTTGATTTGCGATTGATGGGTGTATCAATGACACCTGGAACCAGCACAGAAGTAACAATATTTTTTGAGGAACCCTCGGCATTCAAATATTCAGCCAGTTTAAATAACAAGGATTTTGAAAGCCCATAGGCAAGAAAATCTTTTCCCTCAGTCGGAAGCAGAGAAGGGCGTGCACCAATGAGTATGATACGACCTCCGGAATTCTGTTTTTGCATTTGCAAAAATATCGGGCGCGCTGCAAAATAAGCGGTTTCAAAATTCAAGATGTACATCTTTTTAAGAGTTGCAGCATCGGTTTCTCTTATTCCTCCTGCTGCAAAAGCACCCACCAGAAGCAAAGCAGCATCAATAGTTTGATATTTATTGACAACCTGATTAATGACTTCTTCCACACCCTTTTCATTGGTAAGGTCTGCCTCCATCGTCTGTACATCGCCTGTAACTTCAAAACCAAGGGTCTTTGCGGGTGATACGGTGGCAATAACGTTGTATCCTTCTGCTAAAAATTTCTCAACTGCTGCTTTGCCCAAATTGCCGGATGCACCGGTGATCATTACATTTCTTTTCATTTGCTATTCTTTATAAAAATTTAATTCTAATCAATTGCAATGTTAGTGGACACCGCAAAATGTCATATCCTCGTTCATGGCTACTAGATTATTCTTATGTGCCTTTATTTTTGCAAGGCTCTTTAATTCACTCCTATTCACTACCAATACTTTCCATTCATTCATCAACATGACTTTTCCTTTTAATTTTATCTGATCTCCCACAAGCCCAAGCACCTCCTGGTTTATTGGTTCAAAATTCTCTCCCACCAAAATAAAATAACCCGAAGTATTACCTACATGAAACACAGGCGGAATACCGCCTGCAATACATCGGATGGCACATGACCGATGAGGTTTACCCTCTCCCGGTTTCATTACCCCAAAATAGCATTTAGGATCGATGACTTCGCCCAATACAACTGTTTCGCCCATGTCAATCATTGAGCTTTGTATTTCAGTTGTGTTCGCATTCATCATCGAATCAATACTTTTGCTGCCTGCAATTTGAAAAATGGTCTTCCCATCTCCATAAATCAAATAGCCATTCAATACAATATTTTTTCCGGCAATCGACTGACCAAGTTCATTTTCAATATGCTCTATGGCTTTGACAGCCCCCGATTTCCCTGATCCAACCAATAAGATGGTCTTAAAAAGTTTTGTTCCGAATTGATCAACTCCTAAGTTCACGATAAGATGAGGAACCGGAACTTTATAAACAACGCCAGCCAGTTGCGTGGGAATACCATATTCAAAATTAGCCGTAGAGAAATTTCGTTGATTAAATACCAGCAAGCCGCAGATCACCATCATCAATATCGTCAATCCCACTATCGCTCTCTTCAAGAAAATCCCGGTGACTGTTGGTAATGTTGGAAGATATCCAACATAAAATTCATCGGGCTTTGGTATTCGGTTCATTGTTTACAGTTCAATGGTTCACACCTTACTCATTGCAGGAACTACTTCCGTTCCATCGGGGTAAGGCTTGGGATTTACCCAAACATCTTGTCCAACTACTTTAACATCATAGGTTGCCACCTTTTCTTTGAAAGGAGGAGGTGAACTTCCATTATGCGGCAAATATTGATACCCATGCCATGGACATGTGATACAGCCGTCAATCACATGCCCCTCTCCCAGTGGTCCGTTCTGGTGCTTGCACACATTGGAGATCGCTGACAGTTTGCCATCATATTTAAAAATTGCAATCCGCTCTTTATCCAAACACACCACCTTTGCTCTATTATTTTGAATATCATCCACTCGACACACATTCACAAAACCATTTAGTGCATGCCCGGTCAAAATGCGATCCTCCTGATGTTCCTTGCTGCTGGCCATAAGATGAAGTGCAATAATGCCGATCATACCAAAAGCAATCAAGCTTACGAGTACAGGTGAGGTCTCATATTGAATAATGCCTAACATGACATGAAGGATGATGGAGAAGTAAGCAAAATAGACCATCATGTGAAGTGTCTTCCACACACGCGGTCCCAGATTGTGAAGCCAGAAATCATGACTGGTGATGGCCATCAAGAAAAAAATTATCAATCCAAAAAAGCCGAAGATCTGAAATGGAAATTTTGTCAAGGAGTTAAAATGTGTATTGGAAACAAAGACAGAAATAATAGGATTACTATTCCCAAGCGCATGAAATTGAATGATCGAAAAAATTCCATGAACTGCTGCTACACAAAACATCGTTACGCCTAAGTGCCTGCGGTTGTAAAGTAGGGGAAGAAAAATTGGATTGAGTCTCGCCAACGGCCCGATGATCAAAATGATGTGTAACAGTAAAAGAGCAAGAGTGGCTGTAGATCGAATGATCAACGTCTCTTGAGTAATTTGGGGATGGACGATGAGGGAAAGAAGGACGAACAAGAATAAGTAGAGAACTACAAAGCCGATGAGAATACCATCATACACTTTCTTGTTTCTATTCCAGAGGATAGATTGATAGGATGCACTCATGCTGC
The DNA here is from genome assembly GCA_031401775.1 of Bacteroidia bacterium. GTDB lineage: Bacteria > Bacteroidota > Bacteroidia > Cytophagales > Cyclobacteriaceae > ELB16-189. The sequence continues at coordinate 30,410 of JANNRV010000140.1, read as the reverse complement.
TATTCGTTAATCAAGAATTCAGTAATCTCCTTTTGATGAATTGCATCAAAGAATTGAATGCGACCTTCATGAAAGGGTAACCTAAATGGATAATCGCCCACACCCTCCAGCTGGCCAAGCAACACCTTTAGTGTTCCGCTTTCCGCATAAACAAGACAAGAAGGATATTGCAATGAATTCTTCACCGATACCGATACAACCCATACAGAATCGGAAGTCTTGCTGATCTTCAAAGAAAAATCCTCAGATGCATTCTGCGTTTCGATAGAACCTGGGCGGAAAACAATAGCCAACACAAACATCAGAGGAAGGACTAATGCCAAACATCGCCAGAGCACAAAATGATATTTCCGCAATGGTCTAATCATTTTTCGAGGCATTAATTACGGCATGGCATTTCTTAAACAATATGGGCCAGAATACAATACATCCTGGCAGGACGATAAGTTTGAATGTCCATGACGCGCCAAGTACGGACTCATCCACACGATCAATCCATCGCAACAAAAAAACAATTGCAAAAACAAAACCCGCTATTAAATATACACCGATCAAATAGAGGATAATCATATAGTATTAATTCAGTTCAAAGAACCGGTTTTCCAACGGAAAAGATAGTCAGATTATTGACCGAATCGAATTTTACACGGCAATAACGTCTCGCAACCGATTGATTATACTGCTATTTTTTCTTCTAGCACATGCTCCAGATCCGTAACTACATTCATGAAGTTAATGTAGGCGTCATAGGGCGTATTGTAGTGACTAAAGTATTTGTGCACATCTCCGTCATTCCAATACTTGGTGCACATGTAATAAAAATGATCAGAAGTTGTAAGCTTGGCCCAATCGCTAATCAACTTTTGATTTTCAGTTTCTTTCACTGCTTTTTCCAAAGAATAAATTCGTTCCATGGCATCGTGTTGCAGGCTATTTCCAAGCCAGGCCGATAAGTCGCGTTCAAGATCAGCCCAGGAACTTAGGCTATGCACATCATATTCTCCCCTGACCGGATAAGTTCCGATAACTTCGGAGGGTGTTTTAAAATTGAAGTCAGGGTGCTTTAAAATCTCTATTGGCATATGTGAAAGAAATTCAAAAATTCCGGTCTCGGGCCATTGATGTTCACCAAAAGTTTCATAGTCCATAAAGAGGTTAATAGTTTCTCCATTTCCTGCCACTTGGTATACCCAATTTGCAAATTTGGGTGCGGTAAGCGGCCAATCGCTCCAGGCCCTGTTGGAAAAGCGAAATGCAATATCATCCGATAATTTATAATTTTTGAGAAGGCACTTGATATTGGTGTTAGCAGGTGGATGATAAATAAAGTTAGGACTTCGGTATCCCAAGACATGGTCGAGTCCTTCGCAGATAATTCCTTTATACCCACGATTTGCTACGTAATTGGCAATCTCATTATTATATATCAGCTCTGTGTTTCTGAATACAGCCGGTGTTTGATGAAAGTGTTCACTTATCTTTGCTTTATGCAAATCAACTTGCCTGACGAACTCATCTTTTGAATAGAGAAAGCTGAGAGAATGATAATACGTTTCCGATAAAAACTCCACACAGCCGGTCCCGGCCAACTTCTGAAAAGACCTCAACACATCGGGTCGATATTTTTCAAACTGTTCAATCGCAACTCCACTGATCGAGTAGGCTATTTTGAAGTTCCCCTTATTTTCCTCAATCAACTGAAGCAAAATTTCATTGGCCCGCAGATAACACTTAGAAGAAACCCGGTCCAGAATTTCCCTATTCTTAAGTTCATCCTCATAGCGATGATCATTTCCTATCTTAAAACAATCAAAAGGTTTTAAGCGAAAAGGCTGATGGACTTGAAAATAAAAGCAAATGGAGGGCATATGTCGGTGATAAAAATTAATTCTTGTCGTAATTATTATAAATCCCAGAAATTTTAGCGGCAGCATCATCCCATGTTAATGATTTCAGTTCCTGACGCGCAGCGTTCGTTAACTCCATTCGTAGCGCGTTATATTTTAATAGGGCATGAATGTAATTGGCATACTTATCAGTATCCCAAAAGTCGGCCTGCAAAGAAGCTTTCATCACTTCGGCTGCTCCCGACCGGGCAGAGATCACACTTGGAACATGATGTTGCGCGGCTTCCAAAGCGGTAAGGCCGAAAGGCTCGGAAACAGATGGCATAAAATAAACGTCAGCCAGGGAAAGAAGCTCATCAACTTTTGCTTTCGAGAGGAACCCTGTGAACAAAAATTTTCTCCCCATTTTTCGATAAGCAGAAGTTTCAAGTAGATGGGCAAATTGATCTCCTGTGCCAGCCACGACAAATTTCACACGGGGATAAACCTTAGAAACTTTCTCGGCCGTGTCCAGCAGAAATTGAGGGCCTTTCTGATATGTGAGCCTTCCAAGAAAAACAACTAATTTATCCTTCAGCTTATGAGTTGTACGCGGAATGTCGGCTGGTGCAATTCCATTATGTACCACACTAATTTTCGATGCATCAATGTGATAATGTTGAAGGATCTGATCTTTCGTGTATTGGCTGACGGTAATAATTTGGTCTGCCAATTCCATGGCATTCCTTTCCAAGCAATAAATTTCATTGCGAGCACTTGAACCTGCACGATCAGTCTCTAATGCATGAACGTGAAGGATCAGAGGCTTCCCGGTCCGGTTCTTTATATTCACTCCAGCAGGATAGGTAATCCAATCGTGCGCATGAATGACATCAAAATCTCCGTCCGCTGCAATTTCTTCTGCTAGCTTGGAAAATAGATACACCTTATGCATGACATTGCCTCCATACACATTCTGATCTGAAAAAATTGAGTTAATGGCTTCTACACTCCCCTTGCCTTCCCTGAGCAATTCAAATTTCTTCCATTGCGCTCTTTCAATTTCAGTATTGAGATGGTGGTAAGGGCTAACGGCAATCGGTAATTGATGTACCTCTGTATTCGGAAATACAAACTGAAATTGCAGACGCTCAAGATTGATTTCCTCTTTCGTAATCTTATTAAGGCCGATGATGCTCACATTATCCAATTCCATTGAAGATGCTGCGGAAGGAATAATTAACCGAATGTCATTTTTCTGGCTAAGCGCTTTGACCAGACCAAAGGTAGCTACGCCCAAGCCACCACTAAACAGTGGAGGAAACTCCCAACCCAGCATCAGAACCTTTGCCATTAACTTTATCGCTTGCCTCTGCAAAGAAGCGTTAATTCAAGCCTGCAGGATGTAATGTAGTTGACAGAAAGGGCAGATTAAACAAAAGCTGATTATTAATGTACTGTTAATGAATATTAATGTACTATTAATGAACTAGATCCAATTGATCGCGTGTTGGGTTGAAGATGGCGTATTGGAAAATTTAGAGTTTACTAATGCTGTTCGCAAACTTAATTTTAAATGAACTGTAAAGCCACCTCTCTTTACTCTTCTTCACTATGCAGAAAGAGCCGAGAAAGAAAAACTTCTCGCTATTCAGAAAGGACTGGGAAGAAGTAACGCTACTTGTGCTGCACTTATCCCCATTCGGAAAAATGAAATGTGGTGGGCAATGGCGCAGGACGAGCGCAGAGCCATTTTTGAGAAGAAGTCTCATCACATGGAGACAGGCATAAAGTATCCTCCTGCTATTGCACGCAAGCTCTATCACTGCAGAGATATTGGAGAGCCCTTTGATTTTCTCACCTGGTTTGAATATGCGCCTTCCGATTCAGAAGCATTTGAAGAACTCGTCCATACCTTCCGGAAAACCGTGGAATGGAAATACGTGGACAGGGAAGTAGATATTCGTCTGGTTAGTAACGACTAGAGACTGGCTACTTTTCAGAAAGAGCCTTCAGTTTCCCCAAACCATTATCCCAATCCTTTCCCATCATCTCTTCCATATTCATAAAAACTTTGGTAAAGTTAAATGGATAAGGCATTTCACTCTTAAAACCCCACGTTACTTTTGTTCCGTCTCCTTCAGGACTTAAGTGAACATATCCTTTTGCTTCACTTTCCATTGGGGCAAGAAATTTCAAATCTGTTTCAAACGAGGTAGGCTTTTCAATACGCGCAATAGTTTGGCTACCCGTTCCAACATTTTCGACATTGCTTTCCCAAGAAGCAGTGGCACCAACTGCACCATCATTTCCCGTAAGTGATTTCTTCATATTCGGGTCTTGATCATTCCAGGGACTCCACTTGTCCATTGCCGACAAGCTGCTGACATTCATCCATACACTATCGATTGGTGCGTTAATGCTTATCGATTTTTCATAATTCAACTCCTTAGAAATAAAAAGAGCTGAGATTAAAGGAATGCCTATTAATACTAACAGTCCAATTCCCGCGTATTTAAGTGCTTTCATAATGGTGATGGTTAGGTTTTTGAAATGGTTGACGAATTTATTGATAATTAATTAAAAATTCAATCCCCTACGCTTTACCCATTATAGGTGCATTGCAAGTGTAGTGTCCTGTGACGCAATAACAACAAAAATAGAATTCTTTAAACTTCATAGAATCCGTAACCAAAGCACGCTTAACCCTACTGCCAGTCTGCCGGAGGTTGATTGGAAGAAAACGGATAGGTCAACAAACAACTCTGTGGAATTATTCCCGTCCCAAACTCACAATCCCAATCCGGAATTCTTGAAAATTTTACTTTCACAGCCTCCCTCGTAAGGTAGAGTTGTTTTCTTTTGACCGCTGAGGCGTAAAAAATCCCGAGCGCCCGACTAGTCCCTGTCTTTTCAAAAATTGTGGTGGTCAATTTCCCTGCAGGGGATTGAAAGAGACTGGCCGCTCCTTCTTTCTGTATCTGAATCATTTTCCAATAATCATAGGCTTGTCGCGAAAGGCTCATCTGCAAAACTTCTGCTCTATTTTTTCCTTTCAGGAAAGGAAAATAATCAAGAGGAATATAGCCAACTTCGATCCTTCGGCCTTGCTGGTTTTCAGCAAATTGATAATCGCCAAGATGAGGTTTCGTCTCTGGTCGGGTAATCCAACAGGTACAGCAAGTGCAATTACCCACCTGTACAACATCACCCTGTCGTGTAACCACCCAACCACTGCATTCGGGAGGCGCAGGACACGCACAAGGGGCTCCGTTTCTACATGGAATAAGGCGTATCTTAGGTTCTGCATCCAATTCAAATACACTAACAAATTTCCATCGCAGCAGGTCGTTGCCTTCGGGCAAACCTTGGCTATCTATAAAAAAGCGAAAGCCATATTGGGTTTCTTCATTTAGCGGTACAAAGGTTTCAAATTCATAATACAAGCTATCGAGACTGCCAACAGGATTCATCTTATCCGGAAGTGATTCATATACTTTGCCATCCCTTGTTTCAATGCGAATAGAATACTCCCGCCCGATCACACCTTGCATTCCGGTTGATTTGGTTTGAAAAGTTCCTGTTCCCATTTCTACCATCACCTCAGTGTTGCCGGCATCATCAAAGAGAGTCACCTGTTTCGCGCTTATCGGCCGGGTATATTTTAAGAAGCCATCTACACTTTCAGAGAGTGAAAGCTTCACGGTATAAGGTCCGGGCTCATCGGTGATCACCCCATCCACTACCAACTGTCCGGTGTTTGATTTGGGAATGGTGATATCAATCCGGTCAATACAAGAACTCATAAGAGCCAGTCCAAGAAACAAGAGCAGGAATCTGTTCATATTCTTGCCAAAATAGTGATTATTTCCAATCTGCAGGTAATAGAATACGTGGATACCAATGTGCAGGAGGTATCACCCTTGTTCGGGTGAGCTCCAATCGGTATATACTTCACTCCAACCACAAGCCCTCACCCAGGGGCTCGTAGTTGACATAAGAGTATGAAAAGGAACCAACCCTACCCGTCCATCGCGATCCCGCTTATGGTCAAGGTCTACTTCACCCACACTGCTCCAATTCCCGCTTCCCAAAGTTGTTTATTAAAAGCCGGAAGATCTTTATCGAGGAGTTGATTGGCTCGGGTCTCCAGGCCTACCCAGATTGTATTCAATTCTTTCGATCGATCCAGCGCGGGTTTTGTTACTCTTGGTAAATCACTCTCAACCTGGTTAATCATAAACATATAATTGGAGGTAAATTTATTCGGGAAATTTTCCATATCATCATAGGCTTTCGATTTGCGTTGCACCATGTCTTCGTCCCATTGCTTCATGCGTTGCACCAGCCCCTCTCCTTCTTTCTTCAATCCAGCATACTTTGAATCAGCCGGAAGTATTTTGATTAATTGATTGACCTGCTCCATTTTACCATACGTTAAGGCAACTAATTTATGCATACGGCTCAGTTCACCCTCCAGTGTGCTCATGAATTGATGGTACTCCTGATATGTTTTAGCATCAATAGTATACAATAGATTAGGGAGTATCTCTACGGTAGCAGATGCCGATTTATCTTTCCATTTCAATTGCAAGGTATATTTACCCGGTGAGGCTTTATGTCCATTGAAATTATATTCTACAAAGACCTGCGGTACTCCAACCATGGTGGGGTAACGAAGATTCCATACAAAACGATTGAGTCCCACTTCTTTAGAGAGTGTAGGATCTGCTTTAGGCCCACCAGGTATCTGCTTAAAAGTAGTGTCAGCTTGTGAACTGAATGCGCGAACCAAATTGCCTGTAGCATCCCGTATCTCCATCTGAATATGATCTTTCTCACCTAATGCTGGGAGTTGATAATAAATAACAGCGCCACTGGCTGGATTTACGCCACGATAAGGATTAGTTCCGGTGACGTCAGCATCTGTTTTGTCCAGTTCACTGGATGAATTAGACAATACAGTTGGTTCAGGTTGAAAAAGAGCAAACGCATTATCTCCATTCTTATATTGACGCACCAAACCTAGATCATCTAATATCCAAAACGATCTGCCTGACGTGGCCGCAATAAGATCGCCTTGATGAATTTTTAAATCAGTAATGGGTGCGATGGGCAAATTAAGCTGAAAAGGAGACCATTCTTTTCCTCCATTCCATGTAACAAATACACCTAATTCAGTACCCGCAAAAAGTAAATCTTTGCGCGTATCATCTTCGCGCACCACACGCGTAAAGGCGTTGTTGGGAATACCATTACTAATTTTAGCCCACGTCTTACCATAGTCGGTGGTTTTATAAAGCCCCGGTGCATGGTCATTGAATTTAAACCGTGTGGTGGCTATGTAAGCTGTTGCCTTGTCATGAGGCGATACTTCGATGGCATTGATCAAACATTCCTGCAAGCCTAATGGAGTTACATTCTGCCACGAGCTTCCTCCATCGCGTGTAATATGCACAAGGCCATCATCGCTCCCCGTCCACATCACACCCTTTTCCTGAGGAGACTCCACTACATAACTTAGCGTTCCATAATTCTCTGCTCCAACGGCTTCATTGGTGTAGGGTACACCGCTTCTGCCCTGTTTGCTTTTATCGTTGCGGGTAAGATCGGGTGATGCTTCCGTCCAACTAGCACCCATATCAGAAGTGCGCAATAAATACTGAGAACCATGGTAAAACGTATTGGGCTCATGCATTGACCAGATGATCGGTGCATTCCAATTATAACGATACTTCATGTCTTTGGCGTCCATGCCTAAGTACTCTATCGGTGCGGCCATGATGTTGGTTCCGGCATTGGATTTTGTATCGAGTACATCAATAGTACCTTCATAACTTCCTCCCATCACATAACGTGGATCATCAGGATTAAAAGCAAGAAACGCACTCTCTCCCCCTGCTGAAGAAGTCCAATTGGATGTAGTGATTCCACGACCCGATAAATCACGATTGGCGATGACTACGGACGAGTTGTCTTGCTGACCGCCATAAATACGATACGGAAAACTATTATCTACATTGATGCGATAAAATTGTGCCGTTGGCATATTGTTTTGAGATGACCATGTCTTTCCTCCATTTACCGTGATAGGAGATCCTCCGTCATCGGAAATGATCATATTTTTTGAATTGTGGGGATTGATCCACAAGTTATGATAGTCACCGTGTGTGGAGGAAATATCTTCCCAAGTTTTCCCTCCATCAATCGAGCGAAGTGCCGGGGCACTCATGACATAGAGTGTAAGCTCATCTTTTGGATCGGTAAACAACTCAATATAATACCAGGCCCGCTGCAACAAGCGGTGATCGTTGGTCATGCGTTCCCAACTTACACCGGCATTGGTTGAAACAAATAAACCACCCAACTCTTTGTCTGAATCACTTTCAATCAAAGCATAAACTCGTTCTGAATTGGATCGGCAAACCGCCACTGCCATTTTTCCCAGTTCCTTAGGAAGGCCTTTCTGAATCTTATTCCAGGTGGCACCTGCATCGGTTGATTTGTAAAGGCCACTGGTAGGTCCACCACTGATTACTTTCCACGGCAGCCGACCATACTCTGTCATGGCAGCATAAAGTATTCTGGGATTGTTCATATCCATCGACAACTCAACACAACCTGTTTTATCATCAACATAAAGTACGTTAGTCCAGGTTTCACCTCCATTTGTAGATTTAAAGACGCCTCTCTCTTTATTATGACTATACAAAGCACCTTGAGCCGCTACGTAAACAATATTTGGATCATGGGGATCAATAGCAATGCGAGAAATATGTTGTGTCAATTCCAAACCCATCTTTTTCCATGTCTTTCCGGCATCAGTTGATTTATAAACACCATCCCCATGATGCGTCATTACACCCCTTGCCGCATGCTCACCCATGCCTACATACACTACATTAGGGTCGCTTTCAGAAACGGAGATTGCTCCGACAGAACCTGTTTTGAAAAACCCATCAGAAATATTCTTCCATGTGATTCCAAGATCATCTGTTTTCCAAACACCTCCTCCTGTGGTACCCATGTAGTACGTATTAATATCACCTACTACACCCGTTGCCGTTACGGATCGTCCACCTCTGAAGGGGCCGATACTCCTCCATTTTACAGACTTGAAATAGTTGTTAAAATCCACTGCCGAATTTACAGGGGTGGTAGTCGATTCCTTCTTCTCTCGCTGAGCAGCAGCAGGAAGAATAAATAAAACAATCAGGAGGTACGAGGCAATGGCTTTTGTCATAGGATTAAGAGTATAAGCTTGAAATATAAAAAGTATTGGGTAAATCTTGGAATGATTGTGATCAAACGGTGAAATGCATGGTTGAAGTAGATTTCTCTGTAGATGGTCTGAAATTGCAGATTTTCAGTTCAAGAGAGTCATTTAGCCGAAAGCTCCGGATAGTCAACAAGGTTCTTTTTGTAAAAAAGATTAAGGAATGTCATCACCAGGTTACCCTTTCCTGCATTCTCTTGCTTGCCGAAAAAGACGTCAATGTCCTGAGCCCCGCTTAAGTCTTCGAACTCTTCCGAGGAAAGTTGCTTAAATCCCATCGACCAACCTTTGAAGAGGCGTTGAGGTGAGCTGCCCTCGATCACTATCCTGACCTTTTTATGTCTTGGGTCCTTCTCAATAGTACTATAGAGTGCAAGCACTACAGATTTTTTTCCCTCCAAAACCTGAATAAATTTACCCTGTAGGTAAAGTAGTATTCCTGAAATACTTTTCTCCTTGTTGTACGCCCTGCTTTGCACTAAAAGCTGAACGAGGTCCTCTTCCAAGAAGGGTTCTGTGGCATAACTTGTATAAACTAAGTGATACATACATCGAAGTTACACCTTTTAAGTCACTCTTATCAACTGGCTTACGTGCCCGGCCACACTACTTCTGCGGCAGGGATTGAGCGGCATGATTGAGCCCGAAGTGGCCCTGCGTGCCGGATGGCGAGTAGCGAAAGCCCGGCTGCCGCCACCATTAGTTTTCTTCTCCTTCCTTTAGGTCGTTATCAATCTTATCTTTTTTTACTTCAGTTCCATTGGCATCATAAAAAGAGACAATTTTTGTTGATCCGCTGCGCAACCGAACTCGATAGTAAATCTCTTTTTTCTTTGTGGTCACTTCCTCACCGCCCATTAATTTCGCTCTGGTATTTTTTGTTGTTGCTGCCGATTGTACAGCGGCCGGTAGCTGTTGAGGTTCCAGGTATCGTGAAGAACTCAAAGCAGAACCATCTTCTTTAAAGCGAGCACGGGTACGAACTCCATCTTGAGTGTAGACTGCCACATACCTTAATTTAACTTTGCCGTCCTTTCCTTTCGACTCCCGTTTCTCCCACCGCAAGTCTGTCGACTGAACAGTGAATACATTTTTTATCGCATCGGGTACTTGTGAGGCATCAATTTGGGTAGCTCCAGCTGATTGCAATCCATCCTTGTCGCCCTGAGCAAAGCCTGTGATTGAGACTACGGTCACTAAAATAAAAATAGATGTCTTCTTCATAATCAGTTGAGTTAATTTTTCCTGTAGTGTTAAATTTAACCATTCGTTTAGTGCAATCCAAAATCGATGATCGCCAGGCGCAAATTAACTCAGGATTATCACTCCCTGAGTAAAATGAAGATTCTTAATTGAGTCATAACCTGAAGCTAACTATTTCGCCATGGTAATTTCTGAGCTTTGCGTCAAATAAAAAGATGGAGGCAAAAGAGAAAATTAATACTATAAAATCAGGTTCGCATAAATTTGATGACCCTAAAAGGGCCAAACCAAAAAAAATAAATTTCTTGTTGTTCAGGTTCAGTGTTAAGTTAAACGTAATCGGGCCCCATGGCCCGATTTTTTTTGATACCATTTTTTAAACTAACTGATACCCTAATGAAAAAATTAGTTCTGTTCTTATCAATCCTCTCCAGCTTTCAGCTCCTGTATGCTCAATCCAAGACTGAGACCAAAAACGTAATACTTATTACACTGGATGGGTTTCGGTGGCAAGAGCTTTTCAAGGGCGTTGATCATGACATTCTTACAACACCTAGATTCGTAAAAGAAAGCCAAATCGCCCAGCAATTTGAATCGCACAAAGGCCAGCGTGAAAACCTCATGCCCTTCTTTTGGCATACGATTGCTACCCAAGGGCAGTTGTATGGTAATCGAAAACTCAAGAGTTTCGTCAACTGCGCCAACCCCTATTGGTTTTCATATCCCGGCTACAATGAAATGCTGGTTGGTTCTGTTAATAAAGGAGTCTGCAGTAATCGAAAAGTTGTCAATCCGAACACAACCGTTTTTGACTTTATCAATGAACTCCCTGGCTATAAAAATAGTGTCAAAGCATTCTCAACCTGGGACGTATTCCCTTTTATATTGCGCGAATCCATCAACGGAATACCTGTTAATAGTGGTATTGAGTTAGTAACTGGGGACTGCCTTTCCTCTGATGAATTAAAATTAAACGAAGACCAAGGGAATAAGAGAAACGATTCCATTACATTTCATCTTGCCTTCGAAGATCTGAAGAGAAACCGTACACGGCTGCTGTACATCGCACTGGACGAAACAGATGAACATTCTCATGGTGGGCATTATGACCAATATTTATTGGCAGCCCATAGAGCTGATCAATGGATATCCAATCTATGGATCTGGCTTCAATCTCAACCAGATTATAAAGATCATACAACGCTTATTATTTCGACCGATCATGGCCGAGGAAGAAATGACCGAAAAAATTGGCGCAACCATGGGCGACTTACCCTTGGATCAGATGAGATTTGGATAGCCGCCATTGGGCCAGATACTCCCGCACATGGAGAAATGAAGGGAAGCCAGATATATCAAAAGCAACTGGCTAAAACGCTGGCCGCCTTATTGGGGGAGAATTATCAAAATAAATTTCCGGTAGGCGAAGTTGTTCATTCCCTGATTCGACCTGTGGCACTTCTGGCCAATGCAGAAAAGCAAAAAATTGATATCCAAGAAAAAAAGTAACTAATCCTCTTTGTCAAGTTATCGAAACTGATTTTAATCTACTTGTTTGTCTTCACCCCTATCAAAATTTATTTGAGAGGAGAGTCCGAATTACCCTCTCTGGCTAGGAGAGGGATAGCATAAATTGTGCACGACAAACTCTAATGGGGTGAGGCCAGCAAGAATGGATTTACAAACTCAACATGATACAATCGGACTGCCGATTCAAAGCTTAATATTCTCTAAAGGATAGCATAGCTAGATCCTAACTATTGGGTTTCAAAATGAATTATTTAAATCTTCCATAAACATAGCGTAATAGCTAAAGTTTACCTTTTTGAATAAATAGAAAAGAATGGCAAAGAAGTATCGGGTTTTGGTGGTTGATGATGATCAGGATATAGTAGATTTATTAAAATATGTTCTTGAAAAAGATGGTTTTAAAGTAAGAACAGAGGTAGACAGCGGGCGTGCGTTAAAGACTGCCACTCGATTTCGCCCTCATCTGATCATTCTGGACATCATGATGGATGGAATCAATGGTATTGATCTTTGCAAAGAGCTAAGAAGTAGACCCCAATTTAAAGACACCTATATTTTTTTCCTGACGGCCAACTCCGAAAGAGATGTGCAAGAGATTGCCATTGAGACTGGCGGAGATGATCTGATTGAAAAGGTGCTCGGCCTCCGAGAACTATCCGTCAAGATCAAAGCAGTACTCCTGGACAAATGGGCTATACATAAATATAAAAGCATCATCCATATTGGAGATTTGCAGATCGATCGAAAAACGGGAGAAGTTTATACTGGAAATCGTAAGGTTATACTCTCCAGACCAGAGTTTGACCTTTTGTACTTCTTTGCACAAAATCCGAAAAAGCGCATTCACTCGAAGCAACTTCTGCAAAGTTTATGGGGATCTCACTTCTTCTCCGTAGCCCAATCACTGAATAACTATTTAGCCAATCTGTCAAAAAAACTAGGCTATCGTCTAAAGGAGATTGAGGAAGATACATATGTCCTGCTACCGGGAAAAAGGCTAGGTAATCAACCTTCTACTCCGGCATAAGGAGCATTCTTTTTTACAGAGGCAATTCCATTCTCCATGGCGCTCGTACTTTCATACATTTCGCTGGTACCTATGATCTGATGATTGGCAGCCTTTAAATTGAAATAAGGTTTATCATTCTTAGATCTCAATCGATCAAAAGAATTATCATTAGCAGAATTTTTTCTGACTGATTCAATCCCGTTCTCGCAACCTACTTTGCTTTTGTAGCCTTCGCTGGTCAAAATGACTTGACCATTGTCCGCTTTCAAGTTAAATTGAAACTCTCCATCAATTCGATTCGAAATCACAAATTTTCCCATATAATTAGCTTTGGTTAAATAATGCTTTCAAGGTACTCGGGTATTTATAACAAATGGCTTCCCTAACTTTTCGGTTTTGTTAAGTTATCCTTACCAAGCGATCAAAAATGGCTTCTCTCTACAATTTTATAACTCAGAAGATTATTGACTACACGGGGAAGCTAGAAAATGTACCTTGCCTCAACTTAGACATAATAAAATGAGTAAAACCAAACTGACCATCAATAACAACGGCTCTGTAAAAATTGAAGGCGACTTTGAAATCATAGACAGTTCTGGCACTGCTTATGGCCTGCAAGGGCGGACCGTAGTCTCTCTATGCCGATGTGGTCGTTCTGCCAATAAGCCGTTCTGTGATGGATCTCACAAAGATCACTTTGAGCATCAGGCTGTTGCTTTTGAACTCCCACCTCGCAAAGTCTAACAGGTTTCAATAGTAATCTCTAGTGCTGCGGGCGAACCTCAAATTTAGAGGTGCATTTCCCGTAAAAATCATATTTTTGCGCCCGCATGAAGAAAATTGTTGAATACCGTAAGCTGCTGGGGGTTGATAAAACAGCAGGATTGAAGGAATTAAAGGCCATTTACCGGAATTTTATGAAGGATTGGCATCCGGATAAGTTTCAAGACAATCCGGAGGCGAAGCATGAAGCCGAAGAAAAGAGCAAATCCTTTATTGAAGCGTACCATTTCCTGGTAAGTATCGCACCAGAAACCCATGAGCAACAGTTGGGAAAATATACCGAAGTGATCACCTCTTCTAAGATTATTAACTTTCAATATAAAGGGCAGACCCTATCAATAGACTTCGCAGACGGCAGCAGCTACGAATATTTTAGCCTCCCCAAAAATGTGTATGGCAAATTGGCGAGCTCAGATACTCCCGATCGTTTTGCTCGCAGGCATATCTATCATTCCTATGTCTATCGACCGGTGAGTAAAGCGCTCGTGACGAGTTAATAAATTACCTTTCAAGAGCAGAGAGAAGCTCGCAATACACAGCATCACCTATTTTCCTAAACCTTAGGCCATTTCCAGGCAAGCCAAACAATCAGCGCGGTAATCAGACTTTCCAGAATGGCATAGAACTGATAAAAGTTATACCAACCTTCGCTCCATGTAAAACAGATTAAAACCATGATGACTGTGAAAAGTATTCCAATAATAATATTCAGCCATTTACTCAATATGGGTTTTAATAGAATCGATAGAAAAATCATCACGGCTGGGATAGCCAACAGTACTCCTGCGCCAAATAATTTGGCCGGACTATTAAGCAAATTCTCGCCACTGATTATCCCCTCTATTTTTCCTGGAACATACAACTCAAAATAATCACAATACAGATAGCAAAGTGTTACCCCTGCCCATAGAGAGGATAGTTTGACTTTGATATTGATTGGGAAATCTTGCAGCTCGTTTGTGTTATTCATGGCTATTCTTGTTTTTAAAATTTTGAAAGGGGTCATGGCACCTGCAAGATTAGACGCCTGACTTGGTTGAAAGTTACTTTTAACTGATTCGAAAGCTTGAGCATGGTACTCCACAGTCCAGCGCGTCTGTCTTTCATCTCGCTCAGCACTTTGTGCGCAAGCGATGTTGTGTAATAAATTCTTTTCCGCTTGCCTCCTCTCTTTAAGGTTGCCTCACCAATCTAAACATCAACGATGGCTTCTGCTTCCATCTCTATTAGATACTCCTCCCCTACCAGAGCAGCGCTAACCAAGGTATTGGCAGGTTGAATGTCTTTGAACCGTTGCCCATGTGCCCGTGCTATGGGTTCCCAATCAGAGAGATTCTTTACAAAAATTCTGGTCCTTACTACATCTTCCAATGTTCCTCCCAGCGATTGGATAGCACCTTCGATCTTATCAATCACGAAATGAGTTTGAGCAGCCGGATCAATACCACCAATGACTCTATCCCCATGGGTAGAGGTTGTCCCTGAAACTAAAATACGATTGCCTTTTCGCACGGCCCTACTAAAGCCAGCCATATCTTCCCACACCGTGCCACTCAACGCTTTCATTCTTCCGTCTCCACCTAACTTCGTTGGATAAGGAGGAGGAAAATTCTCTACATGATGACTGAGGTCACCGGAAGCTGTAAGAAAAGGTGGCTTACGGTATTCATCGCCACAATCTCCTGGAATTTTATTGAATCGGGCTAATGCTTTACTAATTTTATTCTTTGAATCCTGATCTAATTGAAATTTAAAAACAGAAGCATTATCTTCCATATGATTGCTTTCGCCTAGCCTTGCGCCTACAATTACAGCACCTACGGCAGGTTGTTCTAAAATAAAACGAGTTGCCACATTAGCTAAGGACACACTATTTTTCTTGGCAACTTGGTCGAGTATTTTTAAAAGCTCTTGATAGAGTTCCCATCCTCCTGCGGCATCAATAAATCGCTTATACTTCATTTGTGACCATGTTGTAAGTTCAGTAGGCTCTTGTTTATTCAGGCAACGTTCGCTAAAGAAGCCACCCGCCAACGTACCAAAGGCAAGTAACTTAACATTGTTATTCAGACACAGGGCAGTCATCTCGTGAGCTGCCCGTTGGTCTAGCAAAGAATAACAAACTTGATTTGTCACTACTTTAATTCCGCTATTCAAAACGATGCGAAGGTGTGCCGTATCAAAGTTGGTAAGACCTAAATGCTTAATCAGTCCTTCACCTTGTAACTCTTGCAACCAAAATAAACAATCAAGCCAGCGCGGGTCGGCATAGTTCCAGGCATGAAATTGCATTAGGTCAATGGTCTTGACATTCATACGATTCTGTGCGAGAAGAATTGCTTGCCGAACATCATCCTTTGAGACAGCTCCAGGTTTGGGTACCCACTTTGTTAATAGCTGAGTAGGCCTTTTGGTGTAAGACTTTTTCAAAGCTCCTGCAATCTCCTCCGCAGAACCATAATGATCTGCCATATCGAAAGTAGAAAAACCTGCATCAGCATAGCTCGCCAATGTTGTGGCAGCCTTCACGGCATCAAGTTTAACATTATTGCGTTCCAAATCTGCAACCTGCCACAACCCGTTGATCACACGTGTTATTTCAAGATCGGGTGCCAGCTTACAATATTCCATAGTATTGATAGATTTATTCTGGAGGAAGTTTAGAAAATAGTTTTGAAACATCAACTCCCGATTGCTTTAGCTTCCTTAACTCAACAAAATAAATAGCCGATGCAATGATCATAACAATACCCCAAATAGGCGTGGAATGAAAATACCAGGCACTGACCGTTGAAGAGAGATCCTTTGTGATGTGAATAATTAAAAAAGAAACTAATACAATCGTGCCACTAATGGCCAATATCAATTGCCATGTTCTTGATTTGACTACCATAATATTTTTTGCAATCAGCGGGTTTTTAATTGGCAAGGTGATGACTGTAATACACATGACTAAGAAATTGACCAACATGGAAGTGACCATGATATCAATACCCAGAAAAAAGTCTCCTGCAAAGGCGCATCCTAAAATACTCACACTCGCCATCAAACCACTTGCAATGATCGCGGCATGTGGAGTTTGAAAACCTGTATGAACGGCAGCCACGCGCTTTGGAAAAATACCATCCTCTGCCCAGGCAAACATTAATCGTGAAACAGCAAGAAGCATGGCAGGGAGATCATCAATTAATGATAAAGCGGCTCCCGCCAGAATTGCAACACCCCACCCTGCCGGTAAGAGATAACTTAAGAGGCCAGCTGCTGTAATATCTTTTGTCATGGCTTCATTTGCCACGAAAGACCAGGGTATGGCATGGTAGACTGAAGCGGTAAACAGCATATAAAATCCTCCCACCGTAATCATACAAATGCCAATGGCCAAAGGAATGGAACGTGTTGGATTCCGAGCCTCGCCTCCTGCCTGAGCGATGGAATCAAAGCCAATAAAACTAGAGAACAGCAATGCCGAAGCGGATAGAAAAATAGTGAGATCAAAAGAAGCAGACGAAGCAATGAAAGTTCTTCCTTCTTTGCTCATCAACGCAGTTGCAAATTCTGAATGGTTATATAGAAAGCCCGCAACGATTACAATTCCTCCAAGACCAAAGACAACGAGCATCATGGGAATAAGGGTAAGCTCATACAACTTGATACCGCGGATATTCACTCCAACGGACAGCCATAAGAAAAGCATGGCGATACCAATGCGAACAATAACCTGATCGAGCACCAAAGCAATATCTTTCCATTCGAGGATAATTGCAATATCACGCAGAAATGGTACCGTGACATAGGATACCACTCCAATGGCCATTGATAAACCAAACCATTGAGAGAAGCTGGCGACAAAACCAAGGTATGGACTCAATCCACGACTGGCATAAACATAACTTCCTCCTGCTCTTGGCATGGCAGAGGCCAATATGCTGTAAGCAAAAGCTGCAAGCACAGCAGGTAAGGCTGCAAACAGAAAGGAATAAAGTACATACGGGCCAATCCCAGGTACGCTTCGCTGTACCATAAATGGTACAACATAGATCGAAGCACCCAACATCGAACAAATTCCGGTGGCTGCAAGACCTAACAATCCCATCTGCCTTGAAAGACCTGAATTTTCTGGAGAGGTAGGAGACGGCACGCGCTGGAGGATTTTTTGAAATCTAGTCTAACTAATTAAGACTGCCAACTCCAATGTGAGTATCCACCCAACTTGATAACCCTGTTTATTAGCACTTCTGAGACCAATATTGTAAGGTTAGGTACAGTTTGTAAAAGCGCACTCAACCAGGCAGGCAATAGCCTAAAAAACACACCATTAGCTCAAAAATGGCATTTTAAACTAATTTTATTAGTTTTTACAATACTAATTTATTTAGTAATTATATTTGAAAGAAATCAAAAAATGAACGCCTTATGAAAACCATCAAAACAGCAGCCGGACTCCTCACCTTGAAAGACGGAGACCAGTATTTTGTATCCCTTCAGTTACGATCCATCTTACAGAACCATCGTACACAGTTGATCGACAATTTGATCATCAGCGACCTTAATCGCTACATCGACTACAAGTTTGATCGAAAAGCCAATCCCATTCAACTCAACAGAATCAAAAATCGCCTGATTGAATTAAGGCAAAGTGGTATCAATATGACGAGGTATGATTCCATTCTTCAATCCGTTATAAAATATGATTTTGTCCAGTTGGGAAATGCCATGTTCTTTCATGAGATCGATGAAATCATCCAACTGAGTTTCAAACAAACTGAACTATTTCAATTTGAAACTAACTTAGTATACGCTGGGAATTAGTAAAGTGAAAGATGGTTTTTAAAAAGCGAAGGCCGTGCAATTTTTTGGTTGCAAGGCCTTCTTTACTGAGTACCCAAGGCCGGAATCGAACCGGCACACCTTACGGTACACGATTTTGAGTCGTGCGCGTCTACCAATTCCGCCACTTAGGCATTTCGGTTGAATAGGGCTGCAAATATGAGCAAAGTTTGATTTTTTACCAACCCTCTATTGCACTAAATAACTAAAAGCTCCATGAAAGAAATAAACAGCTCAAAAATTCAAAATTGTACGCTACTTCAATTTACTAACACAATAAAACAATATATTTTTGGGCTCACGTTAAATGCGCCCTATGCAAATTGCCAAACACAAAGTTGCCTCTATTCACTACACCCTTACCGACAATGAGGGCAAAATTCTTGATTCCAGTAGCGGCCGGGAGCCACTTAACTATATTCATGGGATTGGTAATCTTATTCCAGGAATGGAGGAAGGACTGGAAGGAAAAACAATAGGTGATAAAGTTGTACTCAAAGTAACTCCGGAAAAAGGATATGGAGTGAAAAGTGATCAGATGATTCAGAAAATTCCTCGTGGGTCATTTGGAGGTCAGCCGGTCAATGTGGGCATGCAATTTCAAACCAATCGTGGAGAAGTAGTAACGGTTACCCATGTCGGTTTAAATCAAATTACAGTAGATGCTAATCATCCGCTGGCCGGAGTCGAGTTGAATTTTGATGTTGAAGTACTGGAAGTACGAAATGCAACGGAAGATGAAATCGCTCACGGTCATGTCCATGGTCCGGGCGGACATCATCATTAATGTAATTGGTGATTGGTTCAAAACGGATTACTAGACTATAATTACCGATCACCTAATCATCACTATCCTATCTCAATAACTACATCATCAGTCAATGGGTGGCCAACACAAGTCAGCACATACCCTTCAGCACGCTCGGATTGCGATAAGCCTTCTTCTTCATCTAGTTTTACTTTGCCTGATAAGGCTTTGCCACGACAAGCAGTGCATAAACCGCTCTGGCAAGAATAAGGCAAATCAATTCCCTGGTCTAAGGCCGTTTCTAAAATAGTTCGATTAGGCTCCACCATTACTTTATACTCCTGACCGTCATATCGGATGGTTACTTCATGTGCGCCATTTTTGGCTGCGTCACCTGATGGCTCCTCCTTTTTATCTTTATCAATAACGCCTGTAACAAAACTCTCTTTAAATATCCTATCCTTAGGTATATTTTGTAATGCTAATAGAGAGTCAACATTCTTCATCATTCCTTCCGGGCCGCACATCAGGTAAGTAGTTTTGTCCATGCCCCAGTTCGGAATTCGTTCGAAAAGTTTTTTCAGCATTTCATGATTGAGGAGTCCTGAATAGCCTTGCCAATTCATCGGAGCATTATCAAGAACGTGAATAACATGAAGCCTGCCTTCATATTTTATTTGCAACTGATCAAATTGCTCCTTAAAAATAATGCTATCGATGTCTCGGTTGCAATAGATTAGCGAACAAATGCTATCGGGCTCTTGTGTAAGTGCACTTTTGATCAAAGACTTCATGGGTGTAATGCCTGATCCACCCGCAAACATAATCACATGACGCTTATTGTCCTTTTTGTATTCCGTTGTAAAGTGCCCCGTGGGTGCCATCACTTTAACCGTATTACCCGATTTCAGATTATCCGGTAACCAGTTGGACATAAGTCCCTTGTCAACACGCTTCACGGTAACCACCAAATCATCATCCGTAAAGGGTGAGGAGCTTAATGAATAGGCTCTTCTAACTTCTTTACCACCAACTGTTACTATTAATGTTAAAAATTGGCCTGACTTATAAGCAATGCCCTTTTCGGGTTTTTCAAATACAATGCTGATCGCATCCTTGGTTTCCTGGATGATACTTTTGACTTTTAAATCGAAGTAGTGAGGACCTTGGTTGACGGGAGTCTCTTCTTTCTTTTCGCTTTTCTTAAACAACCCAAATGCCATGTTGAGAATAATAATGATTTGATTATGTGGCAAATTTAACACCCCTAATCTCAAATGCCTAATCGAAAATCAGGAGTAATTCTAGAGATTGAGCCAGTAGGTGAGTTTAAACACGAGCGCACGATTCTTGCTCTTGAAACTTTCGGGCAAATAGTTCTCCGTATAGACAACAAAAAAGTCCGAAGCGGGTTTATAGCGCCATTGGAAACGGGCATTCAGGTTAACATTATCGGTCAACTTATTGTATTGAACAAACGTGGTGAGGAATATTTTATCGGTAAAAGTTAAATCCAGACGTGGACTCACCAAAAAAAGTTTCTCCTTACCATAGTTTCCCGGCAATCGTATGTCATTATAATCGAACCGAAGGGATAGACTCCCATAGGGTTGATAACGGTAATTAATTTCTCCATTAATGTTTGAATTCGTTCCATTGTAAAAACCACCCAATGAAGAGCCTACTGAATACTTGAACAACTTTCGCTGGTCGGATTGATAGGTAATCATGAAATTATTCCAATCATATTCCTCACCTTCTTTAAAGGTGATATACTTTTCATCATCAATGGGATTAAAATCCTTAGTCATCCTCTGAAAGGTATAGCCATAGGAAAAGAGAAAAGACGATGTATTCAGAAAATTAATATTATAACCTAGACTTACTGCCTTATCCGTAACCGTGCCTCCTGGGATTGTGTTTAAATTAAGGTTGAGTTGAGGCCCCATGGTGGCAACTTTGGAGTCCTTCGGATAGAAGACACCATTTGCAAAAATAAATGTTCCGAAAATCCCTGGATAGACACCTTTGCTCGGAACAAATCCTGCCTCATTATTATAATTCTCCTGAATAAAACTCTCCCCTGCGGCAATGTTAAAATGACGCACTGTGTATTGCAAAAAGGCAATCCCCGATTGATTTTTCCCTTTACTAAAAGAATCAAAAGACTGACCATAGTAAAAACTAGTGTACCACTTATTATCACTACTTCGGATGTCGAGGTCAACGCCTAATACTCTATTAAAATCATTCAACACACGGGAGGTGTCCGAGCCTTCTATTTTTGTTTTCCATAATTCCTTATTGAAGTATTTTATACTATCTCCCAAGTCATCTATACCAATCGATTGCTTATCAACATAGATAAAACTAATGTTAGATTGCTTCCAGAAGTTACGTTGTAAAGCAGCAACCGTGTAGTTTTGAGCTGGCAGACCGAGGGATAACTTTTCTCTGGTTTGCATATTTAAGAGACTTACCCTCCAGTCTTTGGTCAGCGACCCACTCAAACGGGCGCCATATAGAATGGGGACCTTTTGTAAGTTACCACTAGAATCTTGTGCTAATCCAACCCTCCGGGAAAAAAATGGCCTGGCCTCAGGATAACCGGCCCGTTCGTATAAATCATTATTCTCCAGAAAAAATTGCCTCCGCTCGGGAAAACGAAATTCAAATCGGGTGAGATTAATCACTTGCCGATCCACTTCCACCTGTGAGAAATCAGGATTCACTGTAAGATCAAGATTCAAGGAAGGGGTCACTCCTATCTTAGCATCAAACCCTGCTTGTAAGTCGTTTGTAGTTTCTTTAGGATCTGCTTCATTATCAACCGTACGACCACCCGCAACATAAGGAATTAAGGAAACATTAGTTCGGCCGGGTGGAGAAGGATCTTCCCAAATTAATTGGCCAGAGTAAGCAAAGGCTGCTGGGAAAAATTGGATGGGTGTAGCAATCCAAGACGAGGTCTGATTTCGTTTTCTATCATACCTTAGAAAGGTGATGTTCCATTCCTTCAACTTACTTTTAAAACGAAAACTTTTAAAGGGCAATGCAATTTCAGCAATCCATTTGTCACCATACTTCACAACTTTTGAATACCACTTATTATCCCAGCTATCACTATAGCTATTGTCTTCGGCTCCACCGGAATTGATGGTCCCTTCAATTTGAACACCTAGTGGGGTGGTACCAAAAAAGAAGCCGTTAATACCATCGTTATAAGGGCCTATAATTACGCTTACATTATCATTATTGGTAAAATCAAAATCTCGTCTGAGAGACTGAACGATATCAGGGGTATTGTCATCATAACACACGAAAGAAACATAAAAATTATGATCATCATACGTTACCCTGGATTCGGTTTGGAATGGGGCGAGGGCAGTGTCAACAGGAAAGTTCAAATAGAAATCCTTGGCAATGGAGGCTTCAGTCCAGTCTGGCTCATCAAGTACACCATCAAGTTTAATTATGCCCTTTGCCTTCTTGATGGACAATCCTGTATCCGGCTTGTTCTGTGCTGACATGCTCACAGATAGCCCTAGAAGACCAACAAAAATCAAACTCCGTTTGAACATACTTGTCATAAAAACGCCAAAAATAGCAAAGGAATCAATACCAAAAACTTAATGTCGTGTTAACGGTCATTAAACAAGATGGTTTATTTGATTATTTTAGCATCTAAATCATGAAGGTGTGCAACTCAATTCTTTAACTGCCATTTCCCCAATCGATGGGAGATATTTTACAACCACACAACCGCTTGCGCCTTACTTTTCCGAATATGGCTTAATGCATTATAGGATAAGGATAGAAGTTGAATATTTCATTGCCCTTTGCAAAATTCCACTTCCTGAGCTTTCATCCTTTCCAAAAGAAAAGCTGGCCTCCCTCCGCCTGCTTTATCAGAATTTCAACGAAAAGGCGGCTACGGATATTAAAGCAATTGAGAAAACGACAAACCACGATGTAAAGGCCATTGAATATTATCTTAAAAAAGAATTTGATCTTCTTGGACTTTCCTCTTACAAAGAATTCATCCACTTTGGATTAACCTCTCAGGATATTAACAACACAGCAACGCCACTATTGCTTAAAGAATTTTTGGACAATGAGTTTTTATCATTTCTTAATTCATTAATCGAAAAACTGGAAACACGGGCAAAAGAATGGAGCAGTGTAGCAATGCTGGCACGAACACATGGGCAGCCTGCCTCTCCTACCCGACTGGGAAAAGAAATTCAAGTATTTACTGAGCGTTTGAAAAAGCAGTTGGAACTTTTTAAAACAATTCCTCACTCAGCAAAATTTGGAGGAGCAACTGGCAACTTCAATGCACATCATGTTGCTTATCCGGACATTGATTGGATTGGCTTTTGTAATAATTTTGTATCAAAGTATCTCGGCCTAAGTCGAAGTCACCCCACCACTCAAATCGAGCACTATGATAATCTTGCTGCACAGTTTGACAACCTCAAAAGGATCAATACCATCTTAATCGATTTTAGCCGTGATGTCTGGCAATATGTATCGATGAATTATTTCAAACAAAAGATCAAAGAAGGAGAAGTTGGTTCCTCAGCCATGCCACATAAAGTTAATCCTATCGACTTTGAAAATGCAGAGGGTAATTTAGGAATTGCCAATGCATTGTTTGAACATCTATCCGCTAAACTTCCTATCTCCAGACTGCAACGAGACCTTACCGACTCCACGGTATTGAGAAACATTGGTGTCCCTTTAGCGCATACGTATCTCGCTTTTCAATCCCTCAGTAAAGGTGTTGATAAACTGGAGCTCAACAAAGAAGCGATTGACAAAGATCTTGAAGACAATTGGGCAGTCGTTGCCGAAGCAATCCAGACGATCCTAAGAAAAGAAGGATATCCTAATCCTTATGAAGCATTAAAGTCATTGACGCGAAAAAATGAAAAAATAAATCACAAAGACATTCAATGGTTTATTGAAAGCCTCGAAATCAAACCGGAGCTTAAGAAAAAGTTGAAAGAAATAACACCTTACAACTACACGGGTATAAAATAAAAAGAGGAGTCTTAACTCGTGATGTTACACAAAATAATAAAATAAGTACGTCATTTCGAAGGAAGCATGACTGAGAAATCTACTTTAAGGCGGTAGATTTCTCGCTCACGCTAGAAATGACCTTGATTGTTTACGGTAACATCAGTTATTGATTAGTTCCTTTTTTTACTAAAATTTTAGACAAGGCAGATTCTTTGGAAATCTTTCCGCTGCTAAAGTCCTTTAACGCAGAATTCCTAATGGTGAGTTCCAGCGTAGATGGAATCTCACAACCTCTGCAGCGGGTAATTTTTACATTAAAGCCAAAGCTTTCATCATCTTTCAAACTTTTTAAGGTTCTTCCATAATCCAACATATTCTCTTTCAATTCCTTCTCAAAGGCCGGATACAATTCTTTTACTTTCTTATCTCTTGCTTCCTGATCCAAGTCTTTAAGAGATAATGCCGGAATAGAATATAACTCAGAATCATCTTGGCGGCTCGAATATGCCTTCATGTAATAAGTAACTCCGAAATCTTTCAGTCTCTCGTATCGAATACCACCCTCAGAAAAAAAGGTCTTCGCCAAATCGGGTTGATAAAGTCTTTCGAATATACTTGACAGGAGTTCCAGATCAGGATCAAGTTTATCGCTCACTTCATTCTTTGCAACTTTAATCTTTGCCAGCAATTGCTCGCGGCTGATTTTACCCTGCTTCTCCTGACTAAGATCTCCTTTTACCGCCTCTATGGAAATAGAAGTTTGTCGGGTTGAGTTGAATGCCTGAAACCAGGAGTCGTGACCTTCATCCCGATTCGTGATCACGATCTTTTCTTCCGGCTTCAATTGACTCAGCAAATCACCATAATCTGCCAGAAAGTTTTTTGATGCTTCAATAAACTTATCATTGAAGGAATCTTGCTCGCTGTCGTTCTGATCTTTTACAGAATGTGCCGGTCGAGGCGCTCCGGATTTCTCACGTATCTTAGATTTCTCCCTTATCTTAATTTTCTCACAGTCTTCACAATCTTCTTCTTCCTGATGGAATGAGTAAGAAAAAGAGTTGGCACCATCATTCCATTCAAATTCTGAAGGATAAGGTGCATCGGGCGGCTCAGGAGCCATCATGAAAAGTCGCATAGGGTCATTAAATCCGCCCGGTAATCTAAACGTTACACCATATCCTTCCACATAAGTTCCATTTAATCTCAACGGAAAAAAGTTATTCCTCTCAAACTGTTGCTTAAATAGCGTACTCAGCACATTTTCTGCCACTTCAATATCACGGTTCATCCTTTGCTCATCAATCTTTGGCTGGGAAATAGCAACCGCACTGAACAACACGCCAATTCCTACTATCAAAATTCTTTTTATCTTTTTCATTTTCTTAAGCTGTTAATAACTGTTGGTTTTTTTACTGACGCCTTTATTCGTGATGATGCTCGTCAGGATTTGTTCCGTTTCTTCCTTAAACTGGTTTGTGTTTTTTTCGATACTGCTCATGCGGGTCTGAAATAAAGCTAAGTCCTGATTACGCTGTTCTTGCAGGTACTTTGAAAAATCGACTAGCAAACTCTCAACGTATTTCTGTTGTTCTGTCGAAGAAAGCTTTAAGTAATCCTTCATCAAACGAAGGTTGTCGTTCTGTAGCCCGGACACAAAGGTGCGCACCTGATCTTCTGAAGCCAGAGCTGTGGCCTTCATAAGGCCGTCTATTCTTTTTGTATTCGAAACTAAATTGCCGGTTATCGACCTGTCTAACTCTTTCTGATGCTCAGCCCATGAGGTTTGTATTGTTTGATTGTTCTTCATCATCGCTGAATTAATCATGTGCTGAACATCATCCGGTGAGAGAGAAGTTTGTTGAGTAGCTGACTCTATCGGCACAGGCCTTGTATTGCCGAAGCTGATTCTCAGCTCTCCGGCAGCGTAATTAATTTCCGAACCTAAAAATTTGCCCACGAGCATAATCAACAGAAACGAGGCCGCAATACTCAAAACGGTCTTCACATGATTCGAACCCAAAAATGATTTACCAGAAGAAATTTGACTTGCCTTGTAAGGAGGTGCAATCGAGGGGGCTATCACTTCTTTATCTTTCAGCGTGCCCATTGTTTTTAAAACTTCCTCTAATTGACGAAGTTGTTCAAGTTCCTCTGGGTGTTGTTGAAGGTAGTGCTGAACTTCTAACGTTTCCTGCTCCTCCAATTCACCATATAGGTAAGAAATTAATTTGCTTTCATCCGGTTTAGTGCTCATAGCCAATTGATTCTTTTGTTATTTTCTTTCGTTCTAAAATTTTCTTTAATCCATCCAATCCATAATACATTCGAGACTTGATCGTATTCTCAGAGACATTAAGGGTTTCTGCAATCTCCCTGAACTTAAGTCCTTCATACTCCTTCATAATCACCACCACACGCTGTTCTTCACTCAATTCCATAAGGCAATTTTGAAGTAAGTCAGAAAGCTCACTCTGTCGCAACTGCCGCTCGGGATTTTCTCTTCTTCCTTCAGACGTTTCCCAGGATTGAAACACATCCCCTTCACTGGGCTTCAAATCCTCCAACGATACCGCCCTGCTGGACTTCTTTCTTCTCAACTCTTCCCTGCAAAAATTAACTGCAATGGTATACAGCCAGGGCTTAAATCTTGCTACTTCCTGCAGACCGGTAATACTTTGATGCATGGAAATGAACGTCTTTTGAGCCGCTTCCATGGCCAGATCATGATCGAAAAAGTACTTATAGCTGAAGTTATAAATCCTTTTGTACCAGAGCTGAACCAGCTTCCCCTGAGCGCTACTATCCCCTTCGCGGGCCCTGGCGACAAGGGATTCTGAATGCATCATGGTGATGTCCGGTAGAATTTCAGCCACAGTTAGGTTCAATTTTGACTTTATTTCGCTAGCAAACGCAGTCGGTATAAAGATGGAAGATCAGACTAAATAGTTTTAAGGTATTAATTTTTTTATTGGCTATGGTAAAAGCGTGATCCATTAGTCAGGATTATGGTTCTCAGAGTATCACTAACTGCACGCTGGTAGCTATCTTTGCGGACTTATGAAGAAAATCATTTCATTCCTGATTCGCTTTGTGCCTCGCAAATACCTCCAACTTTTCAGCGGAGTTGGGCTAAAAGTGGTAGGCCTCTTCTACCGAGGTAATACGGTGGAGTGTCCCATCTGTTTGCACCAGTATAGAATATTCCTTCCTTATGGCCGTATTAACTCTCGTCAAAATGCGCTATGCCCTTCTTGCCTTTCCTTAGAGCGGCACCGGCTGATTTGGGTTTACTTAAAAGAAAGGACTAATTTTTTTTCGACTAAACTAAATATACTTCACATCGCTCCTGAACCCTGCTTCATGGATCGCTTCGAAAAACAACACGGTGAAAAATATATTACAGCAGATATTGAATCTCCATTAGCCAAAGTGAAGATGGACATTCATCAGATTCCCTTTGAAGAAAATCATTTTGATGTGGTGCTTTGTAATCATGTACTGGAGCATGTTGCCGATGATATCAAAGCTATGAGCGAAATAAAACGCGTGTTAAAACCTGGTGGCTGGGCCATCCTTCAGGTTCCCTTCTTTTCGCCTGTTCCTGATGTCACCTTCGAAGACAATTCGATAATAGACAAACATGAGCGAGAAAAAATATTTGGTCAGGATGACCATGTGCGGAAATTTGGTAAGGACTATATACACCGAATTGAGAGGAGTGGATTAAAGGCGGTGGCTGATCCTTTTGTCACTACTCTTTCGGAACAGTTGGTAAAGAAATATGGCCTTATGAAAGGTGAATTAATTTATAAGGGCACTAAATAAAAAAATCAGGCGTCCGACACTTTTAAGGTTTCATGACGCCTAATCTCTGTGTAAGTTCAGTTATTAACAACAGAATTACTTTCCGAGATTATCCAAAACAGCCATCACCTCTTTCACATGCATGCGGCTTGTTTCCAACAGTGCCTTTTCAGATGAGTTAAGATCTAGTTCGATTACTTTCTCCACTCCATTTTTTCCAAGGATAACAGGAACACCGAGGTAACAGTCTTTGATTCCGTATTCACCACTCAATTGCATACAGACGGGTAAAATTCTGCGCTGATCTTTAACGATAGCTTCTACCATTTGAGCAGCAGCAGAGCCCGGAGCATACCAGGCGGATGTACCCATCAACTTTACCAATTCACCTCCTCCCACTTTTGTTCTTTCAATAATGGCATTCAACTTATCCTTGTCAATCAATTCGGTAACCGGAATCCCAGAAACGGTAGTATAACGAGGAAGTGGTACCATCGTGTCTCCATGACCGCCCAAGAGAACGGCTTGAATGTCTTTAGGCGAAACATTCAATGCTTCTGCCAGAAAGGCGCGATAGCGAGCTGTATCTAAAATACCGGCCATACCGATCACGCGAGTCCGTGGAAGGTTGGAAGACAAGTGAGCCTGGTACGTCATTACATCAAGTGGATTGGAAACAACAATGATGATGGCGTTCGGAGAATGCTTGACAATATTTTCAGTAACAGATTTTACAATCCCCGCATTGGTGCCGATCAAATCATCACGTGTCATTCCCGGCTTACGCGGCAAACCGGAGGTAATCACTACAACTTCCGAACCGGCCGTTTTTGAATAATCATTTGTGGAACCTATTATGCGACTATCATATAAGTCAATCGGTGCTTTTTGCCAAAGATCAAGGGACTTACCTTCTGCAAAACCCTCGCGGATATCGACTAGTACAATTTCGTTTGCAATTTCTTTGTACGCCAGCACATCTGCACACGTGGCGCCCACATTGCCGGCTCCTACTACAGTGATTTTCATATAATTAGGGATAATTTAGGTTCGAATAGATGCTGAGCCTATAAATCAGCGATGCAAGTTATTAACGTATCCATGAAAGAAAAATAATTTACGTTTTTTATCCTTATCCTTAAAATTACCTGCTAGATTTAATATTATTAAATCCATTGTCACACAAAAAAAGGTTTTAAGCGTAAGAACAAGGCCGACTTCGTCTTCTCCGTAATTTTAAAACGGTTATCAATCCGGTATCCTGCCACCCAAATAATCCGGCCAGCTGACTCTATTACAGTAACATGGTCTTTATCACTTACGGCAATTTTTGAGTCGATAAGAAAATCACTTACTTTTTTCTTATGATCCATACCCAAAGGATAAAAAAAATCACCTTCTCTCCAAAGCCTCCAGACTAAAGGATAAGCAAGCTTATCTTTATCAATTAATACAACACACGGATCGTGTTGAATCTCCCATTTCGCCTCCGTTGACAACGTGAGTTCCCAGGAACCAAAAAGCGCCTGCTCTTGATCCTCTTCAATTTGAATTTCATTCCACTGAACAGGATGGGCAGTTATAAGCAAGGCTTCACGATCTACTACCAATTGGTATTCAGACGAGAGAAATCTCTTGCCCGAATGCCCCTTGCTTGCTTCAACTATCTTCTCACACTCGTCAAACTTAAAACCAAATTCTTTAATCAACTCCCACAAAATTGCCGGCTGCCTGAATTTTTCAAATAAGGATTTAAGAATTTTGACCTGCCCCTTGCTATCGGAGCGGAATTGCTGTTTGATTTGATGGATACCCAAATCCATTAACTCCTTTGCCGCAGACCAACGCTCAATGTTTCGGGCAAAGGTTTCCTCTAATGAGGGATTGAGTTCTTTTAATTTTGGAACTACCTGATGGCGAATAAAATTGCGCCCATAGTCATCACTTGAATTGCTCGAATCTTCTCTCCACGAGAGTTGGTTCGACCTGGCAAAATCTTCAATCTGAATTCGGTTAAAATCTAAAAGAGGTCGAATAATCTTTTCATTTGCAGTTTGTATTCCCTTTAATCCTGTTAGACCTGTACCCCTCGTGAAATTAATAAGCACAGTTTCAAGATTATCATTCAAATGATGTGCTGTAGCGAGGCAATCATACTTCTCAGAGTTAAGTAAATCATAAAACCAGTCATAGCGCAGTTCACGGGCTGCCATCTGAATACTGACTCCGGTAGCCGTGGCATAATTCTTGGTCTCAAAACGCTTTACAAAAACAGGTACTTTATATGCAGTGGCCAATCCAACAACAAAAGCCTCATCCTGATCTGACTCCTCTCCTCTCAATTGAAAATTAACATGAGCAATACCAATTTGG
>JANNRV010000139.1:0-3221 GCA_031401775.1 Bacteroidia bacterium | reverse complement strand
CCCCATCTTGAGCGGAAAATAGTCCTTTACCGTGGCATTAGGCACAGCTTCATCGGTTGAGCAAGACATTGTCTGACAAAAAATAATTAAACAAATCAACCAATGTCTCATTCCTCCACTATTAAAGTTTCAAAGTTATTTTTTCTTTTTGATATTCGCGCCCATGGCCCTTAAAACAAAAGTAAAAGTCGGCAGGATCACCAACCTTAGCGATGCCCGGTATTGTGCAGGCATGGGAGTTGATCTTCTTGGTTTTCCGATAGGTTCGGCTCATGGCATTGATGCCAAAAAATACAAAGAGATAACCGATTGGGTATCGGGGCCATCATTTGTGGTAGAGTGGCCAACTGAAACTATCGATAATATGGATGAAGTCATCAGTTCTTATAACGCTGATTTTATTGAAATAAGTGTGCGACAACTTCAATTTGTCGGCACCTCAACTAAGCCACTTATTATCAAACTAGCCCTAGAGGAATGGAATCGTTACAGGAATGAACTACTAAACAATAAATCCAGAATTGCTTACTTGGTCTTGATAAGATCAGAATCCTCTGCTACTACCACTTTCCCATGGAATGAAATGAAGGAGTTTTCAGTTCTGCTCTCGTTTACTGATTTTAATTATTCGATTGATGAATTACTTGAATTGCCTATTGAGGGAATCGCTTTAACAGGTTCTGAAGAAGTCAAGCCTGGCCTAAAAGAGTACACACAATTATCGGAGATACTTGAGCGCCTGGAAGTAATTGAATAGCAGGATCAACAATCTAAAGTTCATACTTTTCAAATAATTTTTCAACTGCTTTCGCTGCGATATCAGGGAAACTAATATCAAGTCGCTTTTTACTCTCAAGCCACTTATCAATCTTCTGCAAACTCTTCTTCTTAACTTTCTTGAGTACAGGCACTCCCAATTTTTTTAAAGCTGCAGCATTGCAATGCTGTTCATATTGACTTTTCATTGGAACGACCAACAACTTCTTATTAAGGTGCAACACCTCTGCCGGAGTTTCGAACCCTGCACCACAGAGTACACCCGTTCCGGAAACAACACTGGCTACAAAGTCCTGCCCACTCACCGGGTAGACGGAAATCCGTCCAACGTGGTACGGGCTTTTGGTATGCTTTGAAAATATGTGCCAGCGAAGTTTAGTTGATAATTTAAGCAAGAGCTCCACCAGTTTTTTATCATCATAAGCTGGCAAGTATACCGTATAATGCCCCCGGTCTTCTATTTTGGCTTCGCGTATGGCGGAACGGATGACAGGAGTAAAAATATTTTTATCATATTCTTCAAAATGGAAGCCTATGTACTTTTTAACGGGTGCATAATTTTTCAAAAGCCATTCACCAAACGGATCAACGAATTTAGGGCGAGGTGATTTTTTTGAAAGTAAAGCTGATTGATGACTTAATGAAATGCACTTGATCTGCTTTTTTTTGCAAGCCCAGGCCGAAATCGGCTCAAAATCATTTACAACAAGGTCATATTTTTCGACTGGGAAATTATTTATCTCTCTAATGACATCCTTGGAGCTATTCTTTTGAAAAGTTTTAAGAAAGTTGATCCCTCCGCTTTTTCCAAAAAAAAAGCTCAATCCTTTTGATTTGTATTTTACAGGGTATGGCAATGCAATGTCTGCTTGTGCTCCGCTTACAAATAAATCAAGATCGCCAAACTTTTTTAGTTCCGGGATAATATCAACGGCACGGCTGAGGTGACCATTGCCGGTTCCCTGTATTGCATATAGAATTTTCATTTTTTAATATTCAAGAATTCATTGACAAGGTCTTTAAATATCTCGTCATTATCCAAATCATTCTTGAATCGTTTGGGAATTTTTAGTGCTGGAGCTATCTTATCTTCAGCATAACGGTAAATACTCCAGGCTCCGTTTTGATATTCCAACGCAGTCAGGCTCTCTACCCAGTCTCCTGAATTCAAGTAGAGGACCTCTCCTTTCTCGGTGGTGATCTTCCTCATTTCAGGATGATGGATATGACCGCAAATCACATAGTCGTAACCATTGGAAATGGCAATATCCGCAGCTGTTTTCTCAAAATTATTGATGAACGTCACTGCCTGCTTTACGCTATCCTTTACTTTTTTCGACAAGGATATCTTTCCTCT
Organism: Bacteroidia bacterium; assembly: GCA_031401775.1. GTDB lineage: Bacteria > Bacteroidota > Bacteroidia > Cytophagales > Cyclobacteriaceae > ELB16-189. The sequence goes on along the minus strand of JANNRV010000139.1, from coordinate 1,087 downwards.
TCCAAATAGCTTCAAGACAAAATTTACAAACGTATTGATTAAGATAAGAGTATCGTATCCGACTGCGCCCAATTTGGCCAGCCACTTAGAATACTTCATGGTCACATCAAATACATCACCATGAAAAATCCAAGCCACCTTTCCATTGAGGCTAATTATTTTCTTGTTGGCAATTTGAAAATTACCTAAACGGAATCCGGCAAATTTGCGGAGCATCTCGTCATGATTTCCAGTGAGATAGGTAATCTTGATTCCTTTCGCCAGGAGGCTGGTGATGTGTTTGACAATCTGCATGTGCGACTTTGGCCAGTATCTTTTGCTGAACTGCCACATGTCAATGATATCACCATTGAGAATAATTCGTTTGGGCTTGATGGTCTTTAGATAGCGAAGTAATTCTTCGGCATGGCAACCGTAAGTGCCTAAATGGACGTCTGAGATGATTACGATTTCTACTTCTCTCTTTCTTGATTTACCCATTCGAGGGGTTTTTACTCAGAAGCTTATACATGTCAAAGGTACGTCTATTACCTCAGTCTATCTTTCGCGGTAGTATTATCAAAATGTTAACTGAAGAATTTCAAAGGCGCTCCTGTTCTTTGAACCGGAATCTAAGGTATTTGATCTTCTCACCTTTACTGGCAAAAATCTCTTCATATCGAGTCTTAATATCAAAGCACTCGGACCTCAGATCCGATTCATAAAGATCATGTGTCAGCTTGAAATCCTTTAAATCGTCACGGTGACTTAGTTCTTCGAGTGAATAATTGAATAATTCGGTGTTATCGGTTTTGAATCGCAGATGCCCTTCGGGCTTGAGTAGTCTCTTGTACATTTCCAGAAAACGAGGGCTGGTCAATCTTCGCTTGACGTCCCGCTTTCGAGGGCGGGGGTCCGGAAAGGTAATCCAAAGCTCACCCACCTCTTTAGGGTCAAAAAAATTCTCGATAACAAGTATATGCGTCCTCAAGAAAGCTACATTGTTCAGCTTCTCTTCGGCTGCTATGCTACTCCCCTTCCAGATGCGATCTCCTTTGATATCAACTCCTATAAAATTTCTCTCCGGAAAAAGACGCGCCATGCCAAT
>JANNRV010000138.1:0-4477 GCA_031401775.1 Bacteroidia bacterium | reverse complement strand
CCTTTCATCAGGTCGCCAAGTGTTAACATACCTTCAATTGAAGAGGGCATTTCTGCCTTCGGCATAATCATAAAGAAATGTTCACACTTCGTTACCGCTTTGAACCCTGCGTGCCCCATTTCACCCATGGGCAGATCGGGTGTGCCGCTAAAACAGAAATACGCTTTCGCCTCGCTGTCCTTCAAGTGATATTCAATTTCATCTTTTTTTAGTAAGACACTTAACGGCACAACGACAGCACCCAGCTTAAGAATGCCAAAATAAATGATAGGAAAATAGGGGAGGTTAAGACAACTTAAGGCAACTTTATCACCGGGCTTAATGCCTTTTGCTTTAAGTCCATTTGCTACCTGATTGGCCGCTCCATTGACTTGTGCATAAGATACCGTGGTATCCATAAAGGTAAAGGCGGCTTTTGCCGGATAGCGTTTGGCACTATCTTCCAGAATGACGGCTAGGTTGAGCATAATATGGGCTTTAGAATTATTGGGTCTTGTTAATTGAATTCTCCAAAATGCCAGAGTATACCGGAGGGGTCATGCATAAAACATTCTTTGCCCCAATTCTCTTTCCGAATAGGGGTCAACTTCACGTTTATATATTTATGATGCAATCCCAGATTTTGCAGCTCAGTCCAATAGTGATCAACATTGTCAACTTCAAGAAATAACATTGTATTATCCACCCAATCTTTGACGTAAGCATCTTGCAGATAAAATCCCAGCTGATCTGAAACCTTGAAGTAGGACAGGTCTTTTGAGATCATAGATTCTTCAAATCCTAATTCCTTATAAAAAGACCTGGATTCTTCGAAATCTTTGGCTCCAATAAAAGCCCTGATTGATTTTGAAGCATGTTTCATATTATTCTATTTTATCTCCGTGAGAAGTATTGTAATCGTTGTCGTTCCAATATTTTCAACATAATGCTTGTCTGTCTTGTCGGACCATTCCGTCACTCCTGCTACTTCTTCATAATCAAAAGGCTTTTCATGTTCCGGATAAACCCTGAGGGTACCTCCTGATAGGATATAAGATGTTTTTCTGGGATGTGTCTGTGGATTATCTTTTTCCCCAGGTTTGATAGAATATTCTACAACTCTAACATATTCATTTTCTAACAGAATCTTGTACTTATCAGGTGATACCTTTACAACGTTTATAGCTGTCGTGTCAGACGTAATGAACGCTTTGTCTTTTGATGATGTTGAGTTTTGATTGCAAGAGCTGATGAAACTGCAGAGCGCGAAAAGAAAAACCAATTGAGTTATTTTCATCATGTCATTGTTAAGTTATGCTTCCTGATACAGATTTAGCTAAAGGGCGATTGTTATATCCTTAGCAGGCCGCGGAATCCTCTGGCAGCATAATAAGATTCTGCACCATTGTGATAGACAAATACGGTCTCGTAGCGACAATCGCAAAAGAGGGCGCCTCCGAGTTTTCTGATATTATCAGGTGTCTTTATCCAACTTGATGTTTTCATATCGAACTTTCCAAGTTTTTGGAGGTCTCGATATTCTTCCTCAGATAGAAGTTCAATGCCCATGGCAGCGGCCATATCCAAGGCGTTATTTTTCGGTTTGTTTTCTTTCCGTGACTCCAGTGCCTGGTGGTCATAACAAATACTTCTACGGCCAGCCGGGCTCTCTGCCCCACAATCAAAAAAAATGTATTCACCGGTCTTTTTATCATAACTAATAACATCAGGTTCGCCTCCTGTTTTTTCCATTTCATCGAGTGACCAGAGCTTTTCAGCTCTTGCTTTAAGCTTTGCTTCTACCCTGGCCCATTCAATACCCTTGTGTCGATTCCTGTTTTTCTCAAAACGGGCTTTTAATGTTTCGAGTAATTCATCCTGATGTTTGGCTGATAACTCCCTTTTATTTCTTGTTGCCATAGATTTCCTTATTGGATTGTAAGATACTGCCTTTACTTATTCTGTCCAATGAGTCTTAAAATCATAGCGAAACCAACTAAAGAGCAGAGGGATGAAATGTGAAATTGTCCCATGGCATGTACATCAACAGGAATTGGGGAAATTGTCTAAATTGATCCTCTCTTAAACACGGTGAGTAAGTATGAAAGCATTTATTGCGGCAACAATTATTACAGGCATAGCGGCTGTGATGTTTCTAACGATGATAGCATGGTCTCAGCCAGCATCAGATGATTACGGTGCAAGGGAAGTTGAAAGAAAGACGGGTGATGACTTGTTGGTGCGAAAGTGCCGGGACTTTGATATAAACGGAACAGGTGACAATCACGAATGGAAGAAAACAGAGTATACAAGCCTTATAAAGCTGGACAAGGGTGGCAAGAACTATGATAGTAAATTCAAAATTCTATATTCAACAGCAGGCATATATGTGCTTTTCTCCGGACAAGATGATCGGATAACGACAAATGAATATCAAGATTTTGGCAATATATATAATGGCGATGTTTTTGAGATTTTCTTTCATCCAAGACCACAGCTACCAGTGTATTTCGAATACGAAGTAAATCAGTTGGGGAAGCAACTCATTTTAATGATATCGAACATTAACGGGCAGCGAAATAGCTGGGCTCCCTGGCACCATACAGGTAAAAACGAAAGTGGCATCAAAATGAAGGTAGAGGTCGTGGGCGGGATGAGAAAATTGAATGCTCCTATTCGATCATGGAAGGCTGAATTATTTATTCCTTATGCATCGCTCGGGCTAGTGTCCAATGAGCCTCCTGCCAGCGGAACTTCCTGGAATGCGAATTTCTGCAGATTGGATTACGACAGTGGCAGCGCTATCAAGTGGTCGTGGACACCCACCATTAAGAGCTCATTTCATCAACTCGATCAGTTTAGGTCTATAAAATTTGAATGACTCGATTTATAGTTTCTTGAGTTTTGCCGAAGCTTCCTGAGCGAATTTTTTGTTTCGTTCATCACCTTTTTTTCCTTCTTCCACGGATGATTTGAATGCGCTGACTGCATCAGCTTTCTTTCCAAGTTTCTCCAGTGTCAGACCAACCCAATATTGACTCTCTGCAGTAGGCGGGTTCTCCATCGGTCCGGGGCCGAGACTTTCGGGATAATTGAAGGACTCTTGAAATTTTTGCAATGCCTTTGCATAATCTCCTTTCTTAAAGAGTTCTTCACCTAAACCGAGACATGCCACGGTATAGCAATGATAGATGCCCGTGATACCTTCAAATTGAGCAAAGGAATTTTGGGCAACCATATCCAATATTTTTTTATGTTCGCCCATGGCCAAATACGCGCGACATAGCAAGGCATTCAGAAATTGATTGTCAGGAACCTTGAGTCGTACGTTCTCCAGCAGGGTAGCTGCTTTAGAATACTGGGCAACTTTTTCATCAATATATAAAGCAGCCAAATCCTGATAGAGCGGATAATCAGCTGGATTCAGTTCAATTGCTTTCTCATAGTGTGTGATGGCACGCACCATATCGTGATCCACCTTCCATGCCACAATACCAAGATTGCGGTGCACGACACTATACGTATCATTGATAAGCAATGCTTCTTGCCATACTTTCACCGCTTCATTCTTTCTGGAGTGTTCGAATAAAATATTTCCTAAATAGTATTTTGCTTTCCAGTCTCCGGGTTGTTGTTTGATTACCTCCTCTAGCATACTGAAACTCGAGGGTAGGTTTGGAAATACATAGTCTGGATTCATCTCGGCTGCCTTTTGTAAACTGTTTTTGTCGTTTGCCAGTAATCCATGATAATAAAATACCAGGGGTGTTGGTTCTTTGATTTCGGATTGTAAGTAATAATGCTCAAGTACAAAAACAGCTTCTTTTTTTAGCCCGGCACGTAAAAAGAATTCCATACCATCAAGTACCTCTTCCTGCCTGCCTGCAATCCGGCTGAAAAATTCTTTATCCTCAACATCGGTCATGGCCCGCAAAATTCCGCTCGGGATATCCAATGGATCAACAGATTGTACAACATCTAATTGACGCTGTGCTTCCGCTTTGTTACCTAATTTCCAATGACTAAATGCGATCAGATTGATACTTGCCAGATCCTGAGCATCATAGCGGAGCGCTTTCTGCAATACATCGATAGCAGGTAAATATTTTCCTTGTTCCACCAAAATAGCTCCGGCCAACCCATATCCGGGGCCGGCTGATTCAGAATGTCGCCCTGCATTGTAGGCCACTTCCAAAGCATCTTCAGTCAATCCTAATTTCCAATTGCATAAGGCTAAATAATACAACGCCCACGCATCATCCGGATTAAATTTCGTACTCTTTTCAAGAAGCACTTTTGCTTCCGCATATTTTGCTCCATCGATTTTTATTTGCGCCAGCGAAGTCATCGCGGAAGTTAAATACGGATCCTTGTCGAGTGCTTTTTCAAACCATTGTGCAGCTATTGCCAGGCCTCCTTGTTTACCAGCCAGAATTCCTCGCAGCCAGCAACCCGCTGGAGTATCTTCCGATGGAAGTTCTTTTGGTTTTTCCGGGAT
>JANNRV010000137.1:0-14790 GCA_031401775.1 Bacteroidia bacterium | reverse complement strand
GCGGACGCCAGTGGATCAGGCTTACCGTTAGGGCCTTCCGGGTTCACGTAGATCAAACCCATTTGTACCGCTCCAAGCGGATTTTCCAAATCGCGATCACCGCTGTAGCGCTTGTCACCAAGCCATTCTGCCTCAGGACCCCAGTAAATATCTTCTTGTGGTTCCCACACATCTTCACGACCACCTGCAAAACCAAATGTTTTGAAACCTGCAGATTCCAGCGCGCAGTTACCAGCAAGGATCATTAAATCAGCCCAGGAAATTTTCTTTCCGTACTTCTTCTTGATAGGCCACAACAGCAAACGAGCTTTGTCCAGGTTGGCGTTGTCTGGCCAACTGTTAAGGGGTGCAAAACGTTGTGTGCCTGCTCCTGCCCCACCACGTCCGTCTGAGATGCGATAGGTACCCGCTGAGTGCCACGCCATACGGATGAAGAACGGGCCGTAGTGGCCATAATCAGCCGGCCACCAGGCTTGTGAGGTAGTCATCAACGTGAAGATTTCTTTCTTCACTGCTTTCAAATCAATTTTTTTAAACTCCTTGGCATAGTCAAACGACTTATCCATCGGGTTCGAAAGAGACGAGTGTTGCCGAAGAATGTTCAGTTTCAATTGGTTGGGCCACCAATCGTAATTGCGCGGGCCGGTGCCTGCGCTTTGTTTCAATTCACCCCCGTGAAACGGACATTTAGCTTCACCATTCATGGTGGCGCTAGCGGATGCGTGCTTTTCCATTTTTGTATTGCTTATTTGTTAATTTAAATCGATCTAATCGGCCACAATTCTACTTCAGAAACACTAATAAATCAAATTAGTTATAATGCCCCTGGAAATAGATAATGTCCTTTCTTAGTATCTAAATTCATGGTGGTAAAAATTTACAAGCGGTAATAGAACTTCTCTTCTGATTCGAAATCTTTACATTCCTAATCCTAATAATAAATAACATGAGAAGCCTCTCTATACTAACTATCTTAGTTGCATTTCTTAATACGGAAAGCATCGCACAGAAGAAGGGAAAACAAGTTCCGGTAAGCCAACCCTCTCCCCTTTCCGATTCAAGTTATTTTAAGTCACTCACCTATAGAAACGTTGGCCCCACCCGTGGTGGCAGAGTAACTGCTGTGGCGGGAATCACCCGTCAGCCTTCTACGTATTATATGGGCAGCACAGGCGGTGGTCTGTGGAAAACAGAAGATTATGGTGTGACGTGGAAGAATGTATCGGATGGCTTTTTCCAAACTCCATCCATTGGCGCAATACAGGTAGTTCAGTCTAACCCTAAAATCGTTTATGTCGGCACAGGATCCGATGGCATCCGCTCTAATGTCATTGTCGGTAAAGGAGTGTATAAATCCATGGATGCCGGAAAGACCTGGAAGAGCATGGGCTTAGAAAAAGTGGGGCAGATTGGAGCGGTAGAGATTCATCCCCGGCATGCTGATACTGTTTTGGTAGCCGCGATCGGTCAACCTTTTCAACCTAATAAAGAACGTGGAATTTACAGAACAAGAAATGGAGGTAAGAGTTGGGAACAGGTCCTTTACCTGGCCGATACGATTGGTGCCGCTGATTTGGAGTTCGCTCCTAACAACCCTGAGATTATTTACGCCACGATGTGGCGTGTCGAAAGAAGGCCATGGACAATCATTTCCGGTGGCAAGCAAGCGGGTGGAATTTATAAATCGATCGATGGAGGTACCACATGGAAAAAGTTAAATCAGGGCTTGCCACAAGGGCTTATCGGAAAAATTGATCTGGCTGTATCTCCTGCTGACCCTAATCGGTTGTATGCGTTGGTAGAGGCGCCCAAAGGAGATGGAGGACTATATCGATCGGATGATCAGGGTGAATCTTTCAAACTCGTTGTAGATAAAAAGGAATTGATTGATCGACCGTTTTACTACTGCAATGTAGAAGCGAATCCGCTCAATGCGGATGTTGTCTTTGTCATGTCAACCGATTTTTTTAAGTCCAACGATGGTGGTAAGACCTGGCAAAAGCTTACTCCACCCCATGGTGATAATCATGACTTGTGGATCAATAAGAAAGACACTTCCATGATGATTCAATCCAACGATGGAGGCGCCAATGTTTCCATTAATGGTGGAAAGACCTGGTCATCTCAAAATAATCAGCCTACGGCAGAACTTTATCAAATAGAGGCAGATGATCAATATCCTTATTGGCTTTATGCCGGTCAGCAAGATAACACTACGATTGCTGTCCCAGGGCTACCACCTTATGATGCACCAGGTGGGCCTTCAAGTTTTTGGATGGCCGTAGGCGGATGTGAGACAGGCCCTGCCATTCCCAAGCCCGGTGATGCCAACATTGTATACTCCAATTGCAAGGGGCGCTTTGGTGTTTACGACAAAAGAACAGGTCAGGAAAGAATGTACATTGTTGGCGCTTCAAACATTTACAGCCACGATCCTGATGAATTGAAATTCCGCTTTCAACGGGTCTCTCCCATCCATGTATCTCCCCACAATTCAAACATCGTCTATCATGCCTCTCAGTATTTACACAAAACCACCAATGATGGATTAACCTGGGAAATCATTTCACCCGACTTGACAGCTCACGAACCTGATAAGCAAGTCATTTCGGGCTCACCCATTACCAGAGATATTACGGGAGAGGAATACTATAGCACCATCTATGATGTAAAAGAATCATCACTAAAAGAAGGATTAATTTGGGTGGGTGCCAATGATGGGCCCGTTCATGTAACATTGGATGGAGGAAAAAAATGGCAGAACGTAACTCCGAAGACATTGGCACAGGGTGGCCGCGTGGATTGTGTGGAACCCTCACCTCACAAGGAAGGCAAAGCCTATTTTTCTGTGCTGCGTTATCAACTCGGAGATTGGAAACCGTATATCTTCAAGACAGTCGATTATGGAAAAAGTTGGTCGTTGCTCACCGATGGAAAAAATGGTATTCCCAATGACTTTCCTGTTCGTGTGGTGCGTGAAGATCCTACGGTAGAAGGATTGCTGTATGCCGGAACGGAGTATGGAATGTATATTTCGATGGACGATGGCATCACCTGGAAATCATTTCAACAAAATCTTCCGATCACCCCAGTGACGGACATCAAAATTTTCAGAAAGGATTTGATGATCTCTACCATGGGACGCTCCTTCTGGATATTAGATAACATCTCTACCTTGCACCAATTGGCAGAAGCAAAGAAAGTAGGTGCCTTTTTATATAAACCGCTTGACACGTACCGCTATCGCTATACCGGAACCGGAAAATCAGATTTGGTTTACTATCCTGCTCCCTCAGTTGTTATCGACTACTACCTAGCAACAAAAGCAATTAATGATATCAAAGTGGAAATTCTTACCGGGAACAAAGTGATCCGAACATTTACCAGTGCAGTACCTCCCAAAGACACGACTCAATACGGTGAGAAGAATATGGAGACCGGATTTGTAAAAAAGGATTTAAAAGCAGACCTCGCAAACAAGGCAGGCGCTCATCGTTTCCGTTGGGATCTGCTGCATGAAGGATCATGGGATAAAAATCCGGCAAAAAATATAAAAGGTGGCCCGATGGTAAGTCCAGGTAACTATGAAGTGAGGCTCACCGTAGATGGACAAACTCAAACAAAAGCTTTTCAGATACTTCCCGACCCACGGATTGCAGGTAAAATCAAGAGTGAAGATATTAAGTTGCAAGAACAACTTGTTTTACAGATCGTTGACCTAGAAGATAGCTGCAAGCGTTTGGTAGAGCAGATCAAAGATCAACGAAAAAAGTTAGGTCAATTGATCAACCAAAACAAAGCAAATGAATCTCAGAAGGCGTTGGAAAAACAACTTTCTCTTTTGGAAGATGAACTCATCATGAAGGAAGGACATTATCAAAAGCCGGTATTAATTGATCAACTCAATTACCTGAGGCAGATGCTTGATCAGGCTGATCAGCGTCCTGGAAAAGATGCTTTTGATCGCTATGATGAATTAAGGAAACTGGCAGAGAAAATACTTGCGTCTTATCAGAATCTAAAAGAAAAAATATAGTGGCTATCTGATTACTCCCACCAATTACTGCCATTTGAAATAGCATCGAGCTTTACTATTTCACCTATCATGGGGGTAGTGATCTTTTGACTCAGCACTTTTGCTTGTGCAACTGCTCGGGTGATGGGATCTTTCCAAGAGTGTAGACTTAGCTTAAATTTTCCCCAATGAACTGGTAAGAATACGTTGGCCCGAAGGTCCATGGCAGCTTGCACAGTGTGTTCGGGCATCATGTGAATGAATGGCCATTGCTCATTGTATTGACCACACTCCAGAATCGCCAAATCAAACGGGCCAAGCTTATCACCTATTGTCCTGAATGAAGAATCATATCCTGAATCTCCGCCAATAAATATCTTATAGCCATCTACACTCATTGCAAACGATGTCCATAAGGTTTGATTGCGCTTAAATGCTCTTCCTGCAAAATGCCTTGCCGGTGTAGCCGTTAACTCCAACCCTGAAAAGACCATTGCGCTTTCCCACCAGTCCAACTCATGGACTTTAGATTCTTCAATTCCCCAATAGATCAAATGCTCTCCTACCCCCAGTGCCGTGTAGAATTGTTTAGCTTTTGATCTCAATTTTAAAATTGCATGATAATCCAAGTGATCGTAATGATCATGAGTAAGAATAACTAAATCTATTTCAGGAAAATCATCAATCGAATAATGATGACTATAGGTAAAGTTTTTAGTCCCTATAAATTGCCATGGCGAAGCATAGGTGCTGAATACAGGATCTATTAAAATCCGTTTACCGTTGATGATGATGAGGTAAGATGAATGGCCAAACCAGACGATTACGGGATCATGCAACGGCAATGCTTTCAAGTCTGACTTCACAACAGGCAATGGTGAACCTGGCACTCCGTCTACTACGTTACCAAAAAAGAACTCTGCCATCATTTTCGGATAGGATGCGTCTTTCGCCAACATCTCTGTGGGCTGAAGATTTTGAAAGCCTCCTTCTCTATAATTAACAGAATTTTTTATTCTGTCCAGGCGCTTGCCGGAAGGTAGTTTACCAAAAGACTTAAGCATAGATTTCCTGGGGTAATGATCTCACGTTGAATGACGCAATAGAAGTTGAAATTATTGTAGGAATAGAATATGGGCGTCTATAAAAACCCGATGTTTTGTTAAGCTGAGCCTGTCGAAGTCTATTTAGAATACTCATTCAAATATGTTTCAACAAGCTCAACATGACAGGTTTTTAGAGATGCCCACGCTATTTCGTATTCTTACATTCTACTATCCAGTCCCAGGGAAAAGGAGCTTGCATCCATCTGGGAGGAGTAGCGAATTCAGTATTCCATTCATATTCCAGCCTTTCAATAGCAGTAATAGTCAATCCTGCTGATTTAGTTAAAATCTCTACTTCAGGATGTGAATAGTGCTTGGTGGGTACTCCATTAATATGAACAAGACCCTGAAGAATGTCCACTTTGCTGCCTTTGAAGTAACTTAATTCGGCAGAAGCAATCTCCGAAGGCTTCACTCCCTCCTTGCGGTACCAGTCAATTAGCCGCCAGGAAGAAAACAGGATGCTTTCCATGGATGGAATGACAATAAGAGCACGACCTTCTTTCTTAAGTGCGCGTTGAATGTTCTTAAACATACATTCATTTTTCTCAATCTCGGGTAGCATGATGACGTTACAGCAGAATGCAAAATCCACTTTACTCAGTCTAAGGTTCTTTCGAGATAGGTCAAGGCGTTGGTAGTTAATATTTGAATAAGAATTCTGTTTGGCAATAGCAAGGCATTCCGCTGAGATATCAATGGCAAGTACTTTATTAAAGGAGGGCGACAAAAATTGAAAGGCCTTCCCTACTCCACAACCAAAGTCGATGGCCTGATGGGCAGGATTAGCGTGTTTCCTGAAATAACGGGAAAGGATTTTATTTTTATCGCTTTGAAAGACATCAAATATCTCATCTTCATACTGTGTTGCTATTCCATTCCAATGTTTCTCTTGATTCATAATATAAGTTTCAGTAGGAAGAATTCAACCAAAGCATCTCTAAAAACTAAAATCGGGTGTCAGTCTGAGTTTATCGAAGACTGATTTAAGGAAGCCTAATCACAAAATATGTTTCGACAAGGTTCAATATGACACGGTTTTTAGAGATGCGATTAGATTGATTCAAGATAAAGGTCTTCAACTTTTTTTCTTGCCCAGGGTGTTTTTCTTAAAAACGTCAAACTGGATTTGATGCTCGGATTATTATTAAAGCAATTGACAGGAATTCGGGATCCTAATTCTACCCATCCGTACTGTTCCACCAACACTACCAGGATTGACTCTAAGGTCTTCCCATGAAGGGGATTATTAGGTTGCTGCTCCATCAATGTGAAATTTGCTCTATATCATTGTTATAATCAAACTGAAGGTCATCGGGTAAAGCACTCACCGCAGTCTTAATCTTCTTAATTTGCTGCTGATACAAATTATAAAGAACTGTTCCTTCATCCAAACGAATGCGAACCTTCCCAAATCCCTTGCAAAAATAAACGCGTAGCTCAATCTCCGTTGATTTTATTCCAGAATACTTAATGTGACGATTAACAATCCTCAGAATTTTGCGCAAGCGTTTCTTAATATAATAGGTATTCCCTTCCGGTAGTTCCTTGAACAATTCATCCATCTCCACTTTCACTCCTTCAACATATTTATTTTCATCATGAGCTTCAAACAAAAGGTAACTTAATAATTCTTTGTTCTCTTTTTTATATTTAGCAAGACGCAAACATAATTCTTGAGTCCTGGCCACATCCAATGTCACTATTTCTTTTTTAAGCTCATTCAGCGATGCCGTGGTCATATCAGTTTTTATAAAAGAAGGACTTTACCCCCTTTACACCCGGTTTCACCTGAAAAAGGCAGCCGGCCAAAGGGTATTGTATTTTCTGCTCTGGAGATACTTCAATGTTCGCTGTGGTGATATACAATGTGTCCAGGTCTTTTCCACCAAACGCACATGAAGTAACATGATAAGCAGGGACTTCAATTTTTGAAATTAATTTTCCGGTCTGTGGGTTCCATCTTCCCACACAACTCCCCTTCCAATGCCCAATCCACAACATACCTTCAGCATCAATGGTCATGCCATCAGGCGGATCAAATTCTTCCCTCGTTTCAACTACTACCCGACCGTTGGAAAGAAGGCCCTTTTCAAGATCAAAATCAAAGGCTTGAACAGAACTCGTTGGTGTATCGATATAATACATTGTTTTACCATCTCCCGACCAGCATATGCCATTGGATATGGTAATCTTATCTAGCATTTTAACAACTACCCCCTTCTCTACTTTATACAAAGCCGCTACTTTAGGCAAGATGTCGAGATGCATTGTGCCCACCCACAATCTCCCGGCCGGGTCACACTTGCCATCATTAAACCGCATAGAGGTGGGGTCATAATCAGCAGAAGTAATAAGTTTCTTCTGTTGTGTAAATGGATCAAATTCATACAAACCATCCTGTAATGCAAGGATTATTTTTCCATTATCCGAAGGAACTACCGTTCCTACCCGTTGACCCAGTGAGAAGGATTGATGATGATTCTTTTGTGGGTGAAAAATGTGAAGAACTCCTCCTTCAATATCTATCCAATACAATTCCTGAGTTACCTCATTCCAGATTGATCCTTCACCGAGAACATCGTGTGATTCAAAAGCAAGGTTAACTTCCGGTTGCGACTTCTTCATTATCACTTGCCGGGAGTATATGAGTGTTCGAGATGACTCAAAATGTCCTCCTTATAAAATAGAAGCAGAATGATTTTCTTCATAAGTAGGAAATGACTACAGCAAGATAATTTTTTACCCGCTCTGATACAATCTATTTGGGATGGGATTTAGAAAAACCTTTTGGTAACAAAAATGAAAATTTGTTGCCAAGATTTATGGAATAACCAGCTGAAGATTAATGGAGCTAATTCGTGGCCTTCATGGGAGGATAATCCTTTAAAACCAACTTGATACCCTTCCTCACATTCTTTTCAGAAAAATCAGGAGTAAGGTCTAAGTAGCCGATGGCAAACGACTCCCATACAATGCGGCTTTCTTCTTTATCGGCCATGCCGATGATCAACGTGCCTTTGAGGTAATTGATTACCTCCCGCTCGCTATCCAAGGGTTTATAAAATGGTGGGTCTTCAGACCGGTGATAAATAATGGCCTGTTCATCTTTAAGTGTGATGGTAAATCCCACTAATAAATCAGGATTATCGATATCTTGCGTAAGTCCTTTCGAGGCGAGTTCTTCAACAATTGCCTTCTTAAGATTTTCCCCAAGCAGACTATCATTAAGATAAGTGGGGCCTGAAAACTTAAATTCGCAGCCATCCATCCAACAATAGGTCTTGTATTGTTTAAAGTCAATAGTAGAGTCGTACTTCGTATGTACATTAATTGAACAACTACTGAGTAGCAAGCCAAAAATCACAAACACAATTAAATGTTTCATTTCATTACCTATTTGTACCTCAATGATACTTGGTTTTGGTAAACATACCTATGACATAAGTCAGGAAAAGTATAGGTTTGTGAAGCCTTCCTTAAGGGATTTTGTGCCTGTATGCTCAGTATAACGTTTTTTTTGCTATAATTGAAAAAATAAACCCTATCACTATGTCTAAAGGTCAGGATAAAAAGAAGGAAGACAAGAAGAAGCCTCTGAAAACACCTCAAGAAAAGCGTGCTGAGAAGAGAGCTAAAAAGGAAAGCAGAAACTAATTCCTTCGTTTTGTGCCAGCACCGGATTTGGGCTGGCACAAAATTCTAAACCAACCCACTCTCATGAGCAAAGTAGTTATTGGAAGTTTTGCGGAGTTTGAAAAATATGTTGGCCAGGAGTTAGGTGTTTCTGATTATTTGAAAATCACACAAGAGCAAATAAACCTATTTGCAGAGGCTACCTTGGATCATCAATGGATTCATACTGACCCTGCCCGAGCTGCTGTCGAAAGTCCTTTTAAAAGTACCATCGCCCACGGCTATCTGGCACTTTCCATTGTACCTCACCTGTGGGATCAAATTGCGGAGATTAATAATATTAAGATGTTGATTAACTACGGGATTGAGAAACTAAAGTTCAATCAACCCGTGCTGGTGAATAATGAAGTTCGCCTTCGTGTAGCTCTCCAATCTATTATCAATCTTCGAGGTATCGCCAAAGCCGAGTTGAATATTGAGTTGGAGATCAAGAACAGCACCAAACCCGCCTTTACTGCTACACTGATATTTTTATATCATTTCAAGTAATCCAAAGTTGCTCAGTGAGTGGCTCTAAAGTAATTACCAAGAATCTACCCCCAAAAGTTAAGCCCGAAGTCGATTCGGATGCTCTGGAATTTATTGCCTCGCTTACGCAGGATGACTCCCATGTCTATGTCCATTGTTATTTTGACAATCCGTATAGCGATGCGCTAATTCGAATCTGGAAGACCACCTTCCTCGTTGATAAAGACTTGGCCATTAAATCTTCTTTGATTCATGCTGAGAAAATTTCGCTTGCACCACAATGGACGTTAATACCCGATGGCATCACGTATTCATTCTTGTTGATCTTTGCGGCCTTGCCTAAATCATGCAAAGTATTTGACTTCATCGAAGAGATCAATCAGCCGGGAGGTTTTACGGTGAGAGATATTCAACGAAATGATACGGATGTCTATCATATTAATCTTATCTGATTCTTCGGTTGCTTTGTCGATTAATCTATAATTAAAGCAAACCTTGCGTGTAATCTTGCGTAAACTAATTAGGTAAATGCAACGTTGACTAAGCAAGACTATTGTAAGCGAATAGAATATTTGGCAATAAAGGTTTCAGGCAAAATTTTCAATACGTCTTTGGTTGCAGTGCCAATAATTAAGAAATAGAAATGAACTGGATAACAATATATATTACAGGACAATCCGATTTTAGGGAGGATATCAGAAAAAAACTAGAACGCTCTGATGTAGAGTTTATGCCAGGCTATATTGAAAATTCTTCTACACACCATCCACATGACTTGTACTGGCTTAACGGCCATACCGACCTTCGCCAATTTAAAGAAGCCATAGGAGGAAAATTAATCTGGAAATATCGATTGCGCTTTTTCTCTAATCTCGAGGCTTTCATTGCTTTTCAAGATGAAACACAGGGGGTAAATGAGTTTACGGCTCATGACCTTAGGATGATTGCTGAAATGCAATCCGAAGCAGAGAATTCCAACTAATTTATTTTATTACTTCAAGCCTTTTATCCAATCTGCTGTCGCATCAGCCAACAGCGGAATGAGATTCTGCTTACCCAACTTAAAAGAATGATCAGCTCCCTCCCACTTCATCAAAGTTGCCATTGGCAAATCTGCAAGAACGCCTTTGAGCAATGTCATATCTGCTAACTTATCTTTACTTCCTTGTAGAAATAACATTGGCTTAACAATACTTTTTAAGTGCTGTGCACGTGCAATGGAGGGCTGGCCGATTGGATGCAGAGGAAATCCAAAGAAGACTATTCCGTTAACATAGTCGGGACATTCTTTTGACAATCGTTGGGATGTCATCCTTCCTCCGAATGATTTACCCCCTGTATATAATGGAAGTGTCGAATACAGTTCATGAACATGGTTAATAACCACTGCTACTGTTTTTTCGGCTGTGGGTGCAGGATCAGGCCTTTTCGATTTCTTTTCCATGTACAGAAAATTAAATCGGATACAGCCTATGCTTCTTAATGCCAACTCTTCGGACAAGGACTCCATAAATGGATGAGTCATCCCTGCACCCGCACCATGCGCCAGAACCAACAGTGCCGTAGCATTTTTAGGCATTGAAATAATTATCGAAACACTTCCAAGGCTATCCGAAATAAGTAATTGGCTCTCCTTTTTCGATTCCATGATTTCGATTTAGGGAAAGGTAAATTTACAAAGGTCATAAGGGATTCACTCACTTTTCTCTTACCTTTGCGCCCTATTTTTGAATAAAAATGATTGCAGCAAATAATCTCTCCCTCCGTTTTGGCAAGCGAGTACTTTTCGATGAGGTCAATATTAAATTCACCACCGGCAATTGCTATGGCGTAATTGGTGCCAATGGGGCGGGTAAGTCTACTTTTCTGAAAATATTAGCCGGTGACATCGAGCCCAATTCAGGAAAAATTGTCATCGATCAGGGAAAGCGCATGGCCGTACTACGCCAGAATCACTTTGAGTTCGATGAAGTATCCGTAATTGATACCGTAATGATGGGCCACGGAAAGTTGTGGAACATCATGAATGAGAAGGATGCAATCTATGCTAATCCTGATTTTTCTGAAGAAGATGGCATCAGAGCCTCCGAACTGGAAAGCGAATTTGCAGAGATGAATGGATGGAACGCAACGTCAGACGCTGCTTCTCTCCTAAGCGGCCTTGATATTGCAGAAGAATTCCATTACACGCTCATGAAAGAATTGAGTGGTAACCAAAAAGTAAGAGTGCTTCTTGCTCAAGCCATCTTTGGAAATCCAGATATTCTTATTCTGGATGAACCTACGAATGATTTGGATATTCACACCGTTACCTGGCTAGAAGATTTCTTATTAGAGTTTAAGAATACGGTGATTGTGGTTTCTCACGATCGTCACTTTCTGGATACCGTTTGTACACACATCGTAGACATTGACTTCAAAGCCATTAAGCTCTTCACTGGTAACTATTCATTTTGGTATGAGTCAAGTCAGTTGGCCTTATCACAACGTGCCACATCCAACAAGAAAGCCGAAGAAAAGAAAAAAGAATTGCAGGAATTTATCGCCCGCTTCAGTGCGAATGCTTCCAAATCCCGTCAGGCTACCAGTCGAAGAAAATTACTGGAGAAGATTACCATCGATGACATTCAACCTTCCAATAGAAGATATCCTGCCATTATTTATGTTCAAAAACGCACTGCCGGTGATCAGATTTTGCAAGTAGAGAGTTTAAGCAAAGCGGGTCCAGAAAAAATGCTTTTCAAAAATTTGGACTTCTACGTGAATAAAGGCGATAAGATAGCCTTCCTCAGTAAAGACAGTATGGCAATCACTTCGTTGTTCCAGATTTTGATGGGCGAGGATAAAGCAGATAAAGGTGAATTCAAGTTTGGTCAGACCATTACAACTGCCTATTTACCTAATGATAACTCTTCTTACTTTCAATCGGA
Organism: Bacteroidia bacterium; assembly: GCA_031401775.1. Classification (GTDB taxonomy): domain Bacteria; phylum Bacteroidota; class Bacteroidia; order Cytophagales; family Cyclobacteriaceae; genus ELB16-189. The sequence goes on along the minus strand of JANNRV010000137.1, from coordinate 2,575 downwards.
TGATAATTTAATCGATTGGTTGCGTCAATTTTCAGAAGAAAAGGATGAAGTATACATTCGTGGATTCTTAGGAAAGATGTTATTCTCAGGAGAAGAGGTATTTAAAAAATGTAGTGTCTTGTCAGGAGGAGAGAAAGTTCGTTGCATGATCTCCCGTATGATGCTTCAAGGCGCTAATCTACTGGTGCTGGATGAACCCACCAACCATCTTGACCTGGAATCAATTCAGGCATTCAACAATGCACTAAAAGATTTTCCCGGCACGGTGTTATTCACATCTCATGACCACGAGTTTACCGAAACAGTTGCCAACCGGATTATTGAAATCAGTCCAAATGGCTTCATCGATAAGCTGGTAACGTATGATGAGTATATTACTAACGAAAAGATTAGTCAGCAGAAAGAAGCGCTTTACGCTTAACGTCATTCAGGGTGATTCGAGCTGCGCTCAATCAATCGTTTCATTATTCCGGCATAGTAGTCACCGAAATAAGGCCCTACCCAATTCATGGTCATGGTCTCTTCTTTCTTACGGCTATCGTAATGCTCGTCAATTGTGATATAGCCTGAATAGCTTCCATTGAAGCTTGTAATGATAAGATGATCTCCTTGATCTCGAGCCAATTCATCAAATTGATTGTCGACAGAGACTTCCCCAGAGAAATCGCACGAAGTACCAAGAAAGAGGATATTCCCTAGTTTCATCCAGGTGATCTCCGCTTCAAGTTTCCCGACAAGCAGGCGGAATGCCCAGTCACGAACTTTCCAATTTTTTAAAACTCTCATCTGCGAAGGTCCCATCAGTATAGGCAATCTCCCCGCAGAAACTGTCAACGAATCGAGTGACTCATCCGGTTTTGCGTTAGTAATCTTTGGTGCAAGAATAGAACTCGCTTTTTCTATCGCGACAAAATCCTTCACTTTAAGATAATCCATATCCAACCGATGACTGCCCACCATGCCGGCCATGTACATTCCAAAATCCCATCCATCATTCTTTAATTTTGTTAAGGTAGCAGATGGATAGTCTCCCGACAAGGCGAGACTCTTCTTGGAAATATTTGCCGCGTGAGCGGCATAGGTAAACAAAATGCCTTTTGTACTATCATCACGGTCAAAACGTAAACCTCTTAGTTTACTGTCAAAAGAACCTAACCTCGGTGCAAGCCTATTGGATACACACTCTTTTGCATCTGCCTCCCAATAAGAAAGAGATGAATGGATTGAAAATTCTTTTGCTCGTGTCATGTGCTCAACAATCAAGTCGGCAGTTGCAATGATCCATGCTTCATTGTAGCCACCCAGAATAAATTTACCCATGATACTGGTGTCCCATCCTCCTATTCCATTGTGTGTATGCGACACTGAATAGTAGACAAAATCATTACCGTTGCCTGTTGCCGTCAACTTCTCAGTCACCAATTTCTTCAGTGCCGGTGGAAACAACAGCAAGTCCATACTCACTAAAAAAAAAGTGGCATTACCATTGTCAATGGCAACAATCTTTGTGTACAATGAATCATGCACTTGCTCAAAATGATCTCTTGGCGTAAAGCCCGCCATTGGCATGGATGAGGAAGGCGTAATGTTAAAACTGCTCCAACCTATCTTTAGTTGACCTTGAGCAGGAAATTTCTGAGGGTTAAATTCGTTGAGCTCATTTTGCATTGCTTTATAAAATGATTGCTCCGGCAAAGCAGTTCTGTCAATCGGTGCCAAGAGAGAGATCAGAAGCATTACCAGGATCAGGCATGCACTAAAGAACCACTTAATAATTTTATTTCGCATGAAGGAAGAAAATCATAACAAGGTCAGAAGATCCTTGATCTCCTCGGAATAAGAAGGTATGGCTCCATGATGACTTGCCACAAAGCCTCCCACCTGGTTGGCTACCTTTGCCGCAGCCATGGCATCCCCTTTATGAAAATAGATATACATAAATGCAGCACTGAAAGAATCACCTGCACCAACAGCATCGGCTACTTCTACCGCTTTGCCTGGAACTAATTGCAATTTATCAGCTTCAAAAATATAGCAGCCCTTCTCGGCAGCCGTGATGATGATGAGTTCTAACTCGTAGTCGATGTACATCTTTTGACAAAACTCCTCCATCGACAAATCAGCTTTATAAAGAAGCTGTGAAATTTCAGGAACTTCACTGTGATTTAGCTTTAGAATATTGCACAGTTTGAGTGAGTCGTGAATGATCTCCTTGCTATAGCCGCCTTTTCTCAGGTTGACATCATAAAAAACATAGTCGAAGGTATTCTTTGCCAGAAGGCTCTTGAGCGTATTTTTTGATGTACCGGTGCGCTGCGCCAACGATCCAAAGTAAAACACATCAAACTCCTGCCCTTCCAACTTGATGGCCACTTCGGCATAATCGATAAAGTCATACGCCACCGAAGCATGAATGGTATAATCAGGCTGTCCGTGATTTAAGATTACTTCAACTGTTCCCGTTGGATGTTTATCATCCCATTGAATCAAAGAAGTATTCACCTCGTAGGAACTGGCCATCTCAACGGCCTTCTTGCCCAATTCATCTTTGCCTAATCGTGAGATAATATAAGCC
>JANNRV010000136.1:0-11776 GCA_031401775.1 Bacteroidia bacterium | reverse complement strand
AATGTCGAGCGATCCAAAATCAGTAACTACATCACTGATTAATTTGTCCGCTTGCGAAAAATCAGATGCATCTGAGCGGTATCCTTTTGCTTTCACTCCTTTGGCTGCCAGTTCAGATTCTAATGCCTGGCCCTGCTCTACGCTGGATAGGTAAGTAAAGGCCACGTTGGCTCCTTGTTCGGCAAATTTGATCGCGATTGATCTTCCAATTCCTTTGGAGGCTCCGGTGATAAGAGCTGTTTTTCCTTGAAGTAGTTTCATTTAAAATAGTATTGAGTCGTGAGTAATGAAATTGATTGAATTATGATTTTGCGGACTGCTGCTTTTTAGGTCTTCCGTTTCGGACATACTTCTTTTTATTGGTCCGCCATAGAGAGCTTCTTTTACCAAAATTAATCTTTTTTCTGCACCGGATTTTGGGTTAATTTTGGCCGTACGAAGTAAATAAAAATTTATGGCACAGTTTGATCTTATTGTAATTGGCTCCGGCCCCGGTGGATATGTGGCAGCTATTCGCGCCTCACAGCTGGGTATGAAAGTAGGGGTTGTGGAAAAAGCAGAACTCGGTGGTATATGCCTCAACTGGGGTTGCATTCCTACTAAAGCATTACTGAAAAGTGCCAATGTATTTGAATACATTCAGCATGCTGCCGATTATGGTATTAAAATAAAGGAAGCTTCTCCGGATATGAGTAGCATGGTGAAGCGTAGCCGCGATGTAGCGGCAGGCATGAGCAAGGGCGTCCAATTCCTTTTCAAAAAGAATAAGATAGAACAGATAGTCGGGCATGGTAAACTTAAGAAAGGCGGAAAGGTAGAGGTAACGGATGCAACGGGTAAGAAAACAGATTATGAAGCAAAGAATATTATTCTCGCCACAGGGGGGCGCTCACGTGAACTCCCTTCGCTGCCCATGGATGGCAAAAAGATCATAGGTTACCGCGAAGCCATGGTACTTCCTGAAAGACCGCAGCGAATGTTAGTGGTAGGATCAGGTGCTATCGGTGCTGAGTTCGCCTACTTCTACAATACGATAGGCACTGAAGTCACACTGGTTGAGTTTCTTCCGCGTTTGGTTCCGGTCGAAGATGAAGAGATTTCCAAAGCACTGGAGAAGTCTTTCAAAAAATCGGGGATGACTATTTACACAAGCTCTGAGGTAACAAAAGTTGATACCAAAGGCAAAGGATGTATTGCCACTGTGAAAACGCCAACGGGTGAAATAAAAATTGAAACTGATATTGTACTGTCAGCTGTAGGCGTAGCTACGAATCTTGAAAATCTTGGATTGGAAGAAGTAGGAGTGAAGACGGATAAAGGTAAAGTTTTAGTAGATGATTTTTACAAAACAAATGTTCCCGGTGTTTACGCTATTGGAGATATTACCAAAGGGCAGGCCTTGGCACACGTTGCTTCAGCAGAAGGAATTATTTGCGTAGAAAAAATAGCAGGTCAGAATCCACACCCACTTGACTACAACAATATACCTGGCTGCACTTACTGTTCTCCTGAGATTGCATCGGTGGGCTATACTGAAGAAGCGGCCAAGAAGGCCGGCTATCAACTTAAAGTAGGTAAGTTTCCGTTTACTGCGTCCGGCAAAGCGAAGGCAGCAGGTGCAAGTGATGGTTTTGTAAAACTTATTTTTGATGCGAAGTATGGTGAACTGCTAGGGGCACACATGATTGGTGCCAATGTCACAGAAATGATTGCGGAGATAGTTGCTATACGCAAACTGGAAACAACAGGTCATGAAATTATAAAGACGGTGCACCCTCACCCTACCATGAGCGAAGCCATTATGGAAGCGGCTGCCGCTGCATATGGTGAAGTGATTCACTTGTGATTTAAAATTCTCTTTACTTATAGAGCCTCGCCAGACAGCGAGGTTTTTTTATTTTACTAAAGTCTTTAACTTAAGCTTCAACCATCTTTCTTATTGTTGTTATCTTTTCAATAACTTTGGCTCACATCTAATTTTTTGATTTTATCGCCATTACAAATACACATATTGAAGAACGTGATTTAGTGGAGGGATTGAAAAATAAAAAACAATCGGCTCTTGACTACCTCTATGATCACTATTCAGGTGCACTTTACGGTGTTGTCTTCAGAATTCTTAAAAAGGAAGAAGTCTCGGAAGAAGTGTTGCAAGATGTTTTTTTAAAGATTTGGAGTAAGATCGATGCGTACGATTCTTCCAAAGGAAAACTTTTCACCTGGATGCTGAATATTGCCCGCAACCACGCAATAGACAAGACACGCTCCAAGGAAATGAATATGGTAAAGAAAACCGATGACATTGATTACCTCGTAAATAAGATTGACAATCGGGAGAGAGCGGAATTACAAATTGATGCCATTGGATTGAAGGAAGTGTTGATGGAATTGTCAGAAGACCAACGATTCATCGTTAATCAACTGTATTTGAAGGGGTACACACAATCAGAGGTAGCTAAAGAATTTGATATTCCGTTAGGTACAGTAAAAACGCGACTTCGGGCGGCTATGATTGAATTGCGATCTATATTGAAAATTAAGTGAACATTCAAGAGTACATATCGACCGGAATTTTAGAAACCTATGCTTTGGGTGAGCTCTCCGCACACGAAAAAGCGGAGGTTGAGAAAAACCTCGTGCAGTACCCTGCGCTTAAGCAAGAACTTTCGAAGATTGAAGAAGCGTCTGAGTTGCTACTCATGAAGGCGGCCATTGCTCCTCGAAAAGAAGTAAAAGCAGCGCTTTTTGAAAAAATCAATTTTGAGCCAATAGGAAAAGAAGTATCAATAGTTTCAGGTTCATTGCAAATGTGGAAACTTGCTGCGGCCGCATCCATTGCCCTTGCCTTGCTTTCCTCTTATATGGCATACAACTATTGGAATAAGTGGAGGAATACTGAATCAAATCTTTCTGAGCTGTTGGCACAAAATCAGCGTATGGCTGAGGATTATAATAAGGTAAATCAACGTCTCGATAAAATAGAAGCGGATAGTAGAGTGTCCGACAATCCGGCATTCACTCGAATTCTGATGAAGGGAACTCCTAATGCGCCTCAGGCTCTGGCTTCCGTGTATTGGAATGAGAACACGCAAGAACTTTATCTGAGCATTCAAAGCATGAGACAGCTTTCACAAGAAAATCAATATCAGCTTTGGGCAATCATTGACGGCAAGCCAGTCGATGCCGGTGTTTTTGATTCAACCGTTTCGGGTTTATTCAGAATGAAAGACATTGGTAAAGGAGTAACAACGTTTGCTGTTACCATTGAACCTCGGGGAGGTAAGGCTTCACCCACACTTGAAACCATGCAGGTTGCAGGTAATCCAGTGAAGAGTTAATCGTCCTCAGTAATGATCTTTTAGCACCAAATCTCTTCATTCCGCTGTTGCCTCTATTCTAGTGGTGTTACTTCCAAATCAAGGGGATAAACGGTTATGAAATATTAATTTCTGTATGGCTCGGACTCCAAAATAAATCCGATGGATAAGGCCCGGTCGTAAATGCAAGAGTGAGCATTATAAAGTTAAAATCGGGGAATAGTAACTCACTTTCCTCGCTTCTAATGACCGCTCATACCCCCGTCAGGGCTATTTATCGTGAAGATGGAACCTAGGTTAAGTGATTTCTCGTTAAAAGTGTATAAATTGTGCTAAATCAAATAGTTATGAGAGTAGTTTCAACACGATTTTGGATTCACAGAGCCCGGTTATTGGCTAATTTGCTTGCTGTATCCGTATTGACTTATTTAATGGTAAGATTATTTTTCGAGTTCTTCAAATGAGTTCTCATCGCAAAAGAACCCTCATGCCTGTAAAAGGGTATTATACAAGAGCCAAAGTTTTTGGGTACTCCATGCTCGTTATTGCAATCCTCTATTTGATTTATACTCTGCTACATCGTTTTCTTTGATTGACGGGCCGGGCACATTGCTTGAATACAATTCAAATCCGGGTTAAGAGAATATTTTAATACCTGCTTCGTTAAGGCTTGGTATGCAACCAAGGTTATTGTGTCTGTCTGTGTCGGTGTTAGCTATTTCTGTTGGCTATTCTCAATCGAACCCCGATTTTTCGGGACCGTTTCCTAAGGCTCCGGTTGTACAAGAAACGGTAAACTCTAAAGTCGTGCATAGGAAGGGATTCTTCTCTTCCAAAAAAGCAAAGTCTTTAAAAGTAAAGAAGCAAAAAGTTACCCACTCTGCTCAATATGAATTTTATGAGCGTGTGGAGCAGGCAGCTAACGATCATCAAAAGCAACTGAAGAAATTCTCAAAGCATCAATACACCAATTTTTTGTATTACGGTCATAGACGCCTACCCAAAAGAAGGCCGCCTCACAAAATGAGGTTTTGCAATGAGTGCGGAATAAGGCATTAATTGTACAGGGTAACTACTTAACATATATTTTACATGTGATGAAACCTGAAAAGCATTCGCACGGTTGCATTCATTTTTCAACATTAGTAGTCTGTCTTTACAAAATGTTTAAGCGAAGACTAAACAACAGCGGATTGGAGCAAACTTGTTCCGGATTGAACCATATCCGCTGCCGACCGGAGCTTAGTTGTTTCGGATTGATTCGTCCTTGGTGCGGATGTAGTCTTACCCGTTCCCGGTTACTCCTCACCTGTTCCTGATTGGACCTTCATCGTTGCTGACCGGTGCATCATCGCTGCAGATTGATGCATACTTGCTCCCGGCTGGCCCACACTTGTTCCGGACCGAAGCGTCCTTGTTCCTGGCCGGAGCGTAATTGTTGCCAACCAGAACTAGTTTGCTGCTGATTGGCGTATAGTCCTGAAAAACCGGTTTGATTATTAAGGGTTTTTTTTAATTCCGAAAATTCTCTGTACAGACATCTATTGGTATGGGTTAGCCTTTGGTTTCTTACCTTTGCCCGCATTTTAAGATTATGACCCTGGAACAAGAAATTGCCAAACGCAGGACGTTTGGCATCATTAGTCACCCCGATGCGGGAAAGACCACCCTCACAGAAAAGCTTCTCTTGTTTGGCGGTGCCATCCAAAAGGCGGGTGCCGTTAAGTCCAGTAAAATAAAAGACCATGCCCGCAGCGACTGGATGGAGATCGAAAAACAACGGGGAATTTCGGTTGCTACTTCAGTGATGGGGTTTAATTACAAAGACATAAAGATAAACTTGTTAGATACTCCTGGTCACCAGGATTTTGCGGAGGACACGTACCGTACGCTCACCGCGGTGGACAGTGTAATTATGGTAATCGACTGTGTTAAGGGTGTTGAGGTACAGACAGAAAAGCTGATGGAAGTGTGTCGTATGCGCAGCACACCAGTGATTTGTTTTATTAACAAACTCGACCGCGAAGGCCAAGATCCTTTTGATTTGCTCGATGAGATTGAGGAAAAATTAAGCATTAAAGTTCGTCCGCTTAGTTGGCCCATTAGTATGGGAAAGACATTCAAAGGAGTTTATAGTTTATATGAAAAGAGCCTTAAGCTTTTCACGCCAAGTAAAACGAAGATTGAAGAAGCGATTGAGATTGCAGACATTAACGACCCGGCTATTGACCGGTATGTAGGAGAGAATAATGCGAAGCAACTTCGGGCTGATGTTGAGCTTATTGAAGGTGTGTATCCGGATTTTGAAGTCCGGGATTATCTGAACGGAAAAGTAGCGCCAGTTTTTTTTGGGAGTGCCGTCAATAATTTTGGAGTCAAAGAACTTCTGGACACATTTATAAAGATTGCTCCTGCACCTATTCCCCGCGAGACCACCTTGCGTGAGGTAAAACCGGAAGAGGTAAAATTTTCTGGATTTATTTTTAAGATACATGCCAATATGGATCCGCGGCATCGCAATCGAATCGCCTTCCTTCGTGTTTGTTCAGGGAAATTTGAACGAGGCAGCAACTACTATCACGTCCGTCAGGATAAGGGAATACGATTTTCCAATGCAACGGCTTTTATGGCGCAGGACAGAGAGACGGTAGATGAGGCCTGGCCGGGGGACATTGTGGGTCTTTTTGATACAGGGAATTTGAAAATCGGTGATAGCCTTACCGATGGGGAGAAAGCAACATATACCGGCATCCCAAGTTTCTCGCCTGAAATCTTTAAAGAAGTCATCAACAAGGACGCCATGAAGACCAAGCAATTGGAGAAAGGCTTATTACAATTGATGGAGGAAGGAGTGGCGCAGCTATTTACCTATGAACTGGGTAAAAGAAAGGTGGTAGGTGTAGTAGGAGCACTCCAGTTTGAAGTTATTCAATTCAGACTTAAGAATGAATATAACGCCACAGCCGATTTTGTGCCTCAGAATATTTACAAAGCCTGTTGGATCAGCAGTAAGAATGAGAAGAAGCTTGCCGAATTTGTTGATTCCAAGCAGCGACATTTGGCGCGCGACAAAGATGATAAGTTGGTGTTTATGGCCGAGTCAAAGGCCTGGCTGCAGATGGTGCAGGATAACTTTCCGGAAATCAACTTTCACTTTACTTCGGAATTTAAGGATTGAAAATTTCTGACAGATTAAATTTCAGATCCGGCAAAATAATTGAATTGACTTGTCCTTCTTCGGCTAGATAAAGCAAGGGGTAGTCAAGTCCTGTTTCTGGCGTATATATTTCTATGGTTTTATTTGCAGGATCAACAATCCAATATTCTTGTACCCCAAATGCCAAGTAGCTTTTCTTTTTTTGATTTCTATCCGTATAGCTATTGGAAGGTGAAATAATTTCAATAATTATTTCAGGTGGCCCCTCGATGCCTCTATTAGTGACAAAGTCCTTATTCTTTTCAGATACATAGGCTAAATCGGGCTGAAAGACATTTTGGTTGCTGATAAAAAGATCTATCGGAGCGATGAATAACTCATCTTCTTTGGCAACACGGTCCAACATCCGGAATAATCTTCTCAAAATACGCTGGTGATGAGGATTTGGTGCAGGGCTCATAAATAGTTCTCCATTAATCAATTCACAAGGCAAATTCGATTCTTCCAACAGAAGATAATCAGCCACGGTCCATTCTTTACTCCTGTCGATAGTTGCTGTTTGCATACTTAAAGTTACAAAAATTTCGGAAGTTTGACGGATGCTATCCATACTCTATGAAGACAATCATTTACTTATTATCAATAAGCCTACCGGAGTTTTAGTTCAGGGAGATGCCACTGGAGACGAGCCCCTCGTTGAAGTCTGTAAAAAATACATTGCAAAAAAATACCAAAAACCTGGAGCTGTTTTTCTTGGCGTTGTTCACCGGCTTGACCGTCCCGTAAGCGGAGTGGTGGTCTTTGCGCGCACCTCGAAGTCGCTGGAAAGAATGAATACATTGTTTAAAAATCGAGAGACAAAGAAAACATACTGGGCCATCGTCTCTAATCGACCACCAAAAGAAGAGGATACACTTATTCATTGGCTGGTGAAAGATGAACAAAAAAATAAGACGACAGCTTATAAAAAGGAAACGCCCGAAGCACAACGCGCGGAGTTGAATTATAAAATCATTGGCCGCTCATCTGGTCAATATCTTCTCGAAGTGAATCCCATCACTGGCCGACCTCACCAGATACGAGTTCAACTGGCAAGTATTGGATGCGTGATTTTAGGAGACCTTAAATATGGGGCCAAAACTCCTGCCTCTGATGCCAGCATAGCGCTCCATGCCCGGCAACTTGAGTTTATTCATCCGGTGAAAGATGAAAAGCTCTGTATTACAGCCAATCCACCTGATCGTGAATTTTGGAAGGCATTTCCATTACCTTTTAGGACTTGATGGGGATATTCTAATACTTATCTTGGCCACGGCAAATTTTAAAGTATGAGTTGGATTAAAAAACTTCAGGAGCGGTGGAAAGTGCGCAATGCATTTCAGGTGATGGTTATTCTTTTGGTTTTTGCTTGTACCGGTTTTACGGTTCTCTTTTTAAAGAAGCCCCTTTTTGACTACTGGTTTGGTGAAAATCCTATGCCGGTGTGGGCCAGCGTGCTTTACTACATTCTAATTCTCCCGGTATACAATGTTTTCCTGTTATTTTATGGTAGCCTTTTAGGGCAATTTGAATTTTTTTGGAATTTTGAAAAGCGATTTTTCAAAAGGATATTTGTTATCTTTAAAAAGAAATAACAAAACCATCTATGAAAAAAATTCTTTACCTTTTTATCTTAGGCCTGATGGCATCTTGTTCATCACCCAAGTATGCCGCAAACTTTAACTACTACAAATCCAATTCAGGCTTTGCCGGTGGATATGGTGAATTGAAAACCAAAGAGACAGTGATTGCTCCGATTGAGCCGGCAAAATTGATGGCGAGCACAGACGAAAAAGCAATAATTCTTGAGGAAGCTCCAGCGACCAGTGAGGCGAGCAAGACTTATCTTCAAATGAACAAGACGGAACGCAAAGCGTTACGCCAGTATCTGAAGAAGGAAATGAAAACCATCGTGAAGGTAAAGAAAACTGAAAGTGTGGAATCCGTTTCCGGCACAAAGGCTCTGGAAAATGATTTGAAATTAGCAGCAGTTTTTGGAGCGGTGGGAATTGTCGGCCTTCTTATTGGTGGCAATGTATTTTATATCATTGGAGCCATTGCCTTATTGATAGGTGTGGTGTTCTTCGTGAAGTGGCTGGTACGTCAATAAAGTAAGGCTGGATTAATAAAAAAGGGCTCCCTAATTGGAAGCCCTTTTTTTATTGGCAATACTTGATCTGCTTAGACAGCAATACCGTCAGCTAACAGAATCACTTTATTTTTCAATACCTCCACCACCCCACCAGTGATTTTTATTTCTCCTTTAGATTCTTTTGATTTATACACGACCGATCCTTCCTTCAATAAGCTGATCAATGGTGCGTGATCATTCAACACCTGAAATGAGCCGTCCGCTCCAGGGAACGTAGCAATCGAAACTTCTCCTTCAAAAATTTTCTTTTCAGGTGTTACTATTTCTAAGTGCATAATTTTGATTTGAAGATTAACCTTTTGCTTCGGCAATCAGTTTTTCACCTTTAGCAATCGCCTGATCAATAGTACCTACCAGGTTAAATGCCGCCTCTGGTAAATTATCTACCTCGCCATCCATAATCATGTTAAAGCCCTTGATGGTGTCTTTGATGTCTACCAATTCGCCCTTTAGACCCGTGAAGGCTTCGGCTACGTGGAAAGGCTGAGATAAGAAACGCTGGACACGTCTTGCACGATGCACAATCAGTTTATCTTCATCGCTCAATTCATCCATACCAAGGATGGCGATGATGTCTTGCAATTCCTTATAGCGCTGCAGCGTAAGTTTCACCCGTTGAGCACAATCGTAATGCTCATCGCCAACAATGTCAGCACGCAAAATCCGAGAAGTAGAATCTAAAGGATCTACTGCAGGATAAATACCTAGCTCGGCAATCTTGCGCGACAATACAGTGGTTGCATCCAGGTGAGAGAATGTTGTAGCCGGTGCGGGGTCAGTTAAATCATCCGCAGGTACATAAACGGCCTGTACTGAAGTGATAGAACCATTCTTTGTTGAAGTAATACGCTCTTGCATAGCACCCATCTCCGAAGCTAAAGTAGGCTGATATCCTACGGCTGAAGGCATACGACCCAACAGGGCAGAAACTTCAGAACCGGCCTGTGTGAAACGGAAAATGTTATCGATAAAGAAAAGGATGTCGCGTCCTTTGCCCGTTCCATCTCCGTCACGGAAATATTCGGCAATGGTTAAGCCAGAAAGTGCAACACGTGCACGCGCACCGGGAGGCTCATTCATTTGACCAAATACGAAAGTCGCCTTGGAGTCTTTTAGCTTGCTTTTGTCTACTTTAGAAAGATCCCAACCTCCTGCATGAACAGACTTCATAAATTCCGGACCATAATCAACGATACCCGCTTCAATCATCTCTCGGAGCAAGTCATTTCCTTCACGAGTACGTTCACCCACACCGGCAAATACGGAAAGACCTGAATAAGCTTTTGCGATGTTGTTAATTAATTCCTGAATTAAAACTGTCTTGCCCACACCTGCACCACCGAACAATCCGATTTTACCACCTTTTGAGTAGGGTTCGATCAAGTCAATAACTTTTATACCTGTAAAGAGTACCTCTTGTGAAGTTGAAAGATCCTCGTAGCGAGGAGCAGCTCTGTGAATAGAAAGAGACTTTTCCCACTTAGGTTGTGCAATGCCATCAATCGCCTCGCCAATTACATTGAATAGGCGGCCTTTAATATCTTCTCCGATAGGCATTTGGATTGGAGAACCCGTATCCGTCACTTTCATGCCACGTACCAGACCTTCGGTACCTTCCATAGAAATGGTGCGAACGCGATCCTCGCCAAGATGTTGCTGGGTTTCCAGTACCACACGGGTTCCGTCACCTTTTGTTACCTCAAGTGAATCGAGAATGTTAGGAAGCTTTGTGCCCGGCTCGTCAAACGCAACGTCTACAACCGGCCCGATTACCTGAGTGATTCTACCAATATTTGCCATCTAATTGTGATTTATAAGATTATGTGTTTGTTTCCGGGTTAAGGAACTGATTTTATAGCAACGACAAGGCTATAAAACCGAGCGCAAAAGTAATGTTTTCGGGCTCAACGCCAAAAGAATCTTTTCTAAAAATGGCCCTAAAATGAGTTGTTTTTGATGATTTTAGATCAGGCGCTCTTCAGTTCAATCCTGAAGGTGGTCCCCAGATTTTCGTCTGAAGATTTCACAAAAATGCTGCCCTCATGGTAGAGTTCAATGATACGTTTGGCGAGGGTAAGTCCTAACCCCCATCCGCGTTTCTTGGTGGTGAACCCCGGCTTAAAGACGTTGGAAATAATTCCCTTTGGAATCCCCTTGCCCGTGTCAGATAAGTCGATAAGCACCTTTCCTTCACTGCCCCTCAATATTTTAATGGCGATCGTTCCGTTACTCCCCATGGCATCCACCGCATTCTTACACAGGTTTTCGATCACCCATTCAAAAAGAGGAGCGTGAACTCGCGCCTTGATCGTATCAGACAAAGTATAAACTTCAAAATTTATTTTTGACGAGACCCTTGGCTTCAAATACTCAACCACATTGTTGATCAGTTGGAAAACATTTTCTTCTTTCAAGGTAGGTGTCGAGCCGATGCTTGAAAATCGCTCTGTCACCATGCGAAGTTTTTGAATGTCTTTGTCGAGCTCTTCTACAATCCCTTTATTTCTGATTTCAGGATCATCGCGCAAGACTTCTATCCATGCCATTAAGGATGAGAGCGGTGTGCCCAGTTGGTGTGCAGTTTCTTTTGCCAATCCTACCCAAACACGATTTTGCTCTGCAATCTTTGAGTAATTGAATGCCAGGTAAGAGATGAATCCAAAGATGGCAATGACAGAAAGTTGAATGTAAGGATAGGCGATAAGCTGACTTAGCAGTGCTGAATTTTTGTAACAGACATATTGCTTTCCAAATACAACCCCTGCATCTTTTAGTATGATTTCAATGGGGGGAAATATTTTTTTCATTTCCTTCACCTCACGAGCCAGCATCTCTTTCTTACGCTGTTCGCTCCAGGTAGGGCTAATGTTAATGTTATTGTAGAAGATAAATTCATCTTTTTCGTTGATAAGAATGGTGGGAATGGAAGTGTTCTTATTTAGAATTTCTTCTGTGATGAATAGAATATTATCGTCTGATTCGTTGATAGTATACTCTAAAGCACGTGCATACAGTTTCACCTGATTTATTTCCCGCTCCTTCAATTGCTCCACCAAAATATTGGTGTAATACACCGAGCCGATACTGATAATAGTGGATACGGCTAGAATA
>JANNRV010000135.1:0-11374 GCA_031401775.1 Bacteroidia bacterium | reverse complement strand
AATAGCCTGTCATGGCAAGATCCATTCGCAATCCTAAGAATAGTATCGTACCTATTTCCCGGAAGGATAAGGATGAGGCCTGATCAAAGTGATAAAAAAGGAAGATGATCCGACTTATAATGAAGAAGGCAATCCAGAATATCCCCTGAAGTCCAAAAAGCTTTATTCTTTCCTTGAGCATAGAAGGGCGAAGATAATAGAAGGGATTAGACCATTCGTCAAACTAACCGTAACAGAATCCCTAAATCATGCTATTTTGCGTAACCAAAAAATAAAGACATGAAAAAATACCTCTTGCTAGCGACTATTATACTCTCATTTGCCTGTTCCGAAAAAAAACACGGAGATGCAGTTATTCTGGGAGGCGCTATTTATACGGGAGATGACGCACAGCCCAAGGTAGAGGCAGTCGTTGTGAAAGGAGATAAGATAGAATTTGCCGGCAATGAGAAAGAGGCACGCTCTTGGATTGACGATAAGACGAACGTTATTGACCTGAACGGTAAAACCATGACGCCCGGTTTTATTGAAGGACATGGGCATTTTTTCGGAGTTGGTTATTATGAGATTGATATTGATTTAATGAATGCAAAAAATTATGATGAAATAGTAGAAATGGTGCGCTTGGCAGTAGAAAAGGCACAACCCGGACAATGGATTTTAGGCCGGGGTTGGCATCAGGAGAAGTGGGACACATTGCCATCGAATATGGTAAAGGGCTTTCAAACACATGAAAAGTTAAGTGCAGTATCTCCCAATAATCCGGTTGCCCTTGAGCACGCGAGTGGACATGCCGTTCAGGTCAATGCAAAGGCGATGGAGATAGCAGGTGTTAATCAATTATCAAAAGAGAGTTTAAAAACAATTTCAGAAGAAGGTGGAGAAATCATCAGAGATAAGAACGGAAACCCCACAGGTATCTTTAATGAATTAGCTACCGGATTAATTTACAAGCATATGCCAGCGTCAGATGATGATCGCGATCGCAAGGCTATTGATTTGGCAACGCAAGCCTGCTTACGCAATGGGATAACCAGTTTCCACGATGCTGGAGCCACGCGCAGAAACATTGAGTTTTTCAGACAAGCCAAAAAAGAAGGTACACTTGGTGTGCGTCTTTATGTGATGTTGGGAGGCGATGACCGGGCCCACGTGAATGAATGGATTAAGAAGGGACCTGAAATTGATTCCACTAACTGGCTGACCATTCGTTCTATCAAATTGTATTGTGATGGTGCTTTAGGGTCTCGGGGAGCATGGCTATTGGAGCCCTATACCGACCGTAAAGACTTTGTAGGAATGGCTACCATCTCTTTGGACACAGTACTCTCCACTTCACGTAAAGCACTCAAATCCGGGTTTCAGGTTTGCTCACATGCTATTGGCGATCGTGCTAATCAGGAAATATTAGATCGGTATGAAACAGCCTTCAAAGAAAATCCTGAAGTGAAAGATCATCGATTTAGAATTGAACATGCGCAACATCTTCATCCCAATGACATTCCAAGATTTGGCAAGATGGGTGTTATCCCTGCCATGCAGGCAGTTCATCTGTCGTCCGATCGTCCCTGGGCTATTGATCGCCTGGGAGAAGAGAGAATAAAAGAAGGTGCTTACGTGTGGCAGTCTTTACTCAAGTCAGGAGCAAGGATTGTGAATGGCACAGATGCTCCGGTAGAACCTATTACACCTATTGCATCCTTTTATGCTTCAGTTTCTCGTAAGACATTGAAGGGAGATCCTGAAGGAGGTTATGAGCCGGAAGAGAAGATGACGCGGGACCAGGCCTTGCGCTCTTATACATTGGATGCTGCCTATGGTGCCTTCGAAGAGAATATCAAAGGCTCTATCCAAACCGGTAAGCTGGCCGATTTCACGATTTTCTCTCAAGATATTATGACTGCTCCCGAAGCTGATCTACTCAAGACAGAAGTAATGATGACCATTGTTGGAGGGAAGGTGGTATATGAGAAGAAGTAGCCAAGGAATGGCTGAGAAACCCGATAATTAAGTCAGTACATCAAGACCAATACGAGGTTAAAAAACCTCTGCAATAGTTGCAGAGGTTTTTTTTAATCAAATAAATAATTCAATTTATTTTAAAAACTTATGAGCTCGATCCATGAGCATCTTACGGTCTGCTGTAATGGTAGGGTCGCTATAGATTCGTGAAGAAAGTTCTCCAACCACTCCTTTTTTATAGCCAAGTTTCTCAGCAACCTGCTCACAAAAGCTGATTTCACTCTTAAACACTTGTCCATCACTTTTCATCAACTGGATGAGGTGATATAGGTTCTCAAATTTCTGGTCTTCTGTGAGGCTGGAAAGATCGCCAATGGGGTTAGGTTTCTTCAACAAAGCATCTACTTCTTCTTTCGCCATGCCGTTGGCCTTGGCAATCATGTAGATTGTTTTTGCTTCTTTATCAGCCACTTTACTGTCGCTGGCAGCGAGGTTTATCAAAACATTTATCTGTTCCTTGATCATAATAGATTAGATTTTAAGCGAAATTAACCTTTTTGGTTACGAAATTTAGGCAAAAAAACATGTAATCCTTACATGCATTTAAAATATTAGCTTATAATAGTCTTTTGAAAGCAACCCTTTCTGCCGTGTTCCGTCTTTGAAGCAAAAATAAATATTATGAGGAAAATATTGATAGTAATGCTGCTTTTTTCCGGGGTGCTCGTAAGTTGGGGCCAGCAAACGGAAGTTAGAGAGGTTGGCAGCTTTAGCGGAGTTAAGTCGGGAGAGGCGATTGATGTTTACCTTAAAAAAGGAGATAAGGAGAGTGTGAAGGTAGTGGCGACCAGCATCAAGCTTTCGGATGTCCTTACCGAAGTTTCCGGGAGCTATTTGAAAATACACATGAGATCGGGGATGTATAAGAATCGGGGCACGATAAAGGTATATGTCACCTATGTCAATCTGAATAAGATTTCAGCAAGCTCTGCTTCCAATGTTTTTTCAGAAGGGATGATTAAAACTAACCTGATGGACATCAGTGTGTCCAGTGCCGCTCAGATAGAACTTCAGATTGAGTCGGAAAATCTCACCATCGATGCTTCCAGTGCAGGAGATATCGTATTGGAAGGAAAAGCAAAATCACTTGAAGTGGAGGCCAGCAGTGCAGGCGATGTAGATGCTTACAACCTGGAAAGTGAAAGGGTAGAAGCCAGCGCGAGCAGCGGTGGCAGTGTGAAGATAAATGTTACGAAAGAATTGGATGCTCAGGCTAGTAGTGGGGGATCGATTCGTTACCGGGGCAATCCGATGAAAACAAATTCAGACTCAAGCAGCGGAGGTTCAGTAAAAAAATCGAATTAGCGGTTATTGATCCTGTCGATAAGGATTATAATTAAGAGCAAAAGAAACCCTTGAGGGCTGCATTGACTTACGAAACCTTTCTTCCTGACGGTTTCTCTCTAAATTGATCTGAGCAATTCTAAAATTTCTTGAGTACGTAACGTCAACGTTGAAAATCGAGTTCCAACCTGTCTTCTTTAGAGTGAAATTGATCATTTGGTTTGTTATTTTTGTAGTAGACGAGAATTAAAGCACTTTAGTTTAAATCAAACCACTTTTTAACATCCAAAATCACCGTCATGGACATTATTGGAAGCAGCGTATCAGCCCTTTTTTTGCTCATTTTACTTCGCTACCTGATCATTGCTTCAGTTGCCTTTTTGATTTTCTATGTTTTGTGGAAGAACCAGAGCCGATTCAGAAAAATCCAGTTAAAGTTTCCAGAGAATAAGGATTATCTCAGGGAGCTTGGGTACTCTATCCTAACGGTAATCATTTTCACGGCCATCGGTTGGCTAATTTTCATGACTCCGATAAAGAACTACACGCAGGTGTACTGGCGTCTGGACGATCACAGTTTAGGTTATTTCTTCTTCTCTATTGTTCTGATTTTGCTCGTCCATGATACCTATTTCTATTGGACGCACCGCGCGATGCATCACCCTTTGTTCTTTAAAGTTTTTCACAAGGTGCATCATCTCTCTACCAATCCATCACCTTGGGCAGCGTTTGCTTTTCATCCTCTTGAGGCGGTGGTGGAAGCGAGTATCATTGTGTTGGTCGCCTTTTTATTTCCGGTTCATCCGCTGGCAATTGCCCTCTTCTTGCTAATCATGATGATCTATAATGTCTATGGTCATTTAGGATATGAACTTTATCCAAAAGGCTTCTCAAAAGGTCGGGTAGGAAAGTGGATCAATACTTCGGTGAACCACAATCAACACCATCAATTCTTCAAAGGTAATTATGGGCTTTACTTCTTGTGGTGGGACCGTTGGATGGGAACCGTGCGGGAAGACTATGACCGCCAATTTGAAGAAGTGAAATCAAGCTGATTCAGACAGCTGCCTTGAGCAATTCCTGTGATATTTTTTCTCCCTTAAAAATTTCCTTTATTGTGTAGGTCTTTTTATTCTGAGATTCATAATAAACACGCATAACGAGTTCCGCTATAAGACCAAAAGTGAGAAATTGAATGCCTGCTAATACTAACGATACACCCAGGATCAGCAAAGGCCTGCCCCAGATGTCTTGCCCCATGATCTTCACGACTAGCAGATAGCAATTAATCGCAAAACCAATCATGAAAGTAACGAGTCCTAAAGGGCCGAAAAGATGAATGGGTCTTCGGAAATACTTTTGGAAGAAAGTCATAAGCAGCAAATCACTCACTACCTTCAGAGTCCTACCTAATCCATATTTGGAATGGCCATGGATGCGTGGATGGTGGTGAACAGGAACATCTGTTATTTTTCCTCCCTGTAGGACCGCCAGAATAGGGATGAAGCGATGTAGTTCTCCATACAACTCCAGGTTTTTAGCGATTCCCCTTTTAAATATTTTGAGTGTGCATCCATAGTCTCTGATATGAACCCCTGAAAGCTGGCGAATAAGGTAGTTAGCTATTTTGCTTGGAATTTTTCTCAATAGTTCACCATCCTGACGGTTTTTGCGGAATCCGGCTACGACATCCCAGCCTTCTTTTTGCAATTTGTCAAGCATCATGGGGATGTCTTGTGGATCGTTTTGTAAATCACCATCCATGGTGACGATATAGGTTCCCCGTGCCAGGTCAATACCGGAAGCCATGGCAGCAGTTTGTCCGTAATTTTTATTAAAGCAGATCAGTTGGGTGCGCTCATCCGCAAAAGACCTGACTTTATCAGCCGTACGATCAGTAGATCCATCATCTACAAGGATTAATTCATAGTCGAAATTCTTCAACGAGGATCGGATACTTTCGAAAAGTGGTTGAATATTTTCTTCTTCATTAAAGAGCGTAATGACAATCGAAAGTTCCATGCTGCAAAGAACGCTCAAGCTCGGGCACTCCTAAAGAGACTCATCATTAAGCTTTCGTTAAAATAGATTTACAATTCATTAATACAACCCCGTGATAAACCCTATTAATGAATTGCGAAACTTGCATTAAAAAAAATGAGTAGGCGATTTCTGATCCTGTTGATTCTCTCGGCAGTTAGCTATGGTTCAAATTTCTGGGACTATCCGATTTATATATTGGATGAAGCAAAAAACGCTGCCTGTGCGATGGAGATGGAACAGCGTGGAGACTGGATAGTTCCTACATTTAATGGAGAGCTACGCACCGACAAGCCACCGTTACATTATTTCTTTATGATGGCGGCTTATAAAATCTTCGGAGTCAATCCTTTCTCCGCCCGTCTTTTTTCCGTTGTGATGGGAATACTTACCGTGCTTATCCTCTACCTTTTTGTGAAACGAATAGTTGACGAATCAACTGCTTTTTACTCTTCTTTAATATTGATTTCATCTTTGCAGATGATGATCCAATTTCATCTGGCGGTCCCAGATCCTTATTTGATCTTTTTCATAACAATGGGATGCCTGAGTTTTTATTGTGCTTACTATGAGGGTAATTCTATCTTCTATTACCTCTTTTATTTTTCTATCGCTATGGCTTTTATGGCGAAGGGCCCGGTGGCGATTGTGTTGCCGGGATTGTCAATCATAATCTATCTTATTATACGAAGAGAGTTCAATATCAAAATTTTCCGCTTGATTCACTTTTGGGAAGGGTCATTATTGTTTGCCCTTCTGGTTGCTCCTTGGTGGATTGCAATATCTCTCAACACCAATGGAGAATGGCTACAAGGTTTTTTGTTTGACCACAATTTAAGCCGGTTTGCATCAACCATGGAGGGGCATAGGAGTATTCCCGGTTTGGCATTGGTTATTGTTTTTGCAGCTCTGTTGCCGCTGTCAGTTTTCCTTCCACAAGCGGTAATTATGACGTGGAGAGATAGAATCAAGTCACCATTTTTATTGTATAGCCTTATTATCTGCATTGTATTTATTGTTTTCTTTAGCATTTCGAGAACAATTCTTCCCAGCTATCCGGCACCCTGTATTCCGTTTGGAGCTGTTGTACTTGGCTATTTTATCAATCAAATTCTGGTTACAAATGAAAAAATAAAGAGAAGTATGATTAGTGGGGCATTTCTTCTGGTGCTTTCACTTGCGCTCCCTATTGCTGGATATCTTGTTATGAAGAATGACCCACTTATTGCAGACTTAAAAAATTTGTCATTCTACTTGACTATTCTATTTGTTGGGGCTATGGTTGGGTTTACATTTTTAGTGAGGAGGGAACTACTAAAGGCGGTTTACAGCTACCTTGGATCGTCTATAATAACAGGTGTAGTTCTCCTTTACATGGTTATGCCTCAGCTGATGAATAAGAATCCGGTCAGTTTAAGTCTCCCCTCAATCTTAGCTTCATCGAAACCGGTAGTTAGCTATAAGCAAACTAATGCTGCTTTTACTTTTAGCCTTAAGAGGCCAATAAGAAACATTGGGTCACCGGAAGAGTTGCAAATCTTGTTGAATACGAACCCTCACCTTATCCTGCTTACACGTGAGACTCATTTGCAAGGCTTGGAAAAATTTGGTTTTAAGGTCGTACGGAAAGGGAAGGATCTGTTTGAAAATCCTACAACGGTAATTTTGGAAAACTAATTGCTTTTAAAACGTTGGTTTTGCTCTCTCCTTTTGCTTCATTTTGAATGAAATGCGGATAGATGAACTCATCCAGGTGGGCAAATTTGCATTCTCAAAGAGATGCCAACAGAGAAAAGCTACACCTGAGCCAATAAATGCTCCCGCCACAACGTCAATCAAAAAGTGTTGCAATAAATAGATCCTGGAATAGCCCACGAGTAGAGCAATTGCCAGTAAGAGAATTGAAGCGAATCTATTTTTGATAATTAGGGAAAGAAAAACAGCTAAACCAAATATGGTGGCGGTATGCCCGGATGGAAAGGAGTAGGCACTGTATACATCCACATTGGGCACAAAATGAAGTAGGTCATTATCAAGAATCGCCTTCGGCCTTCTGGCACTCGCAAAAAGTACTCGCTTCGCGAACGCACAAAATAATCCGTGGCAGACCCAAATAGCAATGCCAATAAAGGAGTAATAGAATCGTATAAAAAGTAACCCGAGTAGGATTGGGAGAAAAACAATTCCATCACCAAGATTGGTAATTAGTCGGAAGAAATAGTCAGCAAAATCGTTGTGATTTCCATTGATTAGCAAAACGTCATTCCCTTTTCCAATGACTAGAGAAAGCAAGAGTAAAATAAGAAGTACATACCAATAAGTTGAAATTAAAAACTGATGAAATGAGTTCTTAGTATCCATGCCTTTACTTTTCTCAAAACTAGAGATGGCATAAAAACAGGGTGTAAAATGAAATAGAACTTGCAGTTAACACTAGTTTAAGGGAAGATTTCCTCGGCAACGCGTAGGAAATAAGGCAATAATGTGTAGTTGCTTTTTAAAGAGGGGATATAAAAACCCTATTGCCATTATAAAATGTATAATTTTTAGAAATATTATCTAAAAATTACCCCATGTTACCATAAAAAATATACTTTTGGGCCAAATTAGACCAAAAAAACAACCACTATGGCCCAATTACGATTTGAAGCGCTTAAGAAATTAAGCCTGCGACCCAAAATCCATGTTGAACTTGCAACGCCTAACATTTCCAAGTTTTTTGGAGAGAATGTCTTCGGCATTGAGCAGATGAGAGGAACGCTGGCCCCCGCTGTTTTTAAACAGGTGAGCAAAGCCATCCGCAACCACGAGAAGATTGACGAAACCACCGCAGATGCAGTTGCTTCTGCTGCCAAATCATGGGCGATTGCCAAAGGAGCTACCCATTTTACCCATTGGTTTCAACCCATGACTGGGGGAACGGCTGAAAAGCACGATTCTTTCTTTGACGCCCTGGCGGGTATTGAAAAATTCAAAGGAAGCGAGTTGGTTCAGCAAGAACCCGATGCCTCTTCTTTCCCAAGTGGCGGTATTCGTAGCACGTTTGAAGCACGTGGATATACAGCCTGGGATCCAACCTCTCCGATGTTCCTGTACGGAAAGACACTAAGTATTCCTACCATTTTTGTTTCCTATACAGGTGAGACCCTGGATACAAAATCACCACTTTTGAAAGCCCTAAAGGCCGTAGACATTGCTGCTACTAAAGTGTGTCAACTGTTCGATAAAGATGTTCAGCACGTGGTGGCTTCACTTGGCGCTGAGCAAGAGTATTTTGTGGTGGACACTGCTTTGTTCAATGCACGCCCTGACCTCGTAATGGCTGGCCGTTCTGTTTTCGGTCATGCCCCTGCGCGCGGACAGCAACTCGAGGATCATTATTTCGGCACGATCCCTTCGCGGGTTTATGATTTCATGCGTGATTTTGAAATTGAAAGCTGGAAACTTGGTATCCCTGTTCGTACACGACATAATGAAGTGGCGCCTAGCCAGTTTGAAGTAGCTCCCTTGTTTGAGGAGGTAAACGTGGCCAACGATCACAACCAGTTGATGATGGATGTGATGAGCAGGGTGGCAGAGAAACATAGTCTAAAAATACTTTTCCATGAGAAACCTTTTTCAGGATTAAATGGAAGCGGTAAACATAACAACTGGTCGCTCATCACCGACACAGGTGTAAATCTTTATGCCCCGACAAGCTCTGCCCGTGATAACTTACTCTTTTTGACCTTCTTCATAACTACCATTAAGGCGGTTTTTGAACATTCTGATTTATTGAGAGCAAGTATTGCCACCGCTGCTAATGATTTCAGATTAGGAGCGAATGAAGCACCTCCCGCGATCATGTCTGTATTTATTGGTGCGCAGATGACGGCTGTATTGGATGAGTTGGAGAAGAAAGGAAATGTTAAAATAGAGAAGGGCGATAATATGTACATGAAGTTGGGAATCGATCAGATTCCAGAAATCATACTTGATGCTACAGACCGAAACAGAACTTCTCCGTTTGCCTTTACTGGAAATAAATTTGAATTCCGTGCCGTTGGTGGTAGCGACAACTGCGGTACGCCAATGACAGCTCTTAATTTAATTGTAGCCGATCAATTGGATAAGTTTCATGATACGGTCACCAAAGACATAGAGAAAGGAACTGAGAAGCGATTGGCCATTGTAAATACACTTCGCAAGTACATTAAAGATTCAAAGGCAGTGCGTTTTGAAGGCGATGGCTACTCTGAAGAGTGGGTAAAAGAGGCGGCCAAGCGCGGACTCAGTAACTTCAAGACAATGCCAAAAGCGATTGAGGCTTATCTGTCTAAAAAATCACTTGAACTTTTTGAGAAGCATGATGTGATGAGTCACAAAGAAGTGGAGGCAAGAAATGAAATCAAGTTAGAAAGCTACATCAAGAAAGTGCAGATTGAAGCCCGGGTGATTGGTGATTTGGCGATGAATCATATTATCCCTACGGCCATTGCCTATCAAAACAAATTGATTTTAAATGCCAATGGTTTAAAGGGACTCGGTGTGGATAATAAGGCGGTGGTGCAAACCATCAAGGAGATATCAGAGCATATTGAAACCATCCAGACCGATGTGAGGAAAATGGTGGAAGAGCGTAAGCGAATTAATAAAATGAGCGATACGCATAAGCGTGCCTTTGCCTATTGTGATGATGTAAAGGAAAAGTATTTTGATAGCATCAGAGATGCGGTCGATAGACTGGAACTTCTCGTTGATGATGAAGATTGGCCATTGGTGAAATATCGTGAGCTTCTTTTCTTGAGATAAGATTGATGAGTACAAATAGGAAGCCGACTCTCTTACAGGAATCGGCTTCTTTATTTAAAATTAAAAAATGAGTGACATCACTGAGCACTTAAAAGCTCTAAGACAGCATTTCTAATTAGCTCAGGATTGCTCCAAGGTATGAAGTGATTCATATCGTCCCGAAGAACAAACTTCAAAGGAGCATTGGTAATCATTTTCCTGGCGAACTCGGCATTACCGGGCGGAACCAGATCATCTTTTTGTCCTTGAATGACAATGGTAGACGCATGGACTTTTGGCCATAGCGGCAGCATCTCCTGAAGTTCAGGCTTTAGTTTATAAATTTCATCATTCGAGGCACGAAGAGAACGAGGGAGCATCCATTTTAAAAAGGGTGTTGCCAGTGGTGCCCGAAACCATTCATGCGGCTCCAATTCAGGGTCAATAGATCCTGCAACAATAACGAGACCATCGACTAACTCCGGATAATCCATCGCCATTCGTGCAATGAGGGGTCCACCAAGCGAATGACCCACCAGTATAATAGGCCGGTCATTTTTGTGTTTCTCCAGAATGGGTTTGATCATGGCGGCCTGCTTCTCCAGCGAAGGCTCGGCATAGCCAAAATCGGAGTGACCAAAACCGGGCCTGTCAACCGAGGCAATCTTTGCTTTCTTCAACAAAGCAGTATCTCCCAGAAAATCAATAAAGGCACTCAGCGAGCCCGGAGAGCCATGGACAAAGAGAACTAGCGGCAGATGATCGTCACCTGCAATGACATAATTGATCTTTCGCTTTCCTACAATGTAAAAATGTGTGATGCCCTTCTTTTCTTTTTTCTCAAAGAAGCTATCCAGTTCTGGCTGACTCATGCGAAACTGCATGAAGGAATCCATTAGCACAAGTGTTCCAAAAATAATAAGAACATCAACACTAGTCTTTTTCCACCTGGCACTATTCATTCAATATTTATTGAATGTTGAGAATTTTTTTATAAGCGGCAGAATTGGAAAGGACTTCGATCGCTTTTGTTACTTCAGGGTCCGATTTGAATCCTACTTCAACCGCTCCTTTTTCAAAATAGTAACGGGTGGCGATCTCTTCTTCAAGCAGGGATTTGATCTGATCTTTAAACGTAGTCAGATCATGCTTATGGCGGTCTCCCAAACGAGCAGTGATTTGATCTAGCTGAGGTTTAAGTTCATTGTAACTTCTTTCACGTTTCGCTTCTTCCGTAAAAGTGGCAAGCTGTACTTCA
>JANNRV010000134.1:0-57479 GCA_031401775.1 Bacteroidia bacterium | reverse complement strand
AAGGAAGGCTTAAACCTCCTAATAACAGGAGTAATCCTAATAACCTATAGGGGTCGTTGATTCGAAAGAAACGTAAGAGCACTCGTATTTTAGCTTAATGGCGCAAGTAAAATAAAAAAGATCACAGTAGTTGTGCTGATCTTTAAAATCGAGAGGAATTACTTTGTGAGTAGGCAATTGACTTTTACTACCTTTACTCCATGAGTGGAACGGTGCGACAACAGAAGTTTAACAGGCTGATTCAAAAGGAGCTGAGCGACATTTTTCAGCGTGACAAACGCGGAATTTTAGAAAACGCTTTTCTTACCGTCACCGAGGTACGCGTAAGTCCTGACCTTAGCGTGGCCAAAGTATATTTGAGTATGACGTTGGCCAAAGATAAAAATGGCTTGCTGGAGAAAATCAACCTTAGAAAAAACGAGATCAGAAAAGCCTTAGGAGATAAAATCAGGAATCAAGCGCGGATTATCCCTCACTTGGTCTTCTTCATCGATGAAATAGATGAATCCTCTACTAAGATGGATGCGCTTATTGATAGTCTGAAAATTCCTCCTCTGCCCGCGAGTGGAACGACCGAAGAAGAATAATCGGATCAGCGTTTGAACCTCTCCCTTTTCATAGCCAAACGTTATTTTCTTTCTAAGCGAAAGAAAAACTTTATTAACATCATTTCCATCCTATCGATGGTGGGCATTGCCTTTTCTACGGCAGCCCTTATCATTGTATTATCCGTCTTTAACGGTTTGGAAGATCTTCTCCGATCATTATACGCATCCTTTGATCCTGAAATAAAAATTGAAGCGGCAGAAGGAAAATCTTTTGAAATTTCAACTGCGTTAACTTCGAAGATTAAATCAGTAAACGGTGTAGAGATCGTCACGGAGGTGATTGAAGATTTTGCCTATGTACGATACCGTGATGCCGATATGGTAGTGACCATGAAAGGCGTGAGTGACAATTTTGTTGATCAACACCGACTGGACGATCGTATTGATGAAGGTCAATTAAAGTTAAAAGAAAATGGAGTAGACTTTGCCATCATTGGGCGGGGGATAAAGTACTCTCTTTCGGTAGCCGTAGAAGATGATGTAAATGCGCTTCAGTTTTTCTATATCAAAAATCTTAAATTTTCTTCCGTAGATCCGTCTAAACTATACTCACGAAGAAGCATTCGGGTCGGGTCCGTGTTTTCTATTGAGAAAAACTATGATGAAAATTATGTTTTTCTGCCCTTGACGTTCGTCCAGGATTTGATGGACTATGGCGACCGAAGAACAGCGCTCGAAGTTAAAACCCGGCCTGATGCAGACGTGGAGTCCGTTCAAGAAGAAATTAAAATGCTGCTGGGCGATTCTTATTTGGTCCTTACCAATGAAGAGCAGCACAAGGATCTTTATCGGTTGCTCAAGATTGAAAAACTTTTTACTTTTTTAGCGCTCACTTTACTGATCATCATCGGATCGATTAATATTTTCTTTTCTCTAATGATGCTGGCATTGGATAAGAAAAAAGATATTTCGATTCTGTCAGCATTAGGCGCGAGCCAATCCTTGATACGAAGAGTCTTTCTGACGGAAGGCGCGTTGATTTCTTTCATTGGCGCGGGAACCGGTCTTGTTGTTGGCGGGCTTATTTGTTGGTTACAAGATCACTTTGGAATTGTGAGCATGGGCATGGAAAATGCTGTAGTCTCTGACTACCCTGTTAAGCTACGTTTTCTCGATTTTGTCTTTACTTCCGCAGTGATTTTGATCGTAACCTTTTTTGTTTCTATCTATCCTGCTGCACGAGCAGCAAAATTCAACACCACCGATCAACTTTAAATTTCAACAAACGTTGCATCATTTTAATGCTGTAATGTTGATGTAAGTTCTTGGCCTAAATACAACAAATTAATCGGACTAAAATTCCTATTTTGCAATTCGGCTTATACTGAAAAGCGCTAAAATGAGTCACTGATGCCTCCTTTAGTCTCTTCAAGTAGTAGGTAAAATTGAAATAGACCCGGTTTAATACCATGAAGGTATCTGCGGCCCAACCCTTTCAGATAATTTATTCGCTGTATCAACACGAATACCTGGGCTATATTTTTGAATCCTTCATCGTGCATCTTGACGAAAAAGGCAAACTTACTTACCAGCATCAGAATATATCCTCTAAGAATGCCCGCGAATTTTCTAAAGGACTTGATGATCGCGATTTTGAATTGATTGAGATCATGGACAGCATGAGTCAGGACTCGGTGCTCAAGCATTTCTCCAAAAAAATAATGAAGCCCGATGAGTACTTCAGCAAGATTTTTAATAAAACAAAAGGAGATGAACTGCTTCAGGAGCAGATTGAGCACTACATGGAAAAAAGAAGAGCACTCGTTCTTGAAAAGTTAAAAAGTAAGACTCTTTTTGAAATGGGCAACGATGGTGAACCAACCTGGAGAAAATTGGAAGTCGCGGAGACCAGAGCAAGCATCCAATTCCACTTTATGCGAAGCGAGGAAAGTACAAATTACTATCCTACCATAACTCATAATTCTAAAAAATTAGATATCCCTAACCCTTCGGCATACCTCGTTTGCAAGAGCCCCGCTTGGATGGTGATGAACGGAAAATTGTACGGATTTGATAAAGTAGTCGATGGCAAAAAGCTTCTCCCCTTTCTGAGCAAAAAATTCGTTGTCATCCCCAAGAACCTGGAGGAGACCTATTATAATCGGTTTGTAGCTCCGCTTATCGCCTCCTTTGATGATATCGAAGTACAAGGTTTTGAAATTAATAAGAGCGATTATGATCCGCATCCGCTTCTTTCCATTTCAGAGCTTCCTTCTACCAATATAAAAGAAACTCCTACCCTTTTCAGCAATGAATCGGCCCCTCAGCAACAAAGTGATGATGAGGCCGGAAAAATTGTATTCGATCTTTCATTCAAATATGGCAAGCATCGTTTTCGCGGAGAAGCATTGGGTTCGGTGAGTGTTTCGTTGGAAAAAAAAGATAATGATTATGTCTTTCACCGCGTAAGGCGCAACCTGGAAGCAGAGAAAAAATTCGCACAAACACTTATTAAGTTAGGGCTTCCCTTGAAGGGATTTAGAACAGCTGTAGAAAAAGCGCATGCCTTCTCCTGGTTAAATGAAAATAGGGTGAATTTACTTAACCTCGGCTTTGAGGTAAGTCAACCTGAAAATCGTGATAAAAAATATTTTGTCGGGAAGGCCGTTATTGAGTTAGAAGTAAAAGAAAACATCGATTGGTTTGATATTCATGCAAAAATCAGATTCGGTGAATATGAAATTTCTTTCAAAGAGCTGCGTAAGCTAATCATGCGAAAGAAGGTAGAATTTAAATTACCCAACGGAGAAATCGCTATTATTCCTGAAGCATGGCTAATTAAATACGGTGATCTGTTCGCGATGAGCGAAACCCATGGTGAACACGAAAAGCCAGTACTGAAAAAATACCATCTCAATTTATTGAAGGAACTTCAGGAAGGCAACCTCGCGAAAGTACACATGAGCGATCGCCTTCGCCATCTGGAATCCTTTACCGGCATAAAAGAATATAGTCTGCCCCCCGGCTTTGTAGGTAAACTTCGCCCTTATCAGAAAGCAGGATACAATTGGCTTAGGTTCTTAAATGAATTCCATTTAGGCGGCTGCCTTGCAGATGATATGGGTCTGGGTAAGACCGTTCAAACGCTGGCTTTACTTCAGTCAGAAAAGGAAAAAGGAAAGAGTGGAACTTCACTTCTTATCATGCCGACCTCGCTGGTTTATAACTGGGAGATGGAAGCCGCAAAGTTTACTCCCAATATAAAAATTTTAACGTACACTGGTACTCAACGTAATAAAGACACATCCCGATTTAACAAGTATGATGTGGTTATTACATCGTATGGAATTACACGACTGGATAGTGAGTTGTTACAAAATTTTAATTTCAACTATATCATCCTCGATGAGTCCCAAGTAATTAAAAATCCGTCTTCAAATATTGCAAAGGCCGTCTTACAACTTAGATCTCGTTATAAACTAACGCTCACAGGTACTCCGCTTGAAAACACCACGCTTGATCTGTGGTCACAGATGACGTTCATCAATCCCGGTTTACTTGGTGGTCAAACCTTTTTCAAGAACGAGTATCAAATTCCGATTGAGAAAAAGCATGACGAGGCAAAAACGAAGAAACTAAATGCCGTGATCAAGCCTTTTCTCCTGCGCAGATTGAAATCTCAAGTAGCTACTGAACTCCCTGAAAAAGTAGAGAATATTCATTATACGAATATGACCGTGGAACAAGAAGAAAAGTACGAAGAAGCAAAGTCATTCTATCGGCACAAAATTCTTGACCTGATCGATAAGGACGGGATCAATAATACACGCTTCATGATTTTGGAGGGCCTCACCCGCCTTCGCCAACTTTCAAATCACCCCAGAATGGTAGACCCAACTTACACGGGCGAATCCGGAAAGCTGGAAGACATCTCACACATGTTGGAGAATGCTATCCTCGAGGGTCACAAACTTCTAGTGTTTAGTCAGTTTGTTAAGCATCTTGAAATAGTGAAGGAGTATCTGAATAATCAGAAGATTGCTTATGCCTATCTCGATGGCTCCAGTAACGACCGCAAAGAACAAGTGGAGAAATTTAACAAAGATCCGGAACTTAAGGTCTTTCTGATTTCTATAAAAGCCGGAGGACTTGGACTGAATTTAACGGAAGCTGATTACGTCTTTATCCTTGACCCCTGGTGGAATCCTGCCGTTGAAGCTCAGGCGATAGATCGGGCCCATCGTATCGGACAAAAACGAAAAGTATTTACTTACAAATTTATCACACGCAATACAGTAGAAGAGAAGATACTCACCCTTCAAAAACATAAGCTTAAACTTGCAGAGAACCTGATTAGCACAGAAGAAAGTATAATTAAATCACTTTCACGCGCGGACATCGAACAACTACTCGCCTAAGGGTCTTGATTTTTTCCATCTTTCGTGAGACCAAAGCCATCCTTCAGGCTGCTCTCTGATAATTTTCTTAGTCGTTTTAATATAGTTTTCTATAATGGAGGTATCTTCTTTTGAATAGGGAGGTGTTGCTATGAGGATCATTTCTGTCTCGTAGTATCCGCGCTTTATCTTTCGCACAGCACCAAACATGACGGGATATTGTGTTAAAATTCCAAGCTGATTTATTGCCTGAAAAAAAGCCGTATCCTGATTTAAAAATTTAGTCCAAAAACGTTTATCATGATCTAAACCCGGAAACTGATCACATACAATAGCGACTCCACGAACTAATCCTTTTCGTTTGATAGCTTCCCGTGCTACTTGAGCCCTCTTTACTGGATAAGTACCAAACCGGGTACGTGTGAGCAATGAGAACCGATTAAAAAATTCACTACTCTGAGGTTGATAGACGAAATCAATGTCAGGATGAAGATAAAATGGTCCGGCTGCCAGCAGCCATTCCCAGTTAAACTGATGTGACGCAAGATAAATTACTGATTGATTCTTTTTTACATACTGTTTCACCAGGTCAAGATTTTTATAAACCATTCTACTTCTCAGTTCCTCTTCGGAGATCGTTAACAATTTTAGCGTCTCAATCGCATAATCGCATAAATTTCGATAGAAGTCTTTTTCAATTTGACGTAACTCTTTTGTTGATTTCTCGGGAAAAGAGTTAACAAGATTTCGCCACACTACGGCTCTGCGATATTTAATAAGTCGGTAGCCGACAAAAAAAAGGAAATCAGATAGGTAATAAAGTAGCGAAAGTGGCAGCTTTGAAATCCAGGTCAAAATAATCATATTGAACTAAAGTGGTAAGAACGTTTTGTGCATAAGTAATGTTCTGTTTTCCCTTCAGTAAGATTCCATCTCCGATAGTATCTATCCTTTACATTTCACTACTTTTGAGGCACAATTATCATGGAAGGAAAAGTTGTCATTGTTACAGGAGGATCATCAGGAATCGGCAAAGCACTCGCTGAAGAGTTTGGCAGGCACGGAGCAAAGGTTTTAATAACAGGCCGTAAGCAAGACCAACTTAATCTTGTAACCCTTGAGCTTCAAAAGAAGGGAATAACCATTTCATCACTTGTTGCCGATGCGGGACATGAAATGGACAACAAAAAAATGGTCGAGGAGGCACTACGCCTTTACGGAAAAATTGATGTTTTAATCAATAATGCCGGCATCTCCATGCGAGTTTTATTTGAAGACCTGCAGTTGGATGTCTTTCGTCAATTGATGGATACTAATTTCTATGGAACTGTTTATGCTACTAAATATGCATTGCCCCATATTCTCGAGAGCAAAGGAAGCATTCTAGGAATTTCTTCTGTTAATGGAAGGCGTGCCTCTCCTGCACGTACCGCCTACTCCGCTTCCAAGTTTGCGATGGAAGGATTTCTGGAGTCACTGAGAACCGAAGTAATGAAACGAGGCGTCCATGTGCTCTGCGTTTGCCCGGGCTTTACTGCATCAAACATTCGCAATGCAGCCTTAACTTCAGACGGTACACAGCAAGGCGAGTCTCCCCGGGATGAGAAAAAAATGATGAGCGCAGAGGAAGTTGCCCGGCATGTCTATCGTGCTACTGTCAACAGAAAGCGAGATCTTATTCTTACGGCACAAGGAAAGCTGGCGGTTGTTCTCAATAAATTTTTCCCTGCGATGATGGATAAAATCATCTATTATGTAATGGCCAAGGAACCCAATTCGAGGTTTAAGTAAGTGTCAAAATCAAAAACTCTTTTCTTTTGCCAAAGCTGCGGCTACGAATCTGCCAAGTGGTTGGGAAAATGTCCTTCCTGTGATTCGTGGAATACTTTTGTAGAGGAAGTTGTGGTTAAAGAAGAAGCCAATAAAAATGAGTGGCGGCAAGAAGCAAGTAAAAACAGGCAAGCGAAACCGAAAACACTGAATGAAATAGAATCGGCTAGTGAACCACGACTCATCACACCGGATCAGGAACTCAATCGGGTATTGGGAGGTGGTATTGTTCCGGGTTCACTTATTCTTATTGGCGGTGAACCAGGGATTGGCAAATCAACTTTAATGCTTCAGATTGGACTTGCCTTACAGCAACAAAAAGTCTTATATGTCTCCGGTGAGGAAAGCGAGCAACAAATTAAGATGCGCGCAGATCGTCTTCAGGCTTTCGCCTCGCCTGCTAAAAAAGTAAACGAAAATTTTTATACACTTCCTGAGACGAATACCAAAAGTATTTTCTTAGCAATTGAATCACTGGAGCCCCATTTGGTAATCATCGATTCGATTCAAACACTTCACTCTCATATGCTTGATTCGGCAGCCGGTAGCATTGGCCAGGTAAGGCAGTGCGCAGCAGAGCTGATGAAATACGCAAAGGAAACGAATACTCCTGTTTTCTTGGTGGGCCATATTACAAAAGACGGTATGCTGGCCGGACCAAAAGTGCTGGAGCATATGGTAGATACAGTACTTCAATTTGAAGGTGATCGGCATCTTGCTTACCGTATTTTACGCACTACTAAAAATCGTTTTGGCTCAACTTCAGAAATTGGAATTTACGAGATGCTGGGGTCAGGCTTACGCGAAGTCTCCAACCCTTCGGAAATTTTAATTTCGCAGAAAGATGGTAACCTCAGTGGTGTTACCATCGGTGCTACTATTGAAGGCAATCGTCCACTGTTGATTGAGATCCAGTCATTGGTGAGTCCTGCATCGTATGGCACACCTCAACGTACACCTACGGGTTTTGATCAGAAAAGATTAAATATGTTATTGGCCGTATTGGAAAAGCGCTGTGGCTTTCGCATGGGAACGCAAGATGTCTTTCTGAACATGGCCGGAGGAATTTCGGTAGAAGATCCCGCTATTGATCTGGCCATCTGTGTCTCCCTTATTTCCTCCATGGAAGAAATTCCGGTTTCGGATAAAATATGTTTTGCTGCAGAGATAGGACTTGGTGGAGAACTGCGTGCGGTGAACAGAATTGATCAACGCATATCAGAGGCAGAAAAGCTGGGCTTTAAAGAAATCTATATTTCAAAGTTCAGTCAAAAATCAATCGACCTGAAGAAAACCAAAATTGAAGTGAAGTCGTTTGGTAAACTGACGGAAGTCTTTCAGAATTTGTTAGGATAGGTTTTTTAAAATATTCCGCTTTAATGGATTCTTTTTTTACTCAAACACTTGGCTTCTCGGAAGAAATTTTCAGTTACCTGATTCTTCCCCTTTTGATTTTTCTAGCCCGAATCTGTGATGTCTCCATCAGTACCATCCGCATCATCTATATGTTGGGCGGCAGACGTTATGCCTCCACCATCCTTGGGTTCTTTGAAGCCTTCATTTGGCTAATGGCCATCCGTCAGATTTTTCAGCATCTTGATAACTGGGTCTGTTATGTGGCCTACCCGGCAGGTTTTGCCTCAGGAATTTTTGTGGGGCTTTTGATTGAAGAGAGAATAGCCTATGGCAAAGTCATTGTCAGAATCATTACACGCAAAGATGTAACCGAATTATTATCCTTCTTAAATGCCAGCAAGTTTCGCTTCACAAGAGTAAATGCAGAAGGCCCGGATGGCAATGAAAATCTCGTCTTCACCGTATTGGAGCGTGAGCGTTTGGAAGATTTACTTGGCAAACTGAAAGAGATTCTGCCCACTGCTTTCTATACCATAGAGAAAGTAAAGGCTGCGGGAGAAGGTGGTGTATTGCCCGAAGAGCAAGGACGATGGGGAATGATTGCATGGCTTCGAGGAATGGCAAGGAATTAAAGACTTCCTTGAAGTCCTCCTGTATGAAGAATTAGAATAGTTGATCCCTTTTTGAAAAAATCTTTTTTCACTAAATCGAAAACACCAAACATCATTTTTGATGTGTAGATTAAATCAAGTGGAAGGTTAAATTCTTTTTCAAACTCTGTTTTAAATTTTTCAAGTTCGACTGTTGACTTGGCGTAGCCACCAAAATGATAATCCTGGATGAGCTGCCAATTCCCTTCTTTTGCAGTGAATGTTTTTATCTCCTTCTCCAAAAATTCTCCACCCTTCAATACCTGAAATCCCAGAATTCGTTTTGACGAATCAAATCCCTCAATCATGCCGGCCATCGTGCCTCCTGTGCCAACGGGTAAACACAAATAATCAAAATTAACTTCGTCATTTAACTGTCGGGCAAACTCCGCACAACCTTTTATGGCCAACGCATTAGTACCTCCTTCAGGAATTAAATAGAAAATGCCAAATCTATCCTTGAGCTCCTGAATAAATGTAGTCTCGTTTTTTTTGCGATAGTCCTCTCGAGAAACATATTGAAGTTGCATTCCACATTCTCTCGCAAAAGTCAGCGTGGGGTTAAGCGGAAGAGTTTCTTCACCTCGGATTATACCGAAGGAATTTAATCCAAGTTCTCTTGCTGCTGCGGCCGTTGCATAAATGTGATTTGAGTAAGCTCCACCAAACGTGAGCAGTGTACTGTGCCCGGTCCGAGTAGCCTCCTCCAAGTTGTATTTTAGTTTCCACCATTTATTGCCGGAGACATTTACGTGGTTCAAGTCTTCTCGCTTTACTAACATGCGCAGGCCTGATTCTGCAAATACGGGAGTTTTTAATTCTATGATTGGTGTTGCTATGTATAAAAGCTGACGATTCATTCTTTAAACTCAGACATCCGTAATCACGTCAAAGCCTTTGAAACTTCCTGTAATGGCCAACGCAGATACTTTTTTTGCTATGCTCTTCTGCTTTATTTTCCCGGCAATTTCATTTACTGTAGCCCCGGAACCTACGGCATCATCGATCAACAAAACATGGTTAAACTTTCCGGTTTCAGTAATAGAAAATGTGTTTTGTGCGTTTAGAATCCGTTCTTCTAATTTCGTTAGCGATTTTTGCGGAACCGGGATAATGCCACTTATCTTTTTTATTTGAACTACGGGCAGCGAAAGGTTACTGTGTGTTTGGATGAACTTCATCAATTGTACCTCGCGCCTAATGGTGGGAGGAACAAATAGCACCGCATCTACTTTTAGAATTTCGCTAAGTTTGCTTAGCCGGTTTCCTATTTCATCAACCAGGCGTTTCATAAGAAATTTGCTTTGCCCTTGTTTAGCATAGTGAAGTATTGTCCCCAACTTAGTTTTGCCAAACCGTTCAATGGCGTAAAAGTCCAGGTAGAAAAGCTCATCAAGATAAATTTGGCTATATCCTTTGGTGGAACGAAGTTTTTCCATGCCATCTATAAAACCATTCTCGTTCTGATACTTTAGGTAGCGACTGCAGGTAGAAATAAATTCATCTACTGTTTTTTGAAAAGGAAGACTGCGTTGTTTGCACCACAGCTCAAATCCTTCCGCTCCCTCTTTCAACTCGCCTGTTTCTGTGACCAAAAGAAAGTGCAGTTTTAAAAAATCTGTTTGCCTTTCGTCCTCAAGTACTAGTGGGGCGTCCTTCTTCTCTTTGCCAATAAGCCGATAAATTGTTTTAGGCGAGCGGCCAAGTTTGATGATTGCCCGCTCTTGTAGCAAATCATTTAATACTCGATGCACCATCTGCTTGGAGATGGAAGATTTGTCAGTAATTTCTTTTACCGACATATCGCCATTGCTTTCAAACAAATTCAATATTCTATCTCTACCGGACATTTATAGTTTACTGTTTACTGTACACAGTCAAAAGTAAAATATTTTCTCTTTCTTGCAAATCCAATTTTTGCTAAAATTTTTAGTATTTTCGTTTATGAATCAAGAATATTTCAAAGGCCGTGGGGCTCAATTCAAAACAAGTAATAGGTTTCTTAAAAATGAATATGTAACCGAACATATCGAGGGCCTTGATGAGCCCCTATTAGAAAATCCCCAAACCAAGATTTTTCACGAAAGTCCGAAAAAGATTGTTAACAGAGTAGATAGTCCTGATCTCGGTTTTGGCTATTCCATGAATCCTTATCAGGGATGTGAGCACGGATGCATCTATTGCTATGCACGAAATACGCATGAATATTATGGCTTTAGTGCCGGATTGGATTTTGAAAGCAAAATCATTGTTAAGAAAAATGCCGCTTCATTGCTGGAACAACACCTGCTGAATAAAAACTGGAACGCCACACCAATCATGCTCAGTGGCAACACCGATTGCTACCAGCCACAGGAAAAGAAATTCCAGATTACCCGAAACATGCTCAAGGTGCTCGCCAATTATCGTCACCCGGTAGGTTTGATTACCAAGAATAGTTTAATCCTGAGGGACATTGACTTGCTACAGGATCTGGCCAAAGACAACCTTGTCCACGTTATGATTTCCATCACCACACTGAATGAAGATCTGAGGAGGCTCATGGAACCACGAACCGCTAGTGCCATCAAACGATTGAAAACAGTTGAAGAACTTTCAAAAGCCGGAATACCGGTCGGCATCATGAATGCGCCCATCATCCCGGGATTGAATCATCATGAAATTCCAAGTATACTAAAAGCTGCCGCTGAACATGGTGCGCTTACTGCCGGAATGACCGTGGTAAGGCTAAATGGTTCTATCGGAAAACTTTTTGAAGATTGGCTGCGCAAAAACTTTCCGGATCGCTTTGATAAAGTATGGAATCAAATCTGCTCGCTTCATGACGGTGATGTCAATGATTCACAATTTGGCAGGCGAATGGGCGGAGACGGAAACATTGCTGATTCAATTCATCAACTCTATAAAGCTGCTAAAAAGAAATATTTCGCGGATAAGCAATTGCCTCCCTATGATCTTACAAAATTCCGAAAGGGAGGAAACTTAAGCCTGTTCTAATTAGAATGACTACAAATCGGTATTGTTCTAAATGATCGTTTTGCTTTCACGTCTTAAGTTTAGTTACCTTTGAGCATTGATGCTGAGGTTAACATCCATAGGTCTTCTTTTCTTTTACCTGGTTTCCTTTACTGAATTCAGGGAAGTGCTGCGCTTGCCTATACTTGTGCAGCACTTTGTAGAGCACAAGAGTCTGGTTGAGGATATGTCCTTTCTTGAGTTCCTCACCATGCATTATTCAACCAATCAAGCTCATGATGATCAGGACATGCGCCTTCCGTTTAAAGATTGCGATCATTCTTTCGCAGGGCAAACCGTAGTGCTTCCATTGCAAAAAATGATGCTTACTGAAACATCTCAAAAAACTACACTTGTTCATCATTCCTTTTATCTCCGGCACGAGCCAAAGCTATTGGCCGGTGATATCTTCCAGCCGCCTAAAATCTAATTCATCTCTGTTCAATTTGTCCAAGCCTTTTGGTTTTGGATGAGTCGGTTCATTCCGGCTTGCATTTACTTTTATAATAATTTTAAAGGGAATCATTGATTTATCCCTTACTAACATCAAGCAACTATGCTTACTAAAATCATTCAATTTTCTGTGAAGCAGAAACTTATCATCGGGCTATTTGTAACTGCTCTTATTCTCTACGGTAGTTTTGAATTCACTCAACTTCCCATTGATGCCGTACCCGATATCACCAACAATCAAGTGCAGGTTATTACCTCTGTGCCTTCATTGGGTGCAGCTGATATCGAGCGCCTAATCACTTTCCCGATTGAGCAATTGAACAGTAATATTCCGGGCTTGATTGAAATAAGAAGCTTCTCTCGCTTTGGATTATCACTCGTAACCATAGTGTTTGATGATGACACCAATGTCTACTGGGCTCGCCAGCAGGTGACCGAACGTCTGTCACTTGTCAAGGACCAAATTCCAAAAGGACTAGGTGTCCCTGTTCTGGCACCAGTAACTACAGGGTTAGGTGAAATCTATCAGTATGTGGTGAAAGCTAAGCCCGGCTATGAAAATAAATATAGCATTACCGAATTGCGTACAATTCAGGACTGGATCGTAAGAAGGCAGTTGCTACGCGTAAGTGGTGTGGCAGACGTGAGCAGCTTTGGTGGAAAATTGAAACAATATGAGATCGCCATTGATCCCAACAAGTTAAAATCCTACAGCATTTCAATCAACGATGTTTTTGTTGCATTGGAAAACAACAATCAGAATACGGGTGGGGCTTACATTGAAAAACAATCAACTGTGCTATACATACGCAGCGAAGGTCTGATCGGAAGTATTGATGACATCAAAAGCATTGCTGTAAAAAGCATCTCCAACGGAACTCCCCTCCTCATAAAAGATGTAGCTGAGGTTAGAGTTGGTCATGCCATCCGATATGGAGCCATGACTTACAATGGAGAGGGTGAGGTAGCGGGTGCCGTAGTAATGATGCTCAAAGGCGCCAATAGCAGTAGGGTAATCAAAGATGTTAAAGACAGAATTGAACAAACAAGAAAGATTCTTCCGGAAGGCGTGGAGATAGAGGCCTTTCTGGATCGAACAAAAATGGTGAACAATGCTATTGGGACCGTTTCTAAAAATTTGATGGAAGGAGCATTAATAGTGGTTTTTGTACTTGTTCTATTTCTCGGAAATTTTAGGGCAGGTCTTTTAGTGGCTTCCGTTATTCCACTGGCGATGTTATTCGCTGTCATTATGATGAATTTATTTGGCGTCAGTGGCAACCTGATGAGCCTTGGTGCATTGGACTTTGGATTGATTGTGGATGGCGCTGTAATTATAGTAGAGGCGGTTATGCATCAGCTGACGCATAGCAAAAAATTTGCGACCACTGCGTTGCTCCCTCAGCGGGAAATGGATGAGGAGGTGAATAACTCTGCCAGCAAAATGATGAACAGTGCGGTGTTTGGTCAAATCATTATTCTCATTGTGTACTTACCGATTTTCAGTTTGCAAGGTATTGAAGGAAAAATGTTCAAACCTATGGCGCAAACAGTTGCCTTTGCATTGTTGGGCGCTTTTATCCTTTCCCTTACTTATATCCCTATGATGAGCTCAGTTTTTTTAAGCAAAAAGATAAAGCATAAGAAAAATGTTTCAGATAAACTCATGGAAAATATCGAAAGCTCTTACCACTCCTTTTTGGAAAAAGTCTTAGGGTTTCCCAAAGCGATTTTACTGTCTGTCATTGGTTTATTTGCGGTCGCGATAATTACGCTTCTTTCACTGGGTGGAGAATTTATTCCTGCGCTGGAAGAAGGCGACTTTGCAGTAGATACAAGGGTACTCACGGGAAGTAATCTCAACGTATCTATTGATGCAACGCTAAAAAGTGAAAAAATACTTCTTGCTAATTTTCCGGAAGTAATCAAGGTGGTAGGCAAAACAGGAAGTGGAGAAGTACCCACTGATCCTATGCCGATCGAAGCCAGCGATTTGATGATTATTCTAAAAGATAAAAGTGAATGGACCTCGGCAACAACTTTCGATGAGCTCGCAGAAAAAATGGAAAAAGCATTGGAAGCCATTCCCGGGGTAACATTTGGCTTTCAGTACCCTGTACAAATGCGCTTCAATGAATTAATGACCGGTGCCCGGCAAGATGTGGTCTGTAAAATCTTTGGTGAGGATTTGGATTCACTCGCATTCTATGCCAATAAGTTGGGAAACATTGTCAATACCGTTGCAGGAAGTGCCAACCTCTATGTGGAAGCGGTTGCTGGTATGCCTCAGATTGTAATTAACTATAACAGGGCAGCGATTGCCCAATTTGGTCTCACCATCTCAGACATTAACAAAATTGTAAACACCGCCTTTGCGGGGCAAAGCAGCGGTTTGATTTACGAAGGTGAAAAACGTTTTGATCTGGTCGTACGGATGGTAGGCGAACAAAGAAAAGACATTACAGACGTGCAGCAACTTTTGATCTCAACACCTACGGGCACTCAAATTCCACTTTCGCAATTGGCACATATCGAGATCATAGAAGGTCCGAACCAGATACAACGTGAAGATGCAAAACGAAGAATTATTGTTGGCTTTAACGTACGCGGAAGGGATGTGCAAAGCATCGTGACTGAACTACAGCAAAAAGTTGAGGCGCAATTAAAATTCCCTGCCGGATACTATGTTGTCTATGGCGGAGCTTTTGAAAACTTAAACGCAGCAAAGCAACGCCTGAGTATTGCTGTGCCTGTTTCACTGCTCTTAATTTTCGTGTTGCTCTACTTTGCCTTCGGTTCAATAAAGCAAGGTTTGCTTATCTACTCTGCTATCCCTCTCTCTGCCATTGGAGGCATCTTTGCGTTGGCTGCTCGCGGTATGCCATTTAGTATCAGTGCCGGTGTGGGTTTCATTGCTCTCTTTGGTGTGGCTGTATTAAATGGAATTGTCTTAATCGCAGAATTCAATCGCATCAGATCAGAAGGAGTTACCAATGTAAAACAAATCGTGATGATGGGGACAAAGATTCGGTTGCGGCCTGTATTGATGACGGCCTTTGTTGCTTCACTTGGTTTTCTGCCCATGGCCTTGAGCAGTGGGGCAGGAGCAGAAGTGCAACGTCCACTTGCTACCGTGGTTATCGGTGGTTTAGTAATTGCAACGTTTCTTACCCTCTTCGTGCTTCCCATTCTTTATATTTTCTTTGAAAAAGGATTTAAAATGAAAATAAACTCAACGCTTGCTTCATGTTTTTTGATTGCTATCGCAGGCTCCGTTCTAAATGTTGAAGCACAAACACCAATCTCTTTACAAACTGCAATTGATACCGCATTTGCTAACAATCTTTTAGTGAAAAATGAAAGGCTGAAAGCATTATATCAGAAACAATTAATCAGCTCGGCAGCAAATATCCCTCAAACTACCGTAAGTGGCGAGTATGGTCAAATCAACAGTCGCTTTAATGATAATCGTTTTGTAATTGCACAGAATCTCTATTTCCCCACTGTATATGGCAATCAGAAGTCGGTATTGAAAGAAGAGTGGCTAAGCAGTGTATTAAATGTTGCTGTACGGGAAATTGATTTAAAGAGGGAGGTAACGCACGTTTTTTATACAATCACTTACCTATATCAAAAGAAAACTTTGTTGTTACAAAATGACAGTCTTTATAGTGAATTTTTACGCAAAGCAGATCTACGATTTGAATCCGGAGAAAGCAATATTCTGGAAAAAACAACTGCAGAAACGCAACGGGGGCAAATAGCCATTCAGTTGAATCAGTTAAATACTGACCTTGATTTGCTTTTAGCACAATTTAGATTGCTGTTAAATACAACTACCTCTTACTATCCCGAACCATCCGACTTCAAGATGCAAGCTATTGACGTGGCAGATTCGTCAAAACTCATTAATCACCCAACCCTTCAGTTACTGGCGCAACAAAAGATGATCTCCGGTTTCAACACTCAATTGGAAAAGTCAAGACTGCTTCCCGGTATAACTTTGGCTTACAATAATATGAGCATGCAAGGCACGGGGGCAGATAATGTTTTTTATAATTCAGGAACAAGGTTCCAATCCGGACAATTCGGCATTGGTATTCCACTCTTCTGGGGATCGCAACGTGCAAAAATCAATGCCGCCAGAACAAATGAGAAAATACAGGAAAACTTATATTCCGCAGGTATTCAGCGAGTGAAATCAGATTATTCAAAAGCCACAACACAATACAACAACGCCTTTCGTTCGGTTGCATATTACGAGACCATCTCGCTTAAGAATGCCACGCTAATCAACTCAATTGCAACAAAGCAATTTAACAATGGTGAAATCAATTATCTGGAATGGGTGCTCCTGACCAATCAAGCTATCACTATCCGCAACGACTACCTCAATGCAGTAAATTATTTAAATGAAAGTATTATCCGTCTTAATTTTTACACAAACAAATGAATCAACGTCCAATGAAAACGATATCAATCCGAGCCAACTTCTTTAATTCTTATTTAGTCTTTGCGGTCTTGCTTCTGGCTGCTGTTTCGTGTTCAAAAAAACAAGAGCTGCAGCAGGATACTTTAGATATTAATCAAAACACGGTAACCCTTACAGCCGCACAATCCAAGAATGCAGCAATTGCAGTTGGAAAAATCGAACAAAAAAATATCCCACGAGTCCTGCGAGTGAATGGAAAAATTGATGTTCCCCCACAAAATATGGTTTCCGTGAGTGTGCCGCTAGGAGGATATCTGAAATACACAAAGTTGTTACCCGGTATGCACCTGACGAAAGGCGAATCTATCGCTGTCATGGAAGACCAACAGTATATTCAACTTCAGCAGGAATTTTTAACGGCCAAAGCAAAGCTCACCTTCACCGCCAGTGAATACCAACGTCAGAAGGAGCTTAATCAAAGCAAAGCCACCAGTGACAAAATCCTTCAACAAACAGAGGCTGACTATCTTACCGGAAAAATAAACGTCAATGCACTTGGTGAAAAGCTAAAGCTGATTGGAATAGATTCCGAGCGGCTTAATGAAAATACCATTTCAAAGAGTATAAATATTTATGCACCCATCAATGGCTATGTCTCTAAAGTAAATGTGAACATTGGAAAGTACACCCAACCGAGTGAAGTGTTGTTTGAACTCATCAACCCCACTGACATTCACCTTGCGCTGACTATCTTTGAAAAAGACCTGAACAAGATTAGCATTGGGCAAAAGCTAATTGCTTATAGCAATGGCCAGCCTGATAAAATGCATGCTTGTGAGATTATCTTTATTAGCCAAGATCTATCCCAGGAGGGAAGTGCCATTGTCCATTGCCATTTTGAAAACTACGACAAAAGGTTGGTGCCGGGCATGTATATGAATGCAGTAATCGAATTAGAAAAAAATGTTGCTTACGTTTTGCCTGAGGAAGCAATTGTTCGCTTTCAAAATAAGCACTATACTTTTCTAGTGAAGGGAGATACTGAATTTGAACTTAAAGAAGTGCAAATCGGAAATACTGAAAATGGCTTCACAGAAATAATTTCAGGCTCAGAGTTTTCTAATCAATCATTTGTACTAGCGGGAGCGTACAGTCTACTCATGAAAATGAAAAACAAGGCCGATGAGTGATCCACTCCGTTTTTCCCTAATAATTAACAAAACAATTATTTCATCGGTTAAGAAGGTAATTTTATTCTGTGCTTTTTGCATGGCATTCACACAGTAATATCTGGAAACAATCTTCACGCTTTCTTCACGCGACTTACTCCTTTACGGGCTTGGCTTTTTCGCTCAGTCACTATTCGGTGCACGGATACTTGTGCAATGGATAAAATCCGAACGAGAAGGCAGAGTCGTCTCCCCCACTATTTTCTGGATACTTAGCCTTATGGCTTCGTTTTTATTTTTGATATACGGCCTGCTCCGACATGATATTGTTATTCTCTTAGGGCAAACCATTTCATTTTACATCTACATCCGAAATCTTCAGCTCAAAGGGTTTTGGAAAAACATTCCGCTTATCTTGCGATGGTTGATTACTCCTCTCCCCTTTTTGTTGTTCCTTTGGATTGGCTACACCGATCCTCAATCGTTTCAAACGATCATAAACAAAAGTGATTTTACTGATCGGATTATTATCATTGGCAGCATAGGGCAATTGCTACTCAATCTTCGCTACTTGTATCAATGGTATTATTCTGAGAAAGCCAATGAA
Organism: Bacteroidia bacterium; assembly: GCA_031401775.1. GTDB lineage: Bacteria > Bacteroidota > Bacteroidia > Cytophagales > Cyclobacteriaceae > ELB16-189. The sequence continues at coordinate 39,022 of JANNRV010000134.1, read as the reverse complement.
TCATTACTTCCTCTGGGCTTCTGGTTGATCAGCGCAGTCGCGTCTGTGTTGGTTGTCTTTTATGCCTTGCAACGCCTTGATCCTGTATTGCTCGTCTCGCAATCAATGGGTTTCGTTGCCTATAGCAGAAATATCTACCTCTGTTTTATTCGTAGAACTAATTCTTAAGCTCCTGATCGCTTATTGGTTCGGGAGCAGGTATTTTTGAAAAGTTATTCACCAGGATAAAGCATACGGCCATCATCATGGCGCCTACAAAAAAGGGAACGTGGAAATTCATACCGTATAAAAATCCGCTAAAGCCCATGCCGGCTGCTCTTGCCAGTGAGCCAAAGGACTGGTTCACCCCCAACACTTGGCCTACTTCGCGAGGATTGGCATATTTTGACAGCAAGGAAGTAATACCGGGAGTAAGACATCCATTGGCAAGGGCAACTAAGGTCAACCCAAAAAGTTCGAAGGGAATAAAATAAGATTTACCAACGAGCGGCAGCAGCACCAACCCCGCTATCATAAAGAAAATTCCATAAGTAATCAGCTTTTGCTCCCCAAGCCACTTTACCATTCTCCCCACCAGCGTTCCTTGTATGATGGCCGTAGCAAGACCTATAAAGGCAAATACATAACCTATTTGTTGATCAGTAAGTCCATCGATTTCTTTCCACATCAGCGAGCATGCCATTTGCATGAGCATAAAGGCCGCTATGAAAATAAAATTGATCAGCAGCAATTCTCGGATAGAAGGTTTCTTTAGTTCAGTAACAATTCCGGTGACCACTTTGAAATTGAATTTGGCATGGGCTTGTTTCTCCTTCAATGATTCGGGCAACATAAAATAGGCCATGATCAGGTTGATGAAAGACATGCCTGCAGCTACGTACCCTACCCAATCTACCTGGCCCGGAGCCGAAATACTTTTCAGATACCCATCAATTGTAGGGCCGATGATAAAACCTATCCCAAAGGCAGCTCCTAGAAAGCCTAATGATTTTGTGCGTTCCTTCACAGAAGTAACATCACTGATATAGGCCTGCGCTACTGAAATATTTGCCGATCCTATTCCAGAAAGCATCCTTGAGAAGAACAAGATTACCAAGCCATTTACCTGAGCAAAAACAAGATACGCGAGACCCGTAATAAAAACGCTGATCAAAATGATAGGTCTTCGTCCATACCGATCGCTTAATGTTCCCCAAAGAGGCGCAAAAAAGAAATTCATGATGGGATAGATCATGGCGATCAATCCAATCTGATAGTCCTGGGCTCCCAGTTCTTTTGTGAAAATGGGTAGGATAGGAATAATAATCCCAAAACCAAGCATGTCGATGAAGATGGTGATGAAGAGAACGAAGAGTGGTGATTTTCTCATGCTTGAATAAATCGCGCGCGAATTTGCAACTTTGTGGTGATGCCGCAAAGCTATCTATCATCTTTAATTCAAGAGCCCGTTCAAGATTTCATTTTTGAAAATGAAGACCTCAATGAAAAGGTACTATTGCTTAAACAAAAAACTACACTGGGGGTACCTACACCGATTGTTGCAGATCAACTGGCAGGAAGACGTAAAGCCAAATATAAACTTCCTTCATTCTATAAAACGAAAGGAATTGTTTATCCTCCTTCAATTAATCTGGAGCAATCCTCCTCTGAATTGACAGCTCAATTCAAAAGAGAAGTAATTCAATTCAACAACCCTTTTAAACACAGCTATGGTGTTGATTTGACCGGAGGGTTTGGAGTTGATTCCTATGCTTTGGGTTCAATCTGTGACCACTTTGATTATGTTGAGTCCAACGGTGACCTGTTGGAGCTTGCAAACCATAATCATAAAGTTCTTAAGGTTACTAACATTAATTATCACCACACTACAGCGGAAAATTTTCTAAAATCCACGACACTATTTTTTGGCTTTATTTTTATTGATCCTTCGAGAAGAAATAAATCTCAAAAAGTCTTTAAACTGGCAGATGGCGAACCTAATGTAATTGAGCTATTGCCGGTGATTTTTACCAAAACAGATACTCTTTTGATAAAAGTATCTCCCCTATTAGATATACAACAAGGATTGCGTGAGTTGATCAATGTAACAAAAGTTTTTGTTGTTGCTGTCGACAATGAGTGCAAAGAGCTTCTTTTTCTCTTACAAAAAGCTGTTATAGCTGAACCTGATATTCACTCCATTAATCTCTCTTCAGTAGTTGACAAAAAAAGTGAATCCTTCTCGTTTACCCTTTCTAAAGAAACCAAAGCAGTGTCTGCCTTCTCTGGCCCGCTCACGTATCTCTATGAGCCCAATGCCTCAATTCTAAAATCAGGAGCATTTAAGTCTATCGGTCAGCAATTTGATCTTAAAAAGATTCAGATCAATACTCATTTATATACCTCCGATAAATTGGTGCCCGATTTTCCAGGAAGGATATTCAAAATAATTGCCATCAATCCAAAACCGGATCAACTCAAAACTATTTTCGATGGAGATCAGACAAATGTAATTACCCGCAACTACTCATTAACCCCTGATGAGCTGAAGAGGAAATTAAAATTAAGAGATGGAGGTGAAAATTTTTTAATCGGATTTTCAGGGCAGAAGCAAAAATATTTAGTGGCGGCAAGCAGAGTTAATGCGGCTTCTTAAAAGAATCGTGATACAAAATAAGAGGTAAAAAAAAGGACGGTTAAGAATCCGTAGATTAGAATTACTTTCTTTCGGTTTTGCACATCTTCCCACCAAAGCATCAACCAGGGTTTATACAATCCAATGAGAAGAAACAACGTACTGGCCAACCCAAGAAACAAAAGTAACAACCTCACATTACCCATAATCTCCCAAAGGTAAGCGGTTATCTTCAATGAAATCAATACTTTTGCGGCTTGCTGCCGGTCAGCTTATTTTGGATTGAGGGCGATTGATTTTTTAAGTATCTATAGAGCAGATGGCCTGGTGCAAACCCTGGCCGAGGGGATTCGCACGTCCAAGCCAACAACACTTCGTATAAAAGGACTGACGGGCAGCCTTGATTCCGTTCTATTTGCCTCCGTCTACAAAAGTACTCGCGCAACACACGTTATTATTCTTCATGACAAAGAAGAGGCGGCCTATGTCTTCAATGATTTACAAAATCTTTTGGGATCAAAGGAAGTTCTCTTTTTCCCCATGTCATACAAGCGGCCTTATGAGTATGATGAGACGGAAAATGCCAACATTCTCATGCGGGCAAAGGTCCTCAATCAGATTGGCACTCATCCCGATTCACAGATTATCATCACCTACCCTGAAGCGCTCTCGGAAAAAGTGATCAACAAAAAGTCGCTGGCCTCAAATACGTTTGTGGTCAACAAAAGCGAAAAGCTGGATCTTGAATTCCTGGAAGAGTTCCTCCACTCCTATGATTTTGAAAAAACTGATTTCGTTTACGAGCCGGGACAATTTGCCATTCGGGGTGGAATCATTGATGTGTTCTCGTTCGCTCATGATCTTCCCTACCGTATCGAACTTTTTGGTGATGAAGTAGAGAGTATCAGGAGCTTTGATCCGGGCTCTCAGCTTTCGGTAGATAGTTTAGCAAAGGTAAGCCTGATGCCTAATGTGCAGACTCGTCTTATTCAGGAAGAGCGTCACTCTTTTTTTGAATTTATTCCCAGTAATTGCCGCATCTGGATTAAAGATGTTCAACTGATAATTGATGTCCTGCAAAAGAGTTTTGATAAAGCAAGTCTTAGTTTTGATAAAATCTTGCGCGATAGCGGCAGTCCTAAGATTGCGCTGCAGCCCGAACAGTTATTTGAAACTCCGAAAAATTTTATTGAAAAAATAAACGGCTTTGTAAGACTTGAGTGTGGGCAACGTTTTTATTTCCCTGCCGGAACAATCTATAATTTCAAATCAACTCCTCAAGGTTCATTTAACAAAAATTTTGAGTTACTCGCAGCTGATTTAGTTGATCACCAATTGCAAGGCTACACCAATTTTATTGCCGCAGAGCAGCCCAAGCAGCTTGAGAGACTTCAGGAAATATTTGAAGAGATAAACCCGCTCGCCAAGTTTCAACCTCTGGAGTTTGCCGTAAGGGAAGGTTTTGTTGATCACGTTTTAAAAATTATCTGCTATACTGATCATCAGATTTTTGAACGATACCATCGCTACCGTGCGAAGGAAAAGTTTTCTAAGTCCAAGGCGATGACGTTCCGCGAGCTTCAGGCATTGACCCCGGGAGATTTTGTTACACATATTGATCATGGTATCGCAAAATTTGCCGGCCTTGAAAAAAAAGAAGTAAATGGCAAAGAACAAGAGGCCATTCGGCTGGTCTTCCGCGACAACGACTTACTCTACGTCAATATTCATTCTCTTCATAAGATTTCCAAATACTCCGGAAAAGAAGGAACGCCTCCTCTCATCAGTAAGCTAGGATCATCTGAATGGGGTAATAAAAAAGCTAAAGTCAAGAAGCAGGTCAAAGACATCGCCAAAGAACTTATCGAACTTTATGCAAAACGAAAGCAAGCTCCCGGCTATGCATTTGCCCCCGATGGATTTCTTCAGGCAGAGTTGGAGTCTTCTTTTATTTATGAAGATACTCCCGATCAGGCCAAAGCAACGGAGGATGTAAAAAAGGATATGCAGATGCCTCATCCGATGGATCGACTTGTATGTGGCGATGTGGGATTTGGAAAAACGGAAGTGGCTATTCGCGCTGCTTTTAAAACGGCAACAGAAGGTAAACAAGTTGCAGTGCTTGTGCCCACCACTATTCTGGCCATGCAGCACTACCGAACTTTTTCAGAACGCCTTCGCAGCTTTCCTGTAAAAGTTGAATACGTATCTCGGTTTAAGACAGAAAAAGAAATCAAACAAATACTCAAGGAGGTTGGTGAGGGAACAGTGAATATTATCATCGGGACTCATCGTGTGGTGAGTAAAGACGTAGTGTTCAAAAATCTTGGATTATTGGTTATTGACGAGGAGCAAAAGTTCGGAGTAAAAGTAAAAGACCGCTTAAAAGAATTGAAAGTAAATGTGGATGTGCTCACCTTAACAGCAACTCCTATTCCGCGTACGCTTCATTTTTCACTGATGGGTGCCCGAGATCTTAGCATCATTGCTACTGCTCCGCCCAACCGACAGCCCGTTACCACAGAGTTGCATACTTACAATGAAGACATTATCCGCGATGCAATAAGCACAGAATTAAGAAGGAGCGGTCAGGTTTTCTTTGTTCACAATCGCGTGAGTGATATTGAACAGATGGCGAATGTCATTTTTAAATTAGTCCCTGATTCACGCATCGGCATTGCGCACGGCCAAATGGAAGGAGATCAATTGGAAAAAGTCATGCTCAAGTTTATCGAGGGAGAGTATGATATCCTTGTTTCCACGAACATCATTGAATCAGGTCTTGATATCCCCAATGCGAATACCATTATGATCAATCATGCCCACCTTTTCGGGCTGAGTGATTTGCATCAGATGCGCGGTCGTGTTGGTCGCTCAAACAAAAAAGCATTCTGCTATCTACTTACACCTCCTACTTCTTTACTCAGTTCCGATTCACGAAAGCGTTTGGCTGCATTGGAAGAATTTTCAGAACTCGGAGATGGCTTCAAAGTTGCCATGCGTGATCTTGATATTCGAGGAGCCGGTAATCTATTGGGTGCAGAGCAAAGTGGATTCATCAGCGATCTTGGTTTTGATACCTATCATAAAATTCTCGATGACGCTATTCAGGAATTAAAAGAGACTGAATTCAAAGAGCTCTTTGCTGAAGAGCTTGCCGAAAAAGTTAAGCTCATTGTTCAGGATTGCATTATTGAAACTGATCTGGAGATTCTAATCCCTGATACATATATTAACACCACGAGCGAACGGTTACAACTGTATTCAAGTCTGGATGGTATTAAGGATGAAGCTGCTCTTCTAAAATTCAGTGAATCATTAAAAGATAGGTTCGGGCCGCTACCCGAAGCGGTTGTTCAATTGATTAACTCAGTAAAACTCCGATGGATGGGTGAGGAATTAGGTTTTGAAAAAATTAATCTTAAAAACGATAAACTAAAAGCTTATTTTATCTCTGATAAGCCTGATTATTATAAGTCTGATACATTTGGAAATATCCTAACCTTTGTTCAGACCCATGCACGGCAATGCCGCATGAAAGACACCGCAGGCAAGTTGATCCTTACCATCGATCAAATTACTTCCGTGAACTCGGCCATCGAAATACTCGACAAGATGCAGGATCACAAATTAAGATCGGCTAAGGAAACCATTTCTGCATAAGGCTCAAGACCAACCGAATCATTGAAAGGATGAATCATCAAAACTTTTTGATAGACAGGGGAATAGTATACCTCAATAAAAAAGATTCCCGTATGGTAAAGATACACCTTGCATCCACCTACCTTCCTCATCGTGATGTAACTAGAGTAGCCTGTGACAACATCGCATTTCTTTTCAAAGGAGGCGCACGTAAAATTTTCAATAGAAATCATAATCCGAGCTGTTTTCCACATATCGATGAGAAAATCATACCAATGAGAAAATCATTTGAATTTTCGCCTTTGACATGCTATTTGGTTTCAATTTGGACTAACCATGTCCCAAAATTGGAGGCGCTTTCTTTGGCAATAAAGCTCTTGAAGGTGCGTTAGGTAGTAGTCTTTACAGTAATGATTTATCAATAAAATTGCTTCTCTTTGGAAAACATATAATTATCTCTTTATATTAGCGGTTACGTTAAATCATCCTATGAATAAAATGAAGTGTATTAAGGGTCTGTTGCTTTTGGTTGGCGTCACATTTTTAATCTCCTCCTGTTCCTTATTTGGGAAGAAAGGAGGTAAACCCACTGCTCAGAATCCGGGACAGCTCAGTACTGCCACCGGATTAAAGTATAATGAAGCTGATGGAGGTGGTTTTGCGGTAAATCCGTTTGATAATCAGCCGGATGCACCAAATATGGTGTTTATCGAGGGTGGTCGTGCCGTAATGGGCTCTTTTGAAGAGGATATTATGTCTTATCGCGACAACGTGGAACGCACTGTTTCCCTTGCTTCTTTTTATATGGATGAGACAGAGATTGCCAACATCCATTGGTTGGAATACCTGCATTACATGACGATTGACTCCCCTCGTTCATCAGACCCTAGTGTTAAGGATGCCTACGCAAGAGCTCTTCCCGATACCACGGTTTGGGTAAGTAAACTGGCTTTCAATGACCCTTATGTAGAACATTATTTAAGATACCCTGGATTCCGTTACTTCCCTGTCGTAGGAGTTACCTGGAAACAAGCGAACGAATATTCTAAATGGAGAACCTCTAAGGTGAATAATGAGCTTGCCATACAATCCGGACGTGATGATCTAAAACCTACAGCAGGAGGAAGAATTCCTATCGAATCAGGAGTTGTTGTTCCTGACTATCGCCTCCCGACAGAAGCAGAGTGGGAGTATGCTGCGCAAGCTTTGATAGGAACTCAGTGGCTGGAAGAAATGCAAACACACCAAAGAATTTATCCTTGGGATGGTCACGCGCTTCGTAATCCTTACGGAAAGCAAATGGGTTATTTCCTCGCTAACTTTAAACGTGGTCGTGGCGACTATGCGGGTATTGCCGGAAGATTAAATGATGGTGCATTAATCACTTCTTATATTTATGAATTCCCTCCCAACGATTATGGATTGTACAACATGGCAGGCAATGTAAGTGAGTGGGTAATGGATGTTTACCGTCCTCTCTCCTATCAGGACTTTGATGACCTTAACCCTATAAGAAGAGATGACTTTTTGGATGATCACAGTTCTTATAGAAATCGTTATGGCAAAACTAAAAACGATTCAACCAAGAGCTTTAGTTATGATAAAAGACCTGACGGATTCTTGTCTCTTGTTTCTGATAAAGTGCGGGTGTATAAAGGCGGGTCATGGAAAGATGTTGCCTACTGGATGTCACCCGGTACACGCAGATTCTTAGATGAAGACTCTGCTACTGCCACTGTAGGTTTCCGTTGCGCTATGATCAGAGCCGGCTCAAATTATTGATTCGAAAGAAAAATCAACAAAAAAGCCTCCCGACAAGTCGGGAGGCTTTTTTTATTGTGCCTCCGCGATAACAGCAATACTTAGCGCTGCGCAACCGGCAGCAATCAAATGCTGGCCGCAGGCTTCTAATGTTGCCCCGGTAGTAATTACGTCATCTACCAATAGTATTCTCTTACCAGAAATTTTAGAATTTTGAGAAACAGTGAAAACGTCTTTCACATTTTCCCAACGCTGCATTCTGCTCTTTTTAGTTTGAGTGCTCGTCCTTTCTCTGCGAATAGAGATAGACTCATCCCATGGAATTTTTAATAAACTGCTTAAGCCTTCAGCAAATTTTGCACTCTGGTTGTATCCTCTTTTTAGCAATCGTGATTGATGGAGAGGAACCGGTACAATCAGATCAAATGCTCCGGTAAATCCCGAATCTGACAACGCTTTTCCAAATACTTTTCCAAGAACTACCCCAATCTCCGGATGGTTATTATATTTTAGCTGATGCAGCAAGTGTTGTACGGTTCCTCTCTTCTTGAATTTTAAAAATGCCCAGGCATGTTGAATGGGTATCCTTCCAAACAATTTTTGTTCAATCGGATTTCCTTGTTGTAAGTGATAATCTGTTTTTGGTAGTTCGAGCAGGCACATGGTGCAAAGGATATCTTCACCTTTTACCAACGATTCTGAACATCCCAGACAATAACGTGGAAAGAATAATGAAATGAAATCAGTCAGTATACCCATACTCAATCGCTGAATTAAAACTTATAACCATATTTGTAGGATCATTAAAAATCATGTTATGAGTCTGGTAAAGCAATTTAATGAATACCGAACCAAGATGAATGAAAAAATTCTTGCTTCGGATAATTTGATCATCAAACGTATTTTCAACCTGGACACCAACGCGTATCAGGAAGGAGCGCTGGATGTGAAATCCAAGGAACTCATTGGCCTCACCTGCTCGCTGGTTTTGCGATGCGATGACTGTGTAAAATACCATCTGGAGAAATGCAAAGAGGTAGGATTTAATACTGCCGAGGTTCATGAAGCGATGGGGGTTGCCACACTGGTGGGAGGAACTATTGTTGTTCCTCATTTAAGACGTGCATTTGAATATTGGGAGGAACTTCAGCGTGTTTAAGCGGGACCTTGATCTTGAGCGCAATTGGAATGCGTTGATTACCTACCTGGAAGTTTCCATTGGTAAAAAGCCTAAAGACCTGAATGCTGTTCTATTCATAATAGGGATGCAGGAATTAGGGAAAGGGGCAACGCGATTCTCGAAGGAGGAGAAACAAGACCTCATGCATATTGCCATCTGCAAAGTGCTCAGCCTCTCTGGGTATTATGAACTCGAAGGGCTGGATAAAGAGGGCTGGCCGCATTGGAAATTGATCAAAAAGCTCCCCCATTTTGATTTACTCGAGCAGGAGAAGCTTTTGAAAATGCATGTTTTAGAGTATTTCGAAAGGGAATATGATATGCACTTCAACTCCGGAGGTGAGCTAAATTGAAAATCCTGTCCTACAACGTCAATGGCATCCGGTCTGCCATTCAGAAGGGAATTGTCTCTTGGTTGGTATCGGCCGATGCTGATATTGTTTGCCTACAGGAAGTGAAAGCCTCTCTTGATCAAATTGACAAATCCGTTTTTGAAGAATTAGGCTATCATGTTTATTGGATGCCAGCTGAGAAGAAAGGCTACAGTGGTGTAGCTATTCTCTCCAGGAGAAAGCCGGACCGAGTTGAGTATGGCTGCGGTATTTCAAAGTATGATGTTGAAGGACGTGTTTTACGGATCGACTTTCATGATCTTTCAGTGATGAGCGCCTATTTCCCTTCAGGTTCCAGTGGAGAGGATCGTCAAGCATTTAAAATGGAATGGCTTGGGGATTTTATGAAGTATACGCAGGATTTGAAAAGGACGAATCCTAACCTAATTATAAGTGGAGACTATAATATTTGCCATCATCCCATTGATATCCATAATCCTGTTTCTAACAAGAATTCTCCTGGCTTTTTGCCAGAGGAGCGGGAGTGGCTTACTCAATTTATAAATATTGGGCTCATCGATACTTTTCGACTTTTTAATCGGATGCCTCATCATTATACCTGGTGGTCATATCGGGCAGGTGCCAGAAGAAAGAATCTGGGTTGGCGAATCGATTACCACATGGCTAGCCTTTCACTGCAGAAAAGACTGAAGAGGGCTGTTATACTCAGCCATGCAGTTCATTCAGACCACTGCCCTATCCTGCTCGAAATTGACTAGAGGATTGAAATCCTCCGCTTCTCCTCCTTATCTTAGTAGATTATAAAACTATGTCTGGGCTCAATTCGTTTTGATAATTAAAGATCGGCCATGAGTGATGGGATAAGAACAATTAACGACAAGCTCTCCGCGTTCAAGAGGCGTTTCTACTTGAGCCTTTCACTGCGTGGTGTACTGCTTACCTTATCACTTACTTTATTTTATTTTCTGATTGCCGCATTACTCGAGCATAATCTTTGGTTGAGTGGTTGGGCACGGTTTACTATTTTCTTTCTCTTCTTCGCCCTGGTTGCATTTTGCATCTTTCGCTTTCTTAAAAAGCCGCTTGCCTGGTGGTTGTACCAACAAGGGATAGATCAGGAAGAAAGTGCCAAGATCATTGGATCCTATTTCCCTACGATCAAAGATCGTTTATTGAATGTGATCCAACTTTCCGGAAGTAGTTTGCAGACGCCATTGCTTGAAGCGGGGATTAATCAAAAGTCAAGAGTATTTGAAAATATCCCTTTTGAGAGTGCCATTGATTTAAAAGGGAATAGAAAACTGATTAAGTATTTCTCGATACCCCTATTCCTGATTCTCCTGATTTTGATTGTTAATCGGAGCATTCTTATACAAAGCACCCAGCGCATCGTTCAATTCAATCGTGAATTTTCTCCCCAAGCTCCATTCAAGTTCAACATCGTAAATAAAAATCTCAATGCATTTCTTAATGAAGATTTTACACTGACCATCTCTCTGACTGGAGAAGCGCTACCCGAAGCGGTTTACCTTAAGTCAAATGCTTTACGCTTAAAGTTAACCAATACGAATCCTGGCGAATTTTCGTACACTTTTGAAAAGATTCAAAACGAAGTTCCTTTTCAACTGGATGCCTCTGGATTTTATTCCGATGCGTACACCATAAAAATTGTAAATCGGCCGGAGCTTACTCAGTTAAAAATGAAGCTAGATTTTCCTCGTTATCTGGGAAGAAGAAGTGAAGAGTTGGTGAATTCTGGAAATTTGGAAATTCCGGAGGGCACTAAAATTACCTGGCAAATCGCGACTGCAAATACTTCCAAAGCTTCTTTGTTATTCTCTTCATCCCAGGTTCCAAATCCAATGGAAACACTTAATAATCAGATCTTTACCTTTAGTAAGGGGTTTAAAGATCCTGATCAGTATTGGGTAGACCTCGAGAATGAGCAGAGTAAGAATAAAGATAAAATCAGTTATGCGATCGAAGTAATTAAGGATCAGTATCCTCAAATCACGGTAGATCACTTCAAAGATTCAGTTCTCTTCAAGACCGTCTATTTGGGTGGCCAGCTCGGAGATGACTACGGAATAACTCAACTGGTACTAAATTATCAAACCGTCACTAACGGAAAGACTGACAATAAAAAGATTGTAATCCCTCTTAGCTCCAATCAAGTTCGTCAAAACTTCTTTTATCAATGGCATCTTGACTCACTTGATCTTGAAGCAGGAGACAAACTAAATTACTATCTGCAGGTGTGGGATAATGATGGTGTTAACGGGCGAAAGTCTACCAAATCGGCAACTTACAATTTTGATTTGCCCAGTGAGGAGAAAATGAAGGAAGAGATTACAAAATCTCAAACGTCAGCCGAAAATAAAATTGATCAAAGTTTAAAGAAGGCAAAAGAACTTCGCGAGACAATAGACGAAGCGCAACAAAAATTGAAAGGCAAGCAAACGCTGGACTGGCAAGACAAAAAAATGCTGGAAGATCTGATCCGTCAAAAGGAAAACCTTGATCAGATGATCAACGAAATTCAAAAACAAAATGCCTTGCTTGAGCAAAAGAAAGAAGCGTTGTCTGAGCAAGATGAAAAGATTCGCGAGAAATCAGAACAGATTCAAAAGCTGATGGATGAGCTCTTGGATGATGAAACCAAAAAATTGTTTCAGGAATTGGAAAAGCTTCTAAAAGAAAATTCTGATATCTCTCAGATGCAAAAGATGTTGGATAAGATGAATCGCAAAGAGATCAATCTTGAAAAAGAATTGGAAAGAACATTGGAGTTATTCAAAGAACTTCAATATGACTATAAACTTGATCAGGCCATTCAACAAATAAAAGAACAGACCGAAAAACAAGAGGAACTCTTGAAAAAAACAGAAGAGCTCACTAGTGATAAAAAGAACAAGAACACTAAAGGAAAAAAAGGAGAGGAGAAGAAAGACGATACTAATTCTCCTGAAAACAAGGGGAATAATACAGAAAGCGAAGAAAACCCAAAATCAAAGGAAGAAACTGAAAGTCAGAAGCTTGCGGAGGAACAGGAAAAGCTGTCTGATAAGTTAGGCGATTTTGAAAAGACCCTAGAAGAACTAGAAAAGATGGCAGAAGATCTGGATAAACCCGCTGACACGCCCTCTGAAGATGATAAAAATCAATTAAAGGAATCACAAAAAGAAAGCAAGGAGTCATTGAAAGAAGGGAACCCAAAGAAGTCGGTTGAGCCTCAAAAGAAATCAATCTCCAAGATGAGGCAAATGAAACAACAATTAGAAGGGATGGAGAATTCTATGGAGATGGAAATGAATATGGAAAACCTTGAAGCACTGCGTCAGATAATTCATGGACTTATCAAGTTATCCTATGATCAGGAATCGTTAATGAAAGATTTCAATCAGGTTCAACAGATCGATCCCAAATACATTCAGCTTTCTCAAAATCAACTAAAGGTAAAAGATGACTCTAAAGTATTGGAAGACAGCTTATTAGCTCTGGCAAAACGTGATCCATTTATGGGTTCTGTGGTAACTCGTGAAGTAGGAGAGTTGAATAGTCATTTAGATAAAGCTGCAGAGCATATACGAGAACGTAGAAAACCAAATGCCTCTACAGAGATGCAGCTCTCCATGACAAGTATCAATAACCTGGCACTTCTACTCAACGATCATTTTGATATGATGATGGATGCAATGGCTAATGCAAAGCCAGGCAAGGGTAAAGGGAAAAAAGGAAAGCAACCTCAACCATCGCTCAGTCAAATGCAGCAAAAGATTAATGAAAAAATTCAAGAGCTAAAAAATGGGAGCAAAGAAGGCCGGCAATATTCAGAAGAACTCGCAAGGATGGCGGCAGAACAAGAACGCATCAGGAGAGCGCTGCAGGAAATGCAGGAAAAATTAAAGAAGGAGGGAGGAAAAACACCAGGTGGTGATCTCCCTGGCAAGATGGAACAGACAGAAATGGATTTGGTTAATAAACAGATAACCGAACAAACCCTTCGGAGACAAAAAGAAATACTTACCCGATTATTAGAAACTGAAAAGTCAATACGCGAACAAAACCTTGATGATGAGCGTAAAGGGGAGACGGCTAAGGATTATGACAAAGAAATTCCACGCGTGTTTGAGGAATATTTAAGATTAAAGGAAAAAGAAGTAGAATTGTTGAAAACAGTGCCTCCTAAGCTTTATCCTTATTATAAGAAAGAGGTTAATGAGTATTTTAAGCGAATAGAAAACCCGAATTAGTTGGCGTTACTATGAAAAACATCCGAATTCAAATTCCATCTCTTTCCGAGAATATCCGGATGATTGAAAGCTTTATTGATAACGCTCGAGAAAAATTTCATTTGGATGATGACATCTATGGAAACATCATGATTGCAGTAACCGAAGCAGTTAACAATGCAATCAAACATGGCAACAAAGGCGATTCTTCCAAAAACGTGTTATTAACGCTTGCGCTAAACGATAAACTCATCAAATTTAAGATCGAAGACGAAGGCAGTGGTTTTGATTATGAGAATCTACCTGACCCCACTGCACCAGAGAATATTGAAAAACCGGGCGGAAGGGGTATTTTTCTAATGAAACACTTATCCGATGAAGTCGACTTCAGGGAGGGTGGGAGAGTTGTGGAATTGAGTTTTTATATGAATTAATGGGGTCTATCACCTTTTATTCGGAAGGAATTGATTTCAAAGTATCGAGGCCGCGGTCAACCAAAGAATGGATTAAAAAGGTCATTAAAAAGGAAAAACAAAAGCTTTCCTCTCTCTCCTACATTTTCTGCTCAGACGAGTTTCTTTCCAAACTCAATAAGGATTATCTAAATCACAAGACCCTCACTGATATAATTACCTTCAATTATTCAGAGGAGTCCAACAGTGTAGAGGGTGAAATCTATATAAGTATTCCAAGAGTGGAAGAAAACTCCTCACTTTTCAAAACCGACTTTGAAGAGGAATTGCACCGAGTTATTATTCATGGTGTTTTACATTTAATTGGATATAGCGATAAAAAGTCTGCAGAAAAGGCCTTAATGAGAAAGAAAGAAGAAGCTTGCCTATCTTTGCGTTAACAAGTTCCACGTGAAACTCTTTTCCTCCACGTAAGCTTCCTGGGGAAGTTTCACGTGGAACAATTAAAACTTTAGATCATGTTTCCAAAGTATGACGTAATCGTAGTTGGAGCGGGGCATGCGGGCTGTGAGGCCGCAGCAGCGGCTGCCAATATGGGATCAAAGGTTCTTCTTATCACAATGAACATGAACACCATTGCCCAAATGTCTTGCAATCCTGCAATGGGAGGTGTGGCAAAAGGGCAAATTGTTCGGGAAATAGATGCTTTGGGGGGATACTCCGGAATTATATCGGATAAATCAATGCTCCAATTCCGCATGCTCAACCTTTCTAAAGGGCCTGCAATGTGGAGTCCAAGGACTCAAAATGATAGAATGAGGTTTGCAGAAGAATGGAGGCTGGCACTAGAAAAGACCCCAAATGTAGATTTCTGGCAAGAAATGGTGACCGGTTTGATTGTTAAGAACAAGCAGGTAATTGGAGTCAAAACCGGACTTGGATTGGAAATTTATTCCAAATCTGTTGTCCTTACCAACGGAACCTTTCTCAACGGGAAAATACACATAGGAGAAAAGAATTTTGGAGGCGGAAGAGCTGCTGAGAAACCTTCAAGCGGGATAACAGAACAACTGATCGAACTGGGGTTTGAATCTGGTAGAATGAAGACTGGAACCCCACCAAGATTAGACGGCAGATCTCTCGATTATTCAAAGATGGAGGAACAAAAGGGGGACCTGATGCCAGGCAAATTCTCCTTTTCAGAAACAACATCCCTTAGCAAGCAGCTCAGTTGCTGGATAACCTATACGAACGAATCCGTTCATAAGGAGCTTGAAAAAGGATTTGATAAATCCCCTATGTTTCAGGGAAGGATAAAAGGAATCGGGCCAAGGTATTGCCCTTCCATTGAAGACAAAATCAATCGGTTTGCTGAACGAGATCGTCATCAGATTTTCGTTGAGCCCGAAGGATGGAATACAGTGGAAATTTACGTCAATGGATTCTCCACCTCGCTGCCAGAAGAAATTCAGTTTAGTGCATTAAGAAAAATAGTTGGCTTTGAGAATGCAAGAATGTTTAGACCAGGCTACGCCATCGAGTATGATTACTTTCCACCAACACAGTTAAATACTACTTTAGAAACACAACTCATTGATAATCTGTACTTTGCTGGTCAAATTAATGGAACTACTGGTTACGAAGAGGCTGCCTGCCAAGGCTTAATGGCTGGTATAAACGCTCATAATAAAGTCCATGCCAAGGAGCCCTTCATTCTTAAAAGATCACAAGCCTATATTGGTGTATTGATTGATGACCTCGTTAACAAAGGCACACAAGAACCCTATCGCATGTTCACCTCTCGCGCAGAATATAGAATCTTGCTAAGACAGGATAATGCGGACCTAAGGCTAACTGAACTTGGTCATAAAATAGGCCTTGCAAGCGATGAACGTTTGGAGAAAGTTCTTGATAAGAAGAATGATCTTCAAAGGCTAATGGCTGATTTGAAAATATTAAAAGTAGAACCCGAAGTAATCAATGAAGGATTATCTGCACTGGCAACAACTACTATTCATGAAAAAGTCTCTGTAGCTCAAATTCTAAAAAGGCCAGAGCTCAACATAGAAAATGTAAAAGACATTGATCTGGCAGTTGCTGCTAAACTCAACCGTTATTCGATAGAAGTTCAACAGCAGGCAGAGATCTTAGTGAAGTACGACAGCTATATTGATCGTGAGCAAAAGCTGGCAGAAAAAATTGAAAGCCTCGAACATTACAAAATACAAGCTGATTTTGATTACGATAGGGTAAAAACACTTTCATCTGAAGCGCGCGAGAAATTGAAAAAAATAAGACCCGAAACAATTGGTCAGGTTACGAGAATAAGCGGGGTGTCGCCTGCGGATGTATCCGTGTTAACAATCTACATGGGCAAATAAAAATGGCACTCGAATTAGTCACTGTCTGCCCTGTCTGTGGGGGTTTAAAATTCAATCCGCTTCTTACTTGCAAAGACCATACTACTTCCGGGGAAATTTTTGAAATTCAAAATTGTGTTTCTTGTTCTTTTGTATTGACCTGTCCGAGGCCAGATGAGCTGACACTTGGAAAATACTACGCGTCCAATTCCTATATATCTCATACTACTACGCCTAAAAATTTATTGGATGTGGTTTACTTTATCGCTAGAAAGTTTACACTGCAATGGAAAAAAAAGTTAATACAAAAATACAGCAACACCGGCTTACTTCTTGACTATGGGTGCGGTACCGGAGAATTTCTAAACACTTGCAAAAAAAATGATTGGGTTTGTTATGGAATTGAACCCTCGACCTTGGCAAGAAATATTGCTAATAAAACAACCGGAAGGACCATTGCAGAAAACTACGAAGGAATTGGTAAAAAAAAATTTGATGTCATTACACTCTGGCACGTTCTTGAACATGTCCGTGATCTAAACAAACTTATCGGTCAATTAAAAGATTCTCTCAACAAAAGTGGCACTATATTTATAGCGGTCCCAAACCATGAGTCTGAAGACGCTAAAATCTATCTGCAAAATTGGGCTGGTTATGATGTGCCCAGACATCTATGGCACTTTTCCAAGAAAACCATGGAGCTTCTTCTCAAAAAAAACGGCCTCCAAACAAAAGCAATATTGCCTATGAAGCTAGATTCGATCTATGTCTCGATGTTAAGCGAATCGTACAAGTCCAATGGAAAGCATACTATCAAAGGACTAATAAACGGACTCTTTAGTGGTTTAAATTCAAACATCAAAGCCAAACGAACTACCAACTACTCCAGTCTCATTTACGTTTGCACATTAGAAGAATGAAGACATCTATAATTTTCTTAGTGCTTGTCTTCTCCGTGGGAGGCTGCGCAAATCAGACAACCCCCACGGGCGGGCCTAAGGACGAACTTCCTCCGTTGTTGCAAAACTCATCTCCTCCAAACAATGGGAAAGATTTCAAAGGCAAAAAAATAGAACTGACATTCAATGAAGATGTACAATTAAAAGAAGCCAAAGAACAAATCATTATTACACCTTCTCCAGGAAAAGAAATCACATTTACAGCAAAAAAGAATAAAGTTTTTATTGAGCCTGAAATCAAATGGAAAGACAGCACTACCTATTCAATCCTATTTAGAGATGCTGTTAGGGATCTGACAGAAGGGAACCCCGCACTCAACCTCAAATTGGCGTTTAGCACCGGCTCTTATATAGATTCTCTCAGTATCAGTGGTTCGGTTCGCGAAGCGCTCTCAGAAAAAATTCCAGAAAACATCACCATTGCACTCTACCAATCCGACACCTTCGATGTATTTAAGCATTTACCTAACTACTTTACAAAAAGTAATAAGCTAGGTAAGTTCAGAATAGAAAATCTAAAAAATGGTAGCTACTATATCTACGCATTTGATGACAAAAACAAAAACCTTAAAGTAGAAAGCACCAATGAGAAGTACGGATTTATCAGTTCAGCAGTTAATTTACAATCTAACAAAGATTCACTTTTAATTGCATTAATAGCGTTGGACGCCCGACCAATTAAACTAAACAGCGCAAGGGGAAATCAGCAAATCACAACAGTTCGATTTAACAAAAGCCTCAGTAACTACACCGCTCAACTCAACAAACCACATCCAACTTCCAACTCTTATGGGACAAATCAATCTGAAATAGTATTCTATCATTACACACCCATTCTAAAAAACGATAGCATTCCAGTACGACTTTTTGCAACAGACAGTCTCAATCAAAAATTTGATTCTCTGATCTACTTAAAGGAATCAGAAAACAAGTATAACAAAGATAAATTCAACGTGTCTATCGGAGCTCCCGTCTTTGATTTCGAAACAAACTCAATCCTAGTTGAAGGGAAGGTCAACAAGACAATCAAAAAATTTACAATAGACAGTTTAGAGATTAAGGTTGACACACTTTTCACGATTCCAATAGATCAAAATGAAATAGAAACAGACTCAATTAATCAAACATTTCGGATTATAAAAAAAATTGACAGAAAATCGATTCCTGCGCATATAAAGTCCCTTAGAATAAACTACAATAAAGGATTTCTAATATCAAATGAGGGAGACTCTAGCAAGCAGGCAAAAGCTGACATAGCACTTTACACTACTGATGAGCTAGGCATTCTATCGGTAGAGATACGATCTAACGCTGAGCACTATGCAGTAGAATTACTTAACACGGAAAACAAAATGATAGCTTCATTTAAAGATAAAGAAAAACACATTTTCAAAAATCTTATTCCAAGGGAATACAAATTACGAGCTTATATAGATTCCAACGACAATGGAAAATGGGATTCAGGAAATATTCATGAACGACAAGAACCAGAAAAAACCTTCTTCTATCAGACTCCTGAAAAAAAATTCTCATTCCCTATAAGAGCCAATTGGGAGCTCGGGCCGTTGATTTTGAAATTCTGAATAACTTGTGTATAAATAAAGCATGAATGCTAAACATGAGATGCTACTCATAAATAGGCAAGCGTAACGCAAAAAAAGTGAACAACCCTCCGTAAACCAAAGTTATAAACATCACGTTAAGTGTATATAACTAATATCAACAAATAGAGATATTGTACATAGATTACCAATACTTGCCAATAGCACGCCAAATAACAACAACAAGGTTATAATAATGATCAATCCTTCAACAGATTATCGACAAAGTAAAGCGAGAATTGTTTGTCCACAATTCCACAACGCTAACTATAATTACAACAAATATTATAATACTATTTTAAATACAATACTGTGCATGTGTGTAATACTATTGCCACAGGCTGGATTTGCGCAAGACCAAAATGAAATCCAAATTGCGAATGAATACATTTTGAAAGGTGAAAAAAATAAAGCGCTCGCAGCGTACCAAAGTTTGTCAAAGAATGTGGAGAACATTCCATCCATCCATAACAACTACCTCACCCTTTTGCTTGACATGGGAAAGTACAAAGACGCTGAGGATTATGTCGAGCGGGTAATTAAAAGATCAAGTGATAAGCAAACGTATCGACTTGATCTTGGTTTGGTTTACATTCGCTCAGGTGATGTTTCTAAGGCAGATAAATATTTTAAGACCCTTATTAAAAATAATTCTGAAGACATCTATCGGTTAAAGTCTATCTCCGATTACCTCGCCACAAAACATCTTGTTGATTATGCCGTGCTCGCACTGCAACAAGCAAGAGAATCGGGAAGGAATCCCAGCCTGTTCACTTTAGAACTAGCCAACCTTTACCGGCTGAATGCGAAGAAAGATGACATGGTAAATGAGTATCTGAATTACGTTACGCAGACTCCGGGGAATTCAGGTTATGTGAAGAATTTATTACAAATGTTGTTGACGAAGCCGGATGAAATGGAAAGCCTGGAGCGACTGCTCTTTGATCGCGTACAGCAAAATGCGGATGCAGAAGTATTTGCGGACCTGCTCATTTGGGTGAATCTTCAACAGAAAAACTTTTATGGAGCCTTTCTTCAAGCTCGGGCCTATGACAAAAGATTTAAGAAGGAGCAATCCAAGACGTTGGAGATTGCGCAGATTGCGTTGAGCAATAAAGACTATGAAAATGCGGATAAAAGCTTCTCTTATGTGGTCAAAGAATTTCCAAATAGTCCAAATTATTTGCCGGCCCGACTAGGAGTCATTCGCGCCAGAGAGGCAAAAGTAAAAGGACATTATCCGGTGAATAATGATTCTATTCGTTACTTGATTAGAGAATACGATTCGTTTATTTCTACTTATCCCGATAACCCCAATGCGCTTGATGCACTGGGAGATGAAGCGCTTCTTTACGCCTATTATCTTGATGAAAAGGAAACCGCTATCAAGAAATTAAATGAGCTGATTTCGAATCCTCGGGTTGCACTTTATGCAAAGTCGAAAGCGAAGTTGGATCTTGGGGATATTTATTTATTGAAAGAAGAATACTGGGAAGCCACATTACTTTATTCACAAGTAGAAAAAACGCAGAAGGAAACACCAATTGGGTACGATGCCAAACTTCGCAATGCGAAACTTTCCTACTATAATGGGGATTTTAAATTAGCACAAGAGCACCTTGATATTTTAAAAAAGGCCACAACGCGTGAGATCGCTAATGATGCGATTGACCTGAGCATGCTGATTAAAGAAAATATAGCGTTTGACACACTCGGAACGGCTTTAAAAGAGTATGCGGCAATTGAGCTATTGCTATATCAGAATAAAACTAAGGAGGCACTTCAAAAGATTTCAAAACTTAAAACTGCTGAAGGAGATCAGGATTCTTTGAAAACGTCTGCTTCAACTATTTTAGATAATGTGCTTTGGTTGGAAGCAAATCTACGAATGAAGCAAGGCGAATTTGATCAATCCATTGCACTTCTTGAGAAGTTACTCAACGTGTATAGTGAAGATATTCTGGCGGATGATGCCTATTTTTTGAAAGGAGAAATTTACGAACGCCAACTCCACAACAAAGACAAAGCAAGTGAGATCTACCGTGAGTTTTTGAATAAATACCCCGGCAGTGTGTATGCGGCAGAGGCAAGGAAAAGATACCGGCAGTTACGTGGCGATTTTCAGCCGGAGAAAATTGTGAATTGATAAAAGGATAGTCATTTCGACCGCAGGGAGAAATCTTCTTTTGACAGAGAGTTAGTTTTATTGTAAGAAAGATTTCTCGCAACTTCATGACCGCCTGTCGCAAAAGCTCTTACGCTCGAAAGGACTCCAATGTCATTTCGACCGCAGGGAGAAATCTTACTTTGACAGCGGGTTTGCTCTTCTGTTGAAAGATTTCTCGCAATTTCAGGATCGCATTTATGATCAATTGTTATTAATCCTGATTTTCTTTAGCTTTCTCAACCCTTATCAAAGGATAACCGATTATGAGTCATTTCAATGGCTTTTTCACAGTGGTTTCCAAATTTCGGACAGGCTTTTGGGCTCTTCTGTTGGCTTCCTGTACTATAATTGAAGATTCGGATATTACCAGCCAGTCAGAGCTTAAGAAAGTAAAGCTCACATCAATAGATATTGTGCAGGACACGCATGGCGGCTCCAAAACCGTTACTGCAAAATTAGTCGAGGATGCCACGGTAAATGTTTCAACTCCTGATGGAATCCTAACCCGTTATGTAGAATGGAGCGTACCGGCATTGCCAAGCCTGAAGCTGAAGTACCGAAGCCCGATAGCTACAGCTCACAAGTATTATCAATACTACCTGTCGAATGGGAATCTATACACTTTTGGAGTTCAGAAAGATACCATCTTCGCTGAAGTTTATCGGTTTCGCTATGATGCTACGGGCAGGTTGAACAAGATCATTACGTTCATAAATCCAAGCCTTTCGTCCAGCACAACAATAGATTTAGCCTCTAAGGACACCCTGATTTATAAGTCAAGTGGTGAACTAGAAAAGATAACCAGAAAGTTACCCGATGGCTCAATGAGTGACTTTTCCGCCTTTACATTCAACAACAGGCTAACTGGCTTTACTTTCGGTGGTACGAACTACAGCAATCCTAATTCTCAGGGTTCGGGAAGTTGCCCTAATGGTGGAAGCGGGCTGGATTTATGCGGAAGCCTATCAGTTCCTTTCAATACAGGTAACACAAACATCTCCGGCCCCTACGTAAACTATTTCGATCAAAAGCAACTTGGGCTATTAAATAGTTTCCGTCTTGAGGATGGACGGTATAGCCAGTCCAACAATAATCAACCGAGTTTTTTTCAGTGCAGTGGCACAGGGTGTGGGCGCGAATTAGACACCTATTACTTTAGTCCTCTTTTTTTAATAAGAGACCAATTAAAGATAGGTGATGACCTTCTTATACTTTATGCGGCTGACTGGTGGAAGGTAGGAACAGCTGCTGTGGATAATCAAAAGATCACCAAGGTAGAAGTAGTTAACTTCAAGTTTAATTATGAAGTGCAATAAACTATTGATTCTTTTTTGTTTGGCAGGCCCAATAGCTGCTGCCCAATTCCGCCTTCCCTCCATGGACTTTTCTTTAAAGGCCGGTTACTTAAATATTCTTGATGAGTATAATATCGGCACGCAAAACTATAGTTATCTATATGAGAGCCTTTTTGTCCAGGGCGAAGTGAATTTTCATGTTGGTCAACATTTGGCGGTTGGCTATTTTCACAACAGAACAGCCATTGTTTCCAACTATCATTCGGAGGAAAATAGCGGAGGAAACAACAATGCTGATCTTGATGCCAAACACCTTATGCATGGCTTAAATGTTCGGTTTTCAACAGGGCGCTCATCCAAATTAAGACCTTATTTTCAAGCAAAGTATATTTTGTTTGAGGCAGTAGTAGATTTGGGAAGTTACAGGATAGCCACCGATGCAACTGCAGCGTCTGTTGGTGCAGGCCTTATGCTACGACTTGGTAATAGATTGTACCTCAATCTCGTGGAGGCAGAATTTGGCAAATTGCTAAAAAGTAATGATGTCTTATTTAGAGATAAAGGTTCATTTCTTCTTTTAAAGACGGGAATTTCCTACAACATCGGAAAGAAAAAATAAATTTCAATACCCATGAAACCTTCACTGTGTTTATTCACAAGCCTGATGGTTTTGACTTACACAGCCACAACCGGTCAGGATTTATTGCGCCTCAGCCTCCGAGCCAAAGGAGTTACCTCCATTACCACGTCAAATGACAACAAGTACACCGCCATTGCGCAAGGCAATGATCTGGTACTTTACAGTGCCGGCACGGATACCAAGATCAAGGATTTTTCCGGTACGTTCTCCGGACAGAACCAAAAATTCAAATATGCTCATACACGTGATATTCTCGATTTAAGATTTAACAATAAAACTGATCTTCTGGCCACCGCCTCTGCGGATAAAACGATTAAGCTTTGGAAAATGCCTTCGGGCGAGTTGCTCTCCACATTGGAAGGACATACGGATGCCGTTGTGGCAATTCGCTTTGCTGATGATGATAAATTCCTGATCTCCGCTTCAGAGGACATGACCATCCGTAAATGGGACCTGACAACATTAAAAGAAGTCTTTTCCAAAAAAGAACATACAAAACCCCTAAGAGGACTAGATGTTAGTCTTGATGGAAAATGGATTGCCAGTGGAGGAGGAGACCTGCAGATTGTAATATATAGTCTGCTAGATGGTTCGGTTGTGAAGAAGATACCGGCTCACAAAAACTGGATAAGATCGTTAGCATTTTCACCGGATTCAAAAATACTGGCGAGTGGTGGTGATGATAAGGCAGTCAGATTCTGGAATACGGAATCCTGGTTAAAGGAAAGAGAATTCCAACAGCGTGGTTGGATTTATGACTTACAGTTTAGCGGAGACGGCAAGTATATTGCCATAGGTCTTGAGAAAAACGCTATTGAGTTTTACGATGTGAAAACAGGATTAATCAGCCTGAAGCTAAGTACTCCAACACCTGTTTTAAAAATTAATGTAGCTCCCGATGGGAAGAGCGTTACTGCTGTGGAAGAATTTTCAACGGATGTGCACACGTGGGATGTCGCCAGCCTTAATATTTCACCCGTATTCCATTACAAGGATTCAAAGGACAAAGCTCCACCACAGATCTTTGTGGCCAATCCCCCCAATCTGCAAAATAATCGTGTGACACTTTATAAAGACATCTTGGATCTGCGTGGCTCGGTTGTCGATGAGTCAGGCGTGCGGCAATTAAAAGTAAATGGAGTACAAACACCTCTTAAAGAGAATGGAAATTTCCTAATCAACCTTCCTCTTGCCATGGGAGATAATTCAGTGACCATTGAAGTTACAGACATCAACGATAACATAGCCTTGAAAAAATTTATCATCTCGCGAAAAAATTTGACAGGGGAGGAATATAATCCTGCAAATGCTAAAAACTACTTGATGGTAATTGGTATCAATAATTATCAATACTGGCCTAAACTTAACAATGCCGTGCGCGATGCAAGTGATGTGGCCAGTACGCTGTTGGGTAAGTATAATTTTGAATTCGACAATATCGTCATGCTGAAAGAAGAGCAAGCCACCCGAAGTAACATTTATAACAGCATGCGTGGACTAATTGAAAAAATCGGCCCTCAGGATAATCTGCTGATTTATTATTCGGGTCATGGATACTTCGACCAACTCCTCAACGAAGGCTATTGGGTACCCGTGGAAGCGCACACCAACTCAAATGGAGATTATATATCAAACACAGAGATTCTGAAGATCATTAACAACATCAATTCTCAGCATACTTTCTTGGTGGCGGATGCCTGCTTTTCGGGATCCTTGTTTGCGGAAACAACCCGTGGCTACAGCGACAACGTGGAGAAATTTAAATCCCGATGGGGTCTGGTATCGGGCAGACTTGAAGTAGTCTCAGATGGAGCACTGGGTGACAACAGTCCTTTCGCAAAGAATTTTATAAGTTATCTGAAGGAAAATCAAAAGTCAAAATTTGCCGTATCAGAATTAATCCAGCATGTGAAGATCAAAGTGGCAGAAGCCTCCACTCAAACACCGCTTGGCAATCCGTTGAAAAATGCAGGTGATGAAGGAGGTGAGTTTATCTTTTATAAAAAGAATTGATCATGGTCATTTCGACCGCAGGGAGAAATCTTCCTTTGACTGAGGTGAGCTCTAGTGTAAGATAGATTTCTCGCAATTTAATTATCACCTGTCGCAAAAACTCATACGCTCGAAAGGACCACAACATAATGTCATTTTGACCCGAGGGAGAAATCTTCCAGATCCACCACTCCTCAAATTTTCAAACGGTTCTCGAAAATATTTTTTAGCTTAGTCCATCTCAAACACACTATGAAAAAAATATTATCTCTTCTCTTTATTTTTGTTGCAGGAACACTTTTTGCACAAAACAATATCAAAGCCCTCATAGGCGGCACATTGATTGACGGCTTTGGCGGTAAGCCATTGCTTAACAGTGTCATCATTGTAGAAGGTGAACGCATCAAGGCAATCGGCCAGGTGGGGCAAATCGAAATTCCCAAAGGAGCTGAAATAATTTCTACCGAAGGCATGAGTGTAATGCCCGGCTTATGGGATATGCACGTGCACTTAATGATCAATGGACATAGCGACTATACCCATTGGGATAAAACGTATTTGAAACTGGCCGGAAGTGTCATTATGCCCTCTTCAGCGCATCAATTGTTGATGGCAGGTGTGACGAGTGCTCGCGATCTTGGTGGTCCATTGGAACCAAGCTTGTCTGTGCGCGATCGAATCAACAAAGGAGAAATACCGGGGCCCACCATGTACATGTCCGGACCGTTTATCCAACATGAACCGTATGCAGGCACAGCTGATTTCAGATGGGGTGTAAAAGGGGATGTAGATGCGCGAGCGAAAGTAAAACAACTCGCTAAAGCAGGAGTGAATTGCATTAAGTTGATTGATCAGGATCAGATGACAGAAGCAGAATACATGGCCGTGGTGGATGAAGCACATAAAAATAAACTACAAGTAGTAGGACACTCACACCGTCCTGATGAAATACGCAGAGGGATGAAAGCGGGTGTTGATAATTTTGAACATACCGGTTTGGCAGCTGCTCCGGAATATCCCGAAGATATAATTGCGATGATTAAGGAACGTACCGCGAAGATGAGCCTTGGCCCTTTGTTTTGGACACCCACGGTAGAAGGACTTTTCAATTACGAATACATGCGAGACAACCCCGAGGCGCTGGACAATACATCATGGCATTTGGGCCTGCCCGATTCGATCATTGCGGATATTAAACAAAGCATTAAGTATCCGGGCCGATTAAGTTATTTCGGATTGAACCCTATTCGCAAGCCGACACTTGAGAAAAAAGTGAAGCAACTCAAAGAGGCGGGAGTGGTACTTTTAATTGGAACCGACAGCGGTATTCCCATGAAGTTCCACAGCCAAAGCACCTGGAACGAACTCGATGTATGGGTAAACAAATTCGGACTCGACCCGATGTACACGATCCGTGCCGCTACCTACTGGCCTTCTGTAGCCATGGGTGTCGATAAAGATTTTGGCACCATCAGTGAAGGCAAGTATGCAGATATCATTGCCGTGAAGGGGGATGTACTCCGCCACATGGATTTGTTACAAGATGTGAAGATGGTGGTGAAGAAAGGCAAGAGGTATAAGTGATTCGTTAATAACTTATTTACATCTCCACCCAGGTATGATCAGCCAATAATTTTACTTCGGCTACAAAGTTTTTGAAAGGCATTCCCTTTCTCCCCCATTCTTTGGGGCCAATCATAGAGACAAGATGTTTCCCTTCTTCTGTTTCATACAAAAAATACCGTTGACCGATCACAGGTGCAAAGTTCAGCTTAGCATCATAAATGATCATGGACAGTTCCTTTCGCTTTTGTATTTCTTTGGCTTGAATGGCGAGTAGTTCAATCTGCTGACGGATCTGTGTAAGCTGCATGTTCGTCTGCTCTTCCATAGCCGACAAGGCCTGATGACGAATAATGCCTTCTTCATTGGGCCGAATTACCGCACCTGATACGGAGGCCGAATACGGCAGTACACTAAACTGCTTATGATAATGCTCTGTATTGGTTAGTTCCTTCTTGCCGATGAAATGAGTTTGTGTAATCTTCAACAAGCCTTTCGGTGTAATCTCATGTAGCACCCGCAAAGCAATTTTCTCATCTTTTAGAAAAAATGATGTAAACGATAACTGACTATTGAATTCAATCTTGATCGCATCGGCAATGGAGGGATCACAAAGCTGCTCCTCACCATTTGGCACAGCAGAATAATGTGATGTAAATGCCTGATCTTCCAGTGATACCCAATTCATACTTATGCCCAACTCTTTGCCTGTGCTCATGACTTCTATCTTATAGATTCCTGACTTAGGCCGATCGCCAAATTCGTAGGTGCCCTTTTCAGGAAAGAGCTGCCAAGAGGAAATGAAATTATGTGCTTCTACCATTCGTTATATAGACAAAACTAGTACTAAACAACCAAGAACGTATCGGCAAGGATATTGTTCCAAAAGGATTTTTATACGACCCGTTTGCAAGGTGAAGATCGATGGATTAAATTCGAAGGTTTTAAACGAGTATGACAAAAGCAATTAAACCCTTAGTTCCGGTAACTGATGTAGTTTTGATGGGAGCAGGCATCATGAGTGCAACATTAGGGATGCTTCTCAAGGAACTTGATCCAAATATCACGATCCAAATCTTCGAGCGCCTTGACGAGGCGGGAACAGAAAGCTCGGATGCATGGCACAATGCAGGTACAGGCCACTCAGCATTTTGCGAACTGAACTACACGCCCCAAAAGGCAGATGGTTCAGTTGATATTTCCAAAGCCATTAAAATAGCAGAGTCGTATGAAGTATCGCGCGAGTTTTGGGCTTACTTAGTAGAGAAAAAATACTTGGCTAATCCAGCCGAATTTATTTCACAAATTCCACACCTGAGTCTTGTGTGGGGAAAAGAGAACGTGGAGTTTTTGAAGAAGAGATATAGCCTGATGCACGAGAGTCCTCTCTTTAAAGGCATGGTATATACCGAAGACCGTGATTTGATGATGGAATGGGCACCGCTGGTAATGCGAGGCCGTAAGAAATTACAACCTGTTGCAGCCACGCGGATGGATATAGGCACAGACGTAAATTTTGGAGCACTTACCCGTGGCATGATTAATCAACTGGAGAAAATGTCCGGTGTTACCGTTCACTACAATGTAGAAGCACTGGATCTTGATCCGGATGGCAAAGGTGGTTGGGATGTATTCTTAAAGAATCTTACTGACGGTAAGAAGAGTGAGGTGAATACCAAGTTTGTATTCATCGGAGCGGGTGGGGCTACTTTACATTTGCTGAAGCGAGCAGAGATCAAAGAACGAAAAGGGTACGGTGGATTTCCGGTAAGCGGGCTTTGGCTCAAATGCCTGAATGAAGAATTGATTGCAAAACATCATGCCAAGGTCTATGGTAAAGCCTCGGTAGGAGCACCCCCAATGTCAGTGCCTCACATCGATACACGAATGATTGATGGTAAGAAAGAACTTCTCTTTGGGCCCTTTGCGGGATTTTCAACCAAGTTTCTTAAGAATGGTTCACTGATGGACTTGCCCAAATCAATTGGTTTTGATAATGCCATTCCTATGGTGTTTGCCGGAGTGAAGAACATGCCGCTCACTAAATATCTAATTGATCAGGTTCGCCAGACTCCGGAGCAGCGCCTGGAAGCGCTACGCGAATATATTCCGTTTACAAAACTGGAAGATTGGCAACTGATGGAAGCGGGCCAGCGCGTGCAAGTGATCAAGAAAGATAAAGAAGAAGGTGGTGTATTGGAATTCGGAACAGAGGTTGTGGTTTCAGAAGATGGAACAGTAGCGGCTTTGCTCGGTGCATCACCTGGTGCATCAACGGCAGCAGCGGTCATGCTGGGTATTCTTCCGAAATGTTTTAAAAAGGGAAGTTTGTCACCGGCATGGCAGAGTAAGTTGAAAGAAATTGCGCCTTCGTTTGGAGTGTCATTATCGAAAGATGAAAATCTGCTGAAAGTAACACGGCAACGGACGAGCACAATCTTGGCTTTAGGTAAAAAGTAAAAGATGGTTTTTTATTACTAGGTTTTAATAGTAAAAGGACCTGAATCAAATTGAATGATTAAGAAATTTCTACTTGCTACAGTTGCAGTTGCGATATTGCTTGTTGGCATTCTACTTTTCAATACCTTCCGGTTCACATCAAAACAATTGGCTATAGAAACAATGCCGGCACCTGAAATTAGTCCCGAGTCGCTTAAGCATTTTCAGGAAGCGATCAGCTATAAAACAATTTCCTATGGTGATTCAACTTTATTTGACTCCACCCAATTTATAGGGTTTAGAAGTTTCTTGGAGAAAACCTATCCCACAATTAATACAAAACTTTCCCGTGAAATTGTAGCAGGTTACTCTCTGCTTTATAAATGGGAAGGAAAGAATCCCGATTTAAAACCCTTTGTTTTAATGGCACATCAGGACGTAGTGCCGATTGAAGAAGCAACCCGTTCGATATGGACGGTGGATCCCTTTGCCGGAGAAGTAAAGGAAGGATTTATCTGGGGCCGTGGAACTACGGATGATAAGATTAATCTCATTTCGATTTTTGAAGCAACTGAAAAACTTCTTATCGAAGGCTACCAGCCGGAGCGGACGATTTATTTTGCGTTTGGTCATGATGAAGAGGTAGGAGGGACTGGCGCAAAGGCAATAGCCGCCTTGCTGAAATCGCGGAACATAACGGCTGACCTCGTACTAGATGAAGGTGGAATTATAACGAAGAAAGAGATACCGAATATGACCCAGCCGGTAGCCTTACTTGGCACATCGGAAAAAGGATATTTATCACTTGACCTGACGGTGGAAAAAAGCGGAGGGCACTCATCACAACCCGCTAAAGAAACAGCTATCGATATTTTAGCCTTGGCCCTGTTAAAAATCAGAGAGAACCCATTCGAGGCAAGCATATCAGAATCAACACAAGGTTTTTTAGATTACATAGGCCCTGAAATGCCCTTCCTTCAAAAAATAATTTTTGCCAATCAATGGTTGTTTGAGGGATTGATTATCGGCATCTATGAAAAGAGCCCTACCGGAAATGCGGTGATGCGAACCACAGGAGTGCCTACCATTATCGATGCAGGAATAAAAGATAATGTTGTACCCACCATCGCCAGGGCAACGGTTAACTTTCGATTGCTTCCGGGAGATGAAATCAAAGAAGTGACAGAGCGGGTAGAACAAAAAATAAACGATGAACGAGTAATAATTTCCAATGCGAACTCCTTTCTGGCAGAGGCATCTGCTGCTACGCCCACTAATAGTTTTGCGTTTAATAAAGTAAACGAAACCATAAATAAAACATCAGCCAATACGCTGGTTGCTCCTTTGCTTCTTATTGGTGGAACTGATTCGCGTCATTTCGGTGATGTTTCATCCGGCATTATTAAGTTTAGTCCGATGATTGATCCCATTGGGTTTCATGGAATAGACGAGCGGGTGAGTTTGGAGAGCTATCGCACAGCAATTTGGTTTTATGAGCAACTGATGAACGATACGAGATAAGCGTAATTGATATAGAAATCAACTATTTTGCAGCGTGAGCTTTCAATGAATTGAACTGCAAATAGCGTTTTGCATTTGCGGGTAAACTAGCTACCTTTCAGATTGTTATAGCGAATTAACTTGCTATTTCTACCTCACGTTGTTAGTAAAAAGGGCATTCTCTCGAGTACTACTCCTGGTTGTTGTAATGGCAATTGCAAGCTCATCGTTGTTTGCAGCAGAGTTTTTCAGAAAACAGACGGGCACTACAACGATTGCCGCTGGCAGCGCAACAAGAACAGTCACCATTACCGGAGTTGATATGTCGCAATCCTTTCTGGTTTTCTCATCCACCATTAGTGATGCAAGCCCAACCAACTATCAAGTTGGTGGTGAAATAACAAATTCAACAACATTAAGCTTCGAGCGAACAGGAAATACAGGTACTGTTACAATTAGCTGGCAGGTGTTCGAATTTGAAGGCGGAGTTAATGTGCAACATGGCTCAACTTTAAATGTTGCCCGAAATACCAATGTAGATGTTGCCATCAATTGCATCGATCTAACAAAGAGTTTTGTATTAGTTTCAGCAAGAAAAAGTGGAGCTCAATTAGGAAATGATGATGGGATTACGGCCAATTTAACCTCGTCAACCAACCTTAGGTTTTTTATTGAAGGTGCTGCAGGCGCAAATATGGAAGAAGTCTATTGGCAAATTGTTGAATATCAGGCCGCCACCGTCCAAAAAGTTACGGCTACACTTACTGCGGGCACAGCCACCACCACATCAACTATTTCTCCTGCTATTTCGAACCTGGCAAAAGCTTTTGTTGTAAGTAATCATACCATCAGTGCCGATGTAAACCCAGATGATTTGCCGCGTACAGAGCTTACAAATACCACTACAGTAACGTATACTCGAGTAGGTACTACAGGTGAAATACGCTTTATTTCTTACGTTATTGAATTTACCGATCAATCTAGTGTAGTAAGAGGCACCCAAAATTTTGCATCCACAGTAACTTCACAAAACGTTTCGATAACAGCGGCTAATTCTGCTTGCGTAATTGGTTCGGGAAATTATGGTCGGCAAGGCAGCACAAGCTTTGCAACTGACGATAATACTGGGCATTCATGGTTCACCTACCAAATTACCAGCTCAACCAATTTATTAATCAGTCGTGCCACCGGCACCGCAGGTGGCAATTCCAGTGCAAGTGCTCCTTGGCAAATCATTACGTTTGAAGACATAAATATTCAGCAAAAAACATTCTATTCCTTGGCTTCAGGTGCCTGGGAAGCCAGTACATCATGGTCATTTACGCCCGATGGTTCAAGCGGGGCAGTTCCTACAGGCGTTTATCCGCGAAGAAGTAATAATGTAGTAATTCAAACAGGGCACAACATTACTATTAATAGTGTTACGGATAATGGACCCTGTAGCACATCACCGGACGGACTTGGGAGGAGTAATGTTGGACCTTTTGCAGCCTCCAATCTTGTCATGTTTTATCAAACAGGAGACATCTTGATCCGTGGTACACTTACCGTTACCGGAATCGAAATGATGACTGAAGGGTACACAAAAATTGTATCCGGAGGCGCTTTTAATCTATCCTCTAGTTATGTTAATCTGGGTTTTTTAGAAGCGGATGCGGGCTCAACATTAAGTGCCGCTGATGATATTATTCTTGCTGGAAATAGCAGCACCATTATTAACACAACATCAATCTCTAATGATGATCTAATTATAAGTTTTACAAATGCGACACTTTGTGGCACAGGTTCAACCACCCTGGTTAATGGAGCCGGGAGTTCATTAACCTATGCCAATGGTGCAACGGTAGCACAGATATGTACTACGTTCACCGTTGCGTGTTCAGGCGTTGGCTGCAGTGGTTTTCCAGTAGTTGGCACGGGTCCCTCTTCTTTGGGTAATACGGGCCCGGGAGGTGTAGCTTCTACCGATGGAACATCAGAACTTAAAGTATGGCTGGATGCAAGCCAAAGTGTTTTCAGCAATGCAGGCATAACCCCGTCAGTAGATGCCGGCATCGTTCAGCAATGGAGCGATCAATCAGGATCAGGAAACAATGCAACCAAGACCGCGGGGAATGAGCCTACTTATGATGCTGTAGACGCAGGCATTAACAATGCTGCGTCCATCGATTTTACAGCAGCCAGTTCTAATAGATTTAGTTTAAACACTTTTGCACTGAATCCGGCCACATCAAGTTTTACAATTATTTCAACGTTAAATGTTGGGCCAACGACCGGGGCAAATCAAAATATTGTACAACAAAAGGATGCTTCAGGGACTGGGAGAACGCTGCTTTTGTATGATAATGCAGTTGGCAAATTGACAACTTTCCTTGGAAGTGTTTCTACTGCGCCCGCAGCTACATACGCCTTGTCAACTTGGACAATTTCTTCACAGACTTTTAATCTAAGTGGAACAACAAGCATTAATTTGTACAAAGCTGGTACTGCGGATGGAGCTGCAACGGTTACTCCAGAAACAACTGTAGGCACTTGGCTAATAGGTAGCAACAAAGGTGAAACTGGCGCATTTTTAAATGGATCCATGGGTGAATTGCTAATCTTGAATCAATCGATCAACAACGCGAAAAGAATTATTATCGAAAATTATCTTTCGGCTAAATATGATATAGCACTTACAGCCAATAATGTATACACTTTTGATGATGCTGCTCTCACTTTTGATCATGAAGCAGCTGGTATTGGTCAGGCATCCGATGGTTCAAGGCATATTGATGCCAAGGGCACAGGTGTTGTCAGAATGTGGAACCCAAATGGATTAGCGAACAGCGAGTTTTTAATGTGGGCCCATGATAATGGCGCCCTGACGGGCACAACTTCAGGCGTAGATGGGACGGTTGTAGCAGAACGCTTGGTGCGCATATGGCGCGTAGGCGAATCTGCAGACGTTGGTACAGTCTCAGTCTCTTTTGATCTATCCAGTCTCGGAAGCCCATTAGGATCTAACCTTAGATTATTGATTGATCGTGATGGCGATGGTTTTGCTGATAACGATATACCTCCGGTTGTCGGATCATTTATCAATAATACCGTTGTTTTTTCTGGTGTTGATTTTGTAACCGGTGACCGATTTACCTTAGGAAATACTAACGCCTCAATTCCTTTGCCGATTGAGTTAATTTGGTTCAATGCAAAAGCTCAAAATCAATCGGTGCTGCTCAACTGGAGTACGGCATCAGAACATAACAATGATTTTTTTACCATAGAGAGAACACAAGACGCAAAGGAATGGGTAAACGTTGGTAACGTGAAAGGAACCGGTAACAGTACAGTTAAACTCGATTATCGTTTTGTTGATGAAAAACCGTATGCCAATGTTTCTTATTACCGCCTTAAGCAAACGGACTTCGATAAGAAGTTTACCTATTCAAAAGTAGTTCGGGTTGAATTAGAAGAAGCAAACCAAATTTTGGCATATCCCAATCCTTCATCGCGTACGTTCACATTAACGTCCGGTGCTGAGATAACACAGATAAAATTCTTGAGTACGTTGGGCAGCGTGCTCCCAATTTCAATTGAAAAGCAAGGCTTGGAAACTGTAATTGATCCGGGCGATATTTCTCCGGGTATTTATTTTATTCAAGCTTTAACAAGTGAAGGAATAAAGTCCATTCGAGTGGTAAAGAAATAGTCACCTACTCACTCCTCAAACTCTTCACGAAATCAGAGTGGATTTATAGCCCATGGTGATCCAGGCAATGACTAAAGCAAAGACTCCGGCCAGTAAATAAACCATCAATCCAATCTTAATAATTTAGGTATAGCTTTTCAACCACTAGTTCACACCTAAGTATCTTCTAAAACAACTTTTCGTATTTCAATATTCTTGATGGGCTGGGCTGCACCACACAAGGACAGAGTTCAATAGTTGTATTAAAAAGCGTAAATTCACCTTGTCAAAGCCTATGAAAAGAGTTTATTGGTTTCTTCTGTTGTTTGTAATGTGGTGCATTGGCTGTGCTATCTGGTACATGTTTAGTGTAAAGGGGCTAAGTGCAGACCCCAATTACTTTTCCCCGCACCCGAGGTTCATTGCTATTCTGGAGATTCTCATCATGATATTAATCGCCTGCCTCCTGGGTTATGGAATAGGATGGATGCAGCGCGAGGGCACTGTTAATATATTAAAGGGCACAGCGCAACGGATGGAGATGGACACGGAAGCAGTAGTTAGCCTCAAACACGAGGTGGAGCGTAAGCTTGATGCTGCGCAACAAGGGATAAGACAAGCACGGCAGAATTTTGATCATAACCTTACCCAATCCAACGAAACCAATGAACTGCTGAGAAAGGAACTTACAGAACTGAATCGTGAATTGATCGGGCTAAAGGAAATGCAGAGCAATCACCCGGCTTCATCACAATTAGAAAATGAATTGGGAGCATTGCGGTTTAGAATAAAACAACTTGAGTTTCAAAAACAAGAACTAGAGGAGGCCAATGAAAAACTCAAAAAGGACTTGGAATCAAAGGCGCTATCTAAATCTTCTGTTATTGAACCCATGCATCCCTTTGTTCGTCCGTTGGAGATCAATGAAAAAGATGATCTGACGAAGATCAAAGGTATTGGGCCTTTCATTGAGAAGAGGTTGAATATGTTGGGTATCTATACTTTTCGGCAAATCAGCGAGTTTACACCGGAAACCATTGAACACATTTCAAAGGCGATTGAATTTTTCCCCAAGCGCATTGTGCGCGACAATTGGGTAGGGCAGGCAAAGGAGTTTTACTTCTAGATATCAACGAAGTTATAATTGACTTTTCTTCTGCGTCATTAAAAAAGCCGCAATATGATGAGGATCAATCATCCCAACAACATGATCTTGATCGGTGACCATGGCTAATGAGCGTTGTTGAGAATTCATTTCTTTCAGCGCTTGGTGTATGGATAGTTTGGCATTGAGGTAAAGAAGGCTTTTCTCCATGGCTTGCTCTACAAGCGTAGTTTCTCCTCCTTCTCCTAGTGCTTTTAGAACCTCTTGTCTGCTCAATGAACCTACCGGAAGATCATTTTGAATTACTAAAAAGTTATTAACCTTTTCTAGTAACAACCTTTGTGCGGCTTCACGGATAGTGCTTGTGGCTGCTATCCGCGGAAAGGTGGAAAGCATAATCTCTCCGATGGAAGTCTCATTCAATACGGCTGTGCCTTGTGCATATTTTAGCTCCGTCTGCGCTCCCATAAAAATGAATATCCCGATAAAAATCAGAAAGGAGTTGCCATAAAATCCTACCATAACAAAAATTACGGCAATGATCTGACCGATGCGAGCTGCTATTGTAGTGGCTTTAGCGTGATTCAATTTAAAGCCCAGCAGCGCTCGCAGCACACGTCCACCGTCCATCGGAAAAGCGGGGATCATGTTGAAAACAACAAGACTGATGTTTACACTTAACAGGGAAGTCAGAAAATTTGAATGACTAATGCCTCCAAGTCCTTCAAATACTTCTGGCGATTGATTCATGTAAATAAATGGAAACAGAATGATAGCAATGATGACATTGACAGCCGGTCCTGCTAATGCCACCGCAAGTTCTTCTTTGGGTTTTTCAGGCATGGACTCAAGACTGGCAACCCCACCGATAGGCAATAAGGTAATATCGCGCGTTCGGATATGGTAACGTTGTGCCATGAGTGAATGACCGAGTTCGTGCAAAGTGACACATCCAAAAATGGTAAAGACAAAACCCACCGACCAAAGGATACTTTCAACATCCAGCCCGGAGCGAACATCGGAGTATACTACCCAGCCAATCAATAACAGAAAGGTCCAGTGGACAAATAGCTTAATACCTGAAATGCGGCCGAGATAGAGTTTATAGTTCATGGACAGTTAACAAATGAATAGGAATTATAATTCGTGGGCAAAGATTGGATATAATAATGGAACGTCAATATCCAAAATGAGAATGACTGATGAAAGTATTAATCAGACTGAAAATGCAAAGAGGTATGAGGAGTTACGAATTGGTATCCAATTCCAGGATAAGATGAAAATTAACATCGAGTGTCTCCTTTACTTTTACCATGCCCATCATGCGGGTGGGTGCCTCCAAATTAAAATCAGAGAAGATAAAATTTCTTCCTCCCTTTAGATGTATTTGACCATTGTTTTTCGCCTCGATGGAACATGTTACCTCGAAAGAACGCGTAACACCACTCAGCGTTATCTTGAGATTCCCTTTGAATTTTTCTTCTGCGCAGCCGTAAACCGGCAATCGCTCGAAAGAAATGAAGTCAATAGAAATGGATGGATACTCTTTTGATTTGATCGTTTTACCAAAATCGTTGGTCATCATTTGCAAGCCGCAGTTAAACGCAGAGGCATCCAGACCAACATAGCCTTTAAGAAATACGGGCCGGTTACCAGGGCCTCCCTCCTGAAGAACTAAAGTGTCTCTTCCACAATACAGCGAAGAGCACTGGAAGGAATTGATATTTGTTTTGCCAGAAATAATCAATTTGCTGGAAGGTAGCACAATGAATCGGTGCAGAAGGATCGAATGGTCTTTTGTTGCTGTAAATGCACTTAAGGCAATGAAGAGAATTATTCCAACCACTACTTTCATAGGAATACAAAGGTAATTGATGATCAGAAAAAAATGAAAGTTCCGGCCAACTGGCCGGAACTTAACCCAAATCCATGGGGATCTCTTAGAAAGAGATTGCGCCCTGAATGACGAAACCACTGAATTTACCTTCGTAGAATCTCTCTGTATCGGGATAACCATCATACTTCTGAGTTACATACTCACCCTTCAGCAACACATTGCGGGTAATAAACCAGCCGGCTGCTATTGAAGTGCGGTCGATGGATATCGGAGTCAACGTTCCCGCGGCACTAGCACTTTGGCCAAAGACAAGGTTAGAACTGAGAGTCTGGTAACGTGCACCTACGTACAGCTTTTCATTTTTACCAAATCGATAGATTACCTCACCTGAAGTTTGGTGTGTCTGGCGATTATCTAAATCACCGTAGGTAGAGCCCTCTCCATTTTCAAGTGCGTTATTTCCTTTGGCATATTCCCAGGTTCCGAAAAATTCAAGGCCACCAAATTTTACAAATGGATTAATCATATAAGCTGTGATGTTGTCACGATACCCAGGATTGAAACGACCGGAAGTATATGCAGTACTTACACTAGCAGAAGTATTGTCCAATACAAACTGATAATTTGAACCCGTACGGTCGCCACCCATTAACGTATTGTTAATAGAAGACTTTGTTGTATATGCAGACGCAGTTAACCGTACTCGCAGATTATCTTGCAATTGCTTGTCGTAACCAACTTTACCAAAGAATGAAGGTTTACGTTGTGAAACATTTGGTAATGAAGGGTTAAAAATATTTCCTTGAATTTCTCCATCCGTATAAGCACCCATGATGATGATGCCATTTTTCATCCAGTACAATTCAGCACCTATTTCTGTATTAAATTGATCCATGATGTTGTTTTCAATCCAAGGGTTTTGAAGGGTGTGGCCACCGTCACTTCTGCGATAGTGTGCATCTCCATAATTCACTTCCATATGGCCAACTTTCAACGTCAGGTTTTTCCACATTTTGTCAAAGAATTCACTTTTCAGAAAGCTTACTTTATCTACTTTCAGAAATCCGCCTTTTACCCAAAATTCATTGTGGTGGTGAGATGACATATAAGATACCAGGTTCAGGCTTACTCCGTCTGCCAGTTGCACATCGATGTTCAGGTTGGCTTGTGCAAGCGGAAAGCCACCACCCATTTCATACAATGCGTTTGCATTGGTATACTGTACTGCTGGTGCAGTACCTACAAGGTATCCACCAAATACGGAGGGGTTAGGTACTATACCAGTTGCAGGAGCACCAGTTGTACGGTTTACAAAACTGCCAGAACCAGGAGTGGTTTCTACATAAGAAGCTCCGGTTCCAGTATTAATATTCAACACAGCTTTTGCGCCATTTTCGTGATTCATGCTTTGGTAACCTTGAGTAAAGCCAGCACCAAAACGAACTTTGAACCCGTCATACTGTACGGTGTCCTTGTCCTTCTGAATTTCAAATACATTGATACTCTGTTGGTCATACGGTCGCCAGTATTGAATAGCAGGTTGCTGTGCCCATACCACTGTTGATGTCAGCAGAAAGGCCATGAGATAAATTGATCGATTCATTTTCATAATTAAATTGGTTTTAAGTTTATTAAGTAATTATTTATTATTTGGTACTAGTTCAATATTAAAACTGATGATTATTTCGTCTCCGGTTTTT
>JANNRV010000133.1:0-30777 GCA_031401775.1 Bacteroidia bacterium | reverse complement strand
TTTCCAAAATCATAACTGAAATACATGGCCGGATGAAAAATGGAATCGTTGCCTTGAAAGATGGCAACGCGTGCTCGTTGAGAGCTTACAATTGAATCGCGAAATTCAAAAAGCTTTGCCTGCGCTGTAAATCGTTTATCTGTTTCTCCTTGAAGCTCAATAAAGGCTGGCTCGCCTGATACGGAGGCACTATTCATGTGTGCCCCTTGCAGTCCAAAGCCACCTCTGTATTTCATCTTTTCACTTCCAAGACCCAACACAGCAATGTCGCTGCGATAAGAGACAAAACGAGGGTAGCTAGCACTCTTTTTGTCTTTATGATTTACACTCTTAAATTCAAATATGCCTTGTACAACTCCGGGCAATCGGCCTACGTAGGTAAGTTTACCTTGTCTTGCCTTGAATGCAGCACTCGCTGTTTTGAAATTATATTTAGAAAATTCATAGTGGACTGAATCGGCTCCCAGTCCTGCACTCGTCCAATCAAATCGCCCCCCTTCACCGACAAAAATTTTATCGCGAAGTGAAAAGATACCTTTTGTATTTGTTATAAAAGTAGAATCGAAGGACGTTACAAAGTTTAATGAAAGTTTATCAAAGCGAAGCACAGGCCCGGTAAGCTCCGGTTGTTGGATCGGTTGCAGATAGGCCGGGGTATTGTAAGAAGAAGTATCGGGTTCTACATAGGCAACGGCTTGTGCGGTATCCGGCATGGAAGAAAAAACCGGGAGATCAATATAGTCAAATCGATATTCGTCATTGAGAACCTTGAGGCGATAATACTTTGTATTATTCAATGCATGCTCTTCGAAAAAGTCGCGGCTTTGCCTGAAGAACTCGTTGGCCTTATTTGGATTTTCTTTATCAATCACCTTCCCAGCAACCAACAAATAATTGGTAAGGCGGGCTGCATCTGTTTTTTCTAGATTGATGGCATCAGCAATGGCTCCAAAATAATTAACGAGGTGAGGGCGAAGTTTGTAAAGCTTTTTTTTCATCACCTTCACGTGACTTCTAATCGTCCTTTGCTGATCAGGTCCTAGAGATGCCCACACCGTGCTGAAACCGGAGCCCACGGTAATGGCATCTGCATTCTTGGTATTCTCTAATTCCAGTCGAATACTATCTTGAAAAGTATGCTGATAGGGCTGTCCATCCCCTTGGGCCAAGGCAGTAGAGACCGCCACAAAAAGCAAACTTAAATGGGATAAAACCTTCTTCACGCAGTCAAAACCTTGAAATTCGTAAATAATTAGGGAATGTGCTAACTCCTTCGAGTTCGTTCTGGGCTTTTACCTCATTCAGGCTTGGAAAGGGTAAATGACTTGAATCTAATAACGCAGATTTTTTGGTTTACGTCTTTTGCAAAAGCAGGGCCGCCCATGTTTCTTTTTCATCTCTTCGGACTTCCTTAAAATGAAATCTCGAAGCTTCTTTTATCAAATCATCAATGTCCGAAGTATAAAATCCACTGAGCAACAGATGGCCTTCAGGTCGAAGATAATCACTGTAGGCTGAAAGCTCAGCCAAAAGCACATTCTTGTTAATGTTCGCCAAAATAATATCAAACGTTCCTTCAAACTTCAGGTCACTGATTTCGCCTTGCTGAAGATGAATACCCCAGCATTGATTGTTTTCGATATTCTCTTGTCCATTGATGACACTCCATTCATCAATATCAAATGCTTCAACTGATTTGGCGCCCCGCTTGGTTGCCATAATGGATAATATTCCTGTGCCACACCCCGCATCCATCAAGCGCTTACCTTCATGATCCATGTGTAGCTGATTCTTAATCATTAGATACGTAGTCTGATGATGGCCCGTACCGAAAGACATTTTTGGAGTGATGATAATTTCGTAAGAGTATTTCTTCTCGATCTTATGAAACTCCGCACGGATAAGGCATTGATCTTCTACAATAATGGGTTGAAGACTTTTCTCCCATTGTTCATTCCAGTTTTGCTTCTGGATGCGGTCTTCAAATAAGATGAGAGGTTTTACATGATGATACTTCAGTTGAATGGCAGCCAGCTGTTTTTTATCAAACCGGTCATTCTCAACATATGCCTCAAAGCCTTTGTCAGTTTCGAGAAAAGAATCAAATCCCACCTCCGCAATCTCTGCCATGAGGATTTCAGCATATTCAGGATCGCAAATAACCTGGAGGCGAGTATGGTACATAATTGTTCAATGATTCAATTGGTTAATTAGCCAGTTGTAATCACATTCAAAGATGAGGATTTGAAGTGGATAAGTTTTTAAGATGATTGATTTTTTGAATAGCTTTGATTTCAAATGGAGAAAAAGATTCTTACCTACCGAGTACATTTAAATGAGGAACCCGAGGGTGGCTTCACAGTTACTGTCCCGGCTCTCCCCGGCTGTATAACCTATGGGGAGAATCTTGAGCATTCTCTTGCCATGGCCAAAGAGGCGATTGAAGGATATGTAGCTGTGCTAAGAGAAAATAAGGAACGTATTCCTGACGATAGCTCAACCTTTGAATACTCTATTGCGATTTCTGCCTAATCCTAAATGACCCCCAAGGAAATCATCAAGATTTTAGAGAGTCGTGGTTTCATTTTAAAGCGAGTAAACGGGAGTCACCACATTTTCTATCATGCCGGCTTAAAGAAAATGACAGTTGTACCACTGCACAAAAAAGACCTGCCCATTGGAACCTTTAATGCAATTCTTAAACAAGCAGGAATGATAAGAAAGACATCTAAAATTTCTCGAATTTAACTCAAGCCGGAAAGTGGCTCTTTAGGCAGCTTTAACAATCTCCACAAACTCTTTTGATTTTAATGAAGCCCCTCCCACCAAACCCCCATCCACATCGGGGCAGGAGAATAGCTCTTTGGCATTATCTGCTTTTACACTTCCTCCATAAAGAATAGCAATTTCTTCCGCCACTGCATCTCCATACTTTGATGCAAGGTATTTGCGAATCACTGCATGCATATCTTGCGCTTGTTGTGACGTGGCTGTCTTGCCGGTGCCAATCGCCCAAACTGGTTCATAGGCTATAACAACTTTTCGAAGAGCCTCGGCACTAAGATGAAAAAGACTTTGCTCTACTTGTGTTTTCACTAATGCTTCATGTGTGCCTTTCTCTCTAATTTCCAATGGCTCACCACAACAGAAGATAGGGGTTAGTCCGTGGGCTAATGCCTTATCCACTTTTTTGGCTAACAGTTTTCCATCTTCACCAAAATATTGTCTGCGCTCGCTGTGTCCAATTACTACATAAGGAATATCAAGTGATTTAAGCATCGGAGCAGAAACCTCTCCCGTATAAGCGCCCCATTCATGCTCACTGCAATTCTGGGCTCCCACTGCAATTTTCGTATTATTCCCCAATTGCTTTTTGACCGTTTCCAGATAAAGAAAGGGCACGCACAAAATTACTTTTGCATTATTCTTTACTTCAGCGGCCACCAAGTCTATCAATTCGGAAGTAAGCGCCTTCGCCTCTTCCATGGTCTTGTTCATTTTCCAGTTGCCGGCTACAATTTTCTGTCGCATGTTGTGTTGCTTTTTATTTGCTTTCAAAGGTAAGGATGTCCACGGGCTTATCACGCACTAGCCTTAAACTTTTCACAGGACCCTTGTAAGTTACATGAACCAAGTTGGATTGATCTTCATGCGTTTCCTGAACCATATCATTTAACACTTCCAGTGTTTTAAACTTTTTTACTTTTTCAATTTCGATGTAGCAAATGATGGCTGCGTCTTCAATTTCGTGACCTAGATAATTTAGTTTCTGTGGTTTGCCATCAATCTTTATTTTAAAATGATCATTGATATACGTGCTGACCAATTGATCGGTGGTTTGTCCCGGGTTCGGTTTGAGGACATCGAGCTCGGGTTGATTTAGTTTTTTTTTTATCGAGATTTCCAAGTCGTCAATAAAAATACGTGAGGTAATCTGAAGGGCCTTGTCCTTCTCACTGTAGTTAATCTCCGACACAGATATATGGATCGGGTGGAGAAGCAATAAAAACGAACAAAATAGTGTGATCATGATTTCCAATATATTCAAAAATAGGGCCATCCATTTCAGTATCAAAACATGGACGGTCAGGAGCATTGTCAGAATACAAATTTTCAAATCCTTTTACTCTTTTAGGCCTCACCCCATCTAATGGTTATATATTTTAGCTAAAGGAGTAGCTCCCCTCTCCAGTCGGAGAGGGGAAGGCAAACTTTTCTGTCGCGCAAAGTCAGGATGGGGTGAGGTTTGCGTACGACAACTTGAAATGCCCCCAAACATGGACGGTCTGTCACATTTCAGGTTTAACGCTTATAATTGCAATTCTTTTGTAATCGATGAACGAATTTGAACTCTATTTTGGTCTGGGCAAGGATCATATCCTGGACTATGTAAATGGATACGATCACCTTCTCTTTGTACTCGCCTTGTGTGCGGTGTACACAACCCATGACTGGAAACGCGTTCTTATTCTCGTTACTGCATTTACCATTGGTCATTCGATAACGCTGGCCCTGGCCACCTTGCAACTTATCTCTGTCAATACCGAACTCATTGAGTTTCTTATTCCCTTAACTATTCTTATCACTTGTCTATCCAATCTCTTTAGGAATGAAACTCCTTCAAAGAGGCCTGTGCAAACCAATTACTTTCTTGCTCTCTTCTTTGGGCTAATTCATGGAATGGGTTTTTCCAACTACTTACGCGCTATCCTTGGAAAAGCCGACAGCATCGCATCCCCCTTATTTGCCTTTAATGTCGGCCTGGAATTCGGGCAAATAATTGTTGTTGGTATTTTCCTGCTCTTGACCTTTATTGTACTTGATTTATTGCGCACAAACCGCAGGGACTGGAAGATGGTTATATCTTCCGCCATTGGTGGAATTGCCTTAATCATTATCAAAGACAAGATTTTTTGGTAGCAAACTTTATTTCATAATTATTATGAATCGCATTAATCTTTTCTTTTTACTTTTTGTGGGTCATTTGGCCGTGGCTCAGGAAACAAAATGGCAAGGCAAGTTCGAGCAACTTGATCAGGCCCTTCCTACTCCCAATGAATATCGGTCGGGCTCCGGAGCTCCGGGCCCTAAG
Source organism: Bacteroidia bacterium (assembly GCA_031401775.1). GTDB lineage: Bacteria > Bacteroidota > Bacteroidia > Cytophagales > Cyclobacteriaceae > ELB16-189. The sequence goes on along the minus strand of JANNRV010000133.1, from coordinate 25,685 downwards.
TACTGGCAGCAGCAGGCTGATTATGACATTGACGTTGAGCTAAACGATATTACCCATGAAGTCACTGGCGCAGAAAAAATTACTTATCACAATAATTCACCTGATGCATTGACATACATCTGGCTGCAGTTAGATCAGAACATTCTTGCGGATGGCAACTTGACCGATCAGCTCAAGACCAATACAGTGCAGGATTCGCTATCTACATTTCAAATCCAGCAAACTCTGGATACCTATGGCAACTATGTAGGGGGCTATAAAATTAAGTTTGTTAAAGACAATGGCGGAAAAGATCTAAGCTATAAGATCAATCATACCATGATGCGAGTGGATTTACCACAGCCCTTGAAGCCGGGAGAAAAATTAAACTTTTCCGTAGCCTGGTCTTATTTTGTCAGCAACCGACTCAATGAACGTGAGGCAGGCAGAAGAGGAGGTATGGAGTATTTTCCGGAAGATGATAACTACCTCTACTGTATTACGCATTGGTTCCCGCGCATGTGCGTGTATGATGACTACCTGGGATGGCAAAACAAACAGTTTTTAGGGCAAGGTGAGTTTACCCTCAACTTTGGAAATTATAAAGTGCGTATTACCGTACCCGCAGATCATCTTGTTGCTGCTACCGGTGTCTTACAAAATCCTCAACAGGTTTTGACTGCTGAACAGCAAACGTTATTTGAAAAAGCTAAAACATCATTTGACGCTCCAGTTATTATCGTAAATCAACAGGAAGCCACAAAGAAGGAAAAGACAAAGTCCTCAGAAAAGAAGACATGGGAGTTTCATGCCAACAATGTTCGTGATTTTGCATTTTCTTCTTCGCGCAAATTTATCTGGGATGCGCAGGCCGTAAAGATGGGAACCGGCACTACGCTGGCCATGTCATTCTATCCCAAAGAAGGGAATCCACTATGGGAAAAAGAATCAACTAAAGCGGTCAAGAATACCATCACTACCTATTCAAAATATACCATCACCTATCCTTATCCCGTGGCTATTTCTGTGCATACCGCCAACATCGGAATGGAGTATCCAATGATTTGCTTCAATGGAGGCAGGCCCAATAAAGATGGCACCTATTCTGATCAAAAGAAATGGTCGATGATCGGAGTGATTATTCACGAAGTGGGTCATAATTTTTTTCCCATGATCATCAATTCAGATGAGCGGCAATGGGCCTGGCAAGATGAAGGATTTGACACCTTTATTCAATATCGAACAGAGGTTGAGAATTATCCAACCATGCCTTTGCAAAGAGGGCCAGCTGATAAAATTGTTCCCTACATGAAAGGTGATAAATCGATTCAACGCCCGCTCATGGTTTCTGCAGACAATGTGGTGACGAGTAACTATGGTTCAGAGCAATATTCGAAATGTGCCACTGCCCTCAACATTCTTCGTGAGACCGTGATGGGACCTGAGCTCTTCGATAAAGCCTTTAAAGAGTATGCACAACGCTGGGCTTTCAAGCATCCGAAGCCTGCGGATTTCTTCCGCACCATGGAAGATGCTTCGGCTGTAGATCTCGATTGGTTTTGGAAAGGATGGTTCTATACGACCGACAATTGTGATCAATCTATTGATAAGGTAAAGTGGTACACCCTGCGAAAAGAACAAACTGATCTTGAGAACAAAAACAAGACTGTGAAGAAAGGCGATCTTGCATCAGCCGGTGGAAGCGGTGATAAAAAAGGAGATGACTTCAGCGGTGGCCCTCAGCCGTTCTCTATTATCCCTACCGATGCCCGATTGTATCAGGAGTTTCAAAATAAGGTGGATGACAAAGCTATCATCAATAAACTTCAGAATAAAAACTTTTATGAAGTTACACTAACCAATAAAGGTGGATTGTTGATGCCTGTTATCATCGAATGGACTTACAAAGACGGCAGCAAAGAAATTGAACGAATTCCTGCAGAAATCTGGAGAGCCAATGAAAGCACGGTAACCAAAGTTTTTGCAAAGGACAAAGAAGTCGTTAACATCGTTCTCGACCCGATGAAAGAAACCGCTGACATCAATACCGCTGATAATATATTTCCCAAGGTAGTTCAGCCTTCTAAATTTGATGAACTGAAAAAGAAAGGGAACTAATCATCCTCATCCCATCTTAAGGTCATTCCTTTTTCGGGTTTTGTACTTCCCTCTCCGGCCGGAGAGGGGAAAATAAAATGATGTTATCCCACACTCCCCATTGGGGTGAGGCTTATTTCGGAATGACTTTCGTATTTTTGGGGCTTCTAAAACGTACTTATGAAAGTTTTGCTATCGTTATTATTATTGTTCGTGTGCAGTTTATCCATGGGTCAGCAATGGAAAGGGAAATTTGAACAACTGGATCAACAACTGCCTACGCCTAATAATTACCGCAGTGGCTCCGGTGCTCCTGGTCCTGCCTACTGGCAACAACGTGCGGATTATGTGATTAATGTAGAATTAAATGATGACACGCAACAGATTACCGGATCAGAAACTATCACCTACTATAATAATGCACCCGAAGCTTTGTCTTATCTCTGGTTACAACTCGACCAAAACATTCTTGCTAAGAATAGTATGGCTAGTGCTACGGCCGCAAGCCGGATAAGAGATTCCATTCCAACACGTTCTTTCGCCAATGCCGTGGACGGTTATGATTATACCGGTGGATATACAATTAAGAAAGTAACTGATGTGGTTTCCGGCAAAGGCCTTTCCTACTTGATTAATCAAACTATGATGCGGGTTGATTTACCCACTCCTTTAAAGACGGGAGAAAAATATTCTTTTTCCGTGGACTGGAGTTATACCGAATGCGATCGTATGAAATATTCGGATCAAAGAGGAGGCTATGAATTTTTTCCTGAAGATGGTAATTATCTATACACTGTTGCGCAGTGGTATCCCCGTATGTGTGTGTTTGATGATTATGAAGGATGGCAAAACAAACAGTTTCTTGGCGATGGAGAGTTTACCTTGACCTTTGGAAGTTTTCGTGTTCGTATTACCGTTCCTTCTGATCACATTGTAGGCGCTACAGGCTGGCTCCAAAATCCGAAGGAAGTTTTAAGCAAAGAACAACAAGATCGATTTGAGAAAGCACGTAAGACTTTTGATCAACCTGTTCTTGTTGTGACAGAAGCTGAAGCGCGCAAGAAAGAAAAAGAGAAATCAAAGAAGAAGAGTACCTGGGAATTTGCAGCGGAGAATGTTCGTGATTTCGCTTTTGTTTCCTCGCGCAAGTTTATCTGGGATGCCATGGCCGTAACAATTGGTGACAAAACTCCTTTGGCACAATCTCTTTATCCAAAAGAAGGAAATCCATTGTGGGAAAAAGAATCAACCAAGGCGATTAAGAATACATTGGAAGTTTATTCCGCACGCACTATTGAGTATCCCTACCCTACCGCTTACTCAGTGCATACCGCCAGTATTGGTATGGAATATCCCATGATCTGTTTTAATCATGGAAGGCCTAACAAGGATGGCTCTTACTCAGATCGCACGGCTGAAGGGATGATAGCCGTCATCGTGCACGAAGTAGGTCACAACTTCTTTCCTATGATTGTCAATTCCGATGAGCGGCAATCTACCTGGATGGATGAAGGGTTAAATACTTTTTTGGAAAAAGAAACCAAAATAGAGCGCTATCCAGAAATTGATGTACTTTCTGAGACTCCTAAAGGAATTACTCCTTTCATGAGAGGAGAAAAATCGATGATGCGGCCCGTGATGGCTTCGGCTGATAACCAGGCAAAGTATCATGGAGAAAATGGCTACGAAAAGCCCTCTGCAGCGCTCACTATTTTGCGTGAGACGATCATGGGTCATGAATTGTTTGACAAAGCCTTTAAAGAATATGCGCAGCGATGGGCTTTCAAGCATCCCAAACCCGCGGACTTCTTCCGCACGATGGAAGATGCTTCTGCCGTTGACCTGGATTGGTTCTGGAGAGGTTGGTTCTATACTACGGATAATGTTGATCTGGATCTGGACGAAGTAAAGTGGTTTAAAGTAAAGGCCCCTCTTGCCGAGATCGAAAAGAAAAATGTAAAGGTGAAAGCCGGAGATCTGGATGCAAGCACTGCCAAAGGAAAAGCAAATGATTTTAGCAACGGACCTCAAGAGTTCAATGTGATCAATACCCCAAACACTGGGTATGGTGAATTTTTAAACAAAGTTGATGACAATGGTATTCGTCAAAACCTGGAAGGAAAGAATATTTATGAAATCACGCTGAAGAACAAGGGTGGATTGGTTTCTCCGGTCATCATTGAATGGACATTTAAAGATGGATCCAAAGAAATTGAAAGGTTGCCAGCTGAAATCTGGAGAGCTGATGAGGAGGAGGTTAAAAAAATCTTTGTGAAAGAAAAAGAAGTGATCCATGTGGTCATTGATCCCAACTTTGAAACAGCGGATACCAATTTGAAGGATAATGTCTTTCCCAAAAAGGCTGCTGCGTCAAAGTTTGATCGGTTGAAGAAAAAGGATTGAGATTGACCTGACACTACTTTCTCATGAGAAAAGAACTCGCACGGGAAGAGGGCAAGAGGAAAAAATTCAGAGCCATCTTCGAGCGCCTGGGCAAGAAAACAAATTTTAAGGGGTATTCGGAAGAGACGGTGTTGCTTAAAACGATTATCGATGTCGAAACCAACACCGTGGTGGCCGATCATGTATGGTTCAATTATACCAAAGGATTTGAGAAGGTTTTAGTTACGGAAGGCGCACTGGTTGAATTTGAAGCCAGAATAAAAGAATACAAGAAGGGCTACGTCAACCGAAAGCTGAATTTTAATTCCCAAAATCTTGACTATAAACTAAGTCATCCTACCAAAATCAAGAAAGTTGCTCGATGAGTTAGTTGTGAGCGACTACTTTTTGAAATAATCTTTGAGATCATCAAAATACCACACCTTACCAAAGGCTCCAACACCTGTAGTCTTTTCTTTGCCGTCTATCTTCACTTTGGTTAGCGAAAAAACTTTATAGTTATCGACTTGAATGGCATTGTCTTTAACTTCTACCGATAGATTCTTTGTCAACTCTTTCAGGCCTTTTTTATGTTGAAATTCATCCGGATTGGAGAAGTAGGCAATGGCCAGCACCACCACAATGCCAATCAATAGCCATTTGAAAAGTGTTTTAATAATTTTAAAAACAAGAAATAAAACAAAGACGATCAGAATAATGACGACAATGCTTTCCATACGATGTGTTAACAGACAGAAATATAATCAAGATTATGTAAAGACATGAAGTATTTATCCTTTAATCGCAACAAAAGCTTTGGACTAACGGCAATTTGTATTCTCTACTATTTTCAATTTCTGAACCTGACACCCGAGATTAGTGTTAACTCCCCATTAGCTTTACCTTTTACTAAAACCAAACCAACGCTCCATGACTACTATCAAAATTTGCCTTATCCAGTGGGACACGTACAATCGCAGAATGCAAAAAGTACTAGATACACTTAGTGTTGAAAATTACAATAAAGCGATTGTGCCGGGCGGCAACTCACCATCATGGCTGATGGGACATCTGGCAGATACGGATGATGCCCTCCTCGAACTTTTTGACATTGGCAAAAGAATGTTTCCTGAACTGGCGAAGATTTATCATCATGAACGGGGCACTAACCAGATCGGACATCTTACTAAAGAAGAATTGAATTTTCAATGGAAAGCAATCGTTGTGGAATTGAATAATGCCTTCAAATCCATGAGTGAAAATGATTGGCACAGTCGCCATATGGCGGTGACGGAAGAAGATTTTAAGAAAGAACCTCAGCGCAATAAACTTAATGTGATGCTCAGTCGCGTCAGTCACAAAGCTTCACACTTAGGGCAGGTGGCCATGCAGGAATAGCAGACCTCGATTATCTATTTTACTTTCTCGGTGTTCAACAATTTCACACCTAAAATGCTTTCCAGCAGAGAAGCCTCTTTATTGCCGCCTCCGCTCATATAGGTAGTTGGCAATACAATTTTTGACAATGCTTCGGCTACACCAATCTTCGTGTCTTTATCAAATTGTGCACGTTCTTGTGGCGTTAACCCGGCCGTAACCAATCTTGTGTTGGCGTACGCCTTTGCATCGGCATCTGTCTTTACACGCTGTGAAGCCAGTATTGCTGTTTGTGCTTCAAGTGCTGCAACTTCCTTTTCCTGTTGCGCTTGTGTGATAGCCTGTGCTTTAATTACTTCCTGCTCCCACTTTGCTTTGGCGGCTGCCGCCTTACCTTGAAGTTCAGTTGTTATCGCATCTTGCTCCGCTTTCTTAGAGTTAGCAATGGCAGTTTGCACTTGCATATAGGCTTGCTGTTGCACTTTGATTTGATTTTCAACTTCCGAATCGTAATCAATTGAGTTCAATGCCAGACCTTGCAGGCTAACACCATATACTTTTACCGCAGAAACTTCCTGGCGCATGGGCATACTGTTTTTATCTTGCACAATTCTTACCACAGTCACTGTCTTATCTGTATTCATTAAATCATCGTGAACCTTCACATCTTCTTGCTTGGTGCGATACACTCCGTTGATCGATTGATCTTCGATATAGGAAAGCAAGTCATTTCTTTTTTCTGCTGATGACTCTTTGGATGACATTAACGGACCCGTCATGTAAACTGATTTGGTTACTACTTGCCGCACCAATTGTTGCTCAATAGCATCATGTGAGCCAAAGTCTGTATGGAGTTTTAATATTGCTTTTTCATCTGCTGGCATATACCATCGAACCGATCCGGAAATCTGTCCATGGCCCCCATCATTGAATCGAATCTTAATGGATTGATCATCGGTTTGGCCTTCATCTGACTTCTTACTAAACCAAAATTGATTTGATTTTTTATAGGGCGTTGATCTTCCAAATGCCTGAAACACCGGGCCCGGAGTTGTATAAATAGAAATCTTACCTGTAAAAACACTTTGAATAATAACAATCTGAGAATTATCAACATTCTCAATTATTTTGCCGGAGAATAAAATGACTATGAGCAGCAACACGCCCCCAGCTAGCAGTATTAATCTTCGGGAGTTAAATGCAGTTTTCAAGTTTTGCAAGGGGGTTTCCATAACTATAAATGGGTTAATTGTTTTAATTCTTTAACAGATTATCAGCTTCATCTTTGAGTTGCTCAGCCGATTTGAAGTGTTTGTTAACTTCTTCCTGAATGTCCTTTACTTCTTTAATTTTTTCTTTGGCTTGAGAAAGCTTTGTCTCCAAAGAAGGTTCCTCTTTTTGCTCAATAGCCACCTTCCTGCGGAATGACCCAAACAGAGGCTTGCCTACGATCAACGGGTAAAAAAATTCAGTGATGGAAATCAATACTACGAAGGCTAATACGACAAACTCGAGAATTACCCACATAATGTTATAAGGTTGAATTTAGGATTAAATAAACAAAATTTTCATGAATAAGGGTTGTTAGGTGGCTCAAGAAGATTCAAATAAAATGATGGCCTCTTTCGATTGAACGTATTTAATTTCTTATCTTGAAATCAAACCCAATTCCAATGGCTACATATCAACTCAGTATCAATGGTAAAAACCATAATGTTGAAGCGATGCCTGAAACCCCACTCCTGTGGGTACTCCGCGATAACCTTGACCTGACCGGAACAAAATTCGGATGCGGCATGGCACAATGTGGTGCCTGTACCGTTCATGTAGATGGCAATGCGATTCGTTCGTGCTCCATTCCGATTTCAAGCATCGGAGAAAAGAAAGTCACTACCATAGAAGGCATCTCCGAAGCAGGTCTTCATCCTATCCAGCAAGCCTGGATGGATGAGAATGTGCCGCAATGCGGATTCTGTCAGACTGGACAAATCATGTCAGCCATTGCCCTGGTTGAAAAAAATCCAAACCCTTCAGACGATGACATTGAATTGGCCATGGCAGGAAATATCTGCCGATGTGGAACCTATGAAAGAATTAGAAAAGCGATCAAAACTGCTGCTAAAGGAAACGCCTAATGAAAACAGAAACCTTCGATCACAAAATTTATAAAGTCAGTCGTAGGGATTTTATCAAATCCACTTCGGTTGGCATGACGGGTTTGTTGCTGGGCATTCAGTTCAGCTGCACGGATAACTCCAGGAAATTGACAGGAAATCCGGCTGCTGTATTTTCTCCCAACTTCTTTATCAGCATTAATGGCAATGGTGATGTGACCTTGATTGCACATCGTTCTGAAATGGGAACAGGCATTCGCACCAGTCTTCCGCTGGTAATGGCCGATGAGCTGGAAGCAGACTGGAGTAGGGTGAAAGTAGAGCAAGCCCCAGGCGATGAAAAATACGGTGATCAGAATACAGATGGCTCGTACAGTGTACGAATGTTTTATACGCCTATGCGAAAAGCAGGAGCGACTGTTCGGTTAATGTTAGAACAAGCAGCAGCTAACGAATGGGGTGTAGCCGTTTCGGAATGTAAATCACAAAACCATGAGGTAGTACATACTTCCGGTAAAGCGTTTGGATTTGGTTACCTCGCAGAGAAAGCGGGTGCGCTTCCGATTCCTGAAGAAAGTGCGATCTCATTAAAAGATCCAAAAGATTTTAAATACATCACCAAGCAAAGCGCTATTGTTGACTTGAAAGATATTGTCACAGGCAAGGCCAAATTTGGCTACGATAATAAACTTCCCAACACCGAGTATGCGGTGATCAAACGCAATCCGGAGGCCGGTGCCGGGCTGAAGTCTTTCCATTCGGATGCTGCATTAAAAGTTCCAGGAGTTATAAAGGTATTCTCTTTAGATGCACCTGGTTTTCCCACTAACTTCAACAAGCCATTAGGAGGTGTTGTGGTAGTAGCGGAGAATACATGGGCCGCCATGAAAGGTCGCGATGCGCTGGAGGTAATGTGGAGCAAGGGCATCAATGCCGATTACGATTCCCAGAAGTACAGCAACGACATGTTAAAGCATGCCAAAACAAAAGGAAAAGCAAGAAGAACAAACGGTGATGTTTATAAGGCGCTGAGCAAGGCAAAAAAAATAATTGAGGCTGACTATATCGTTCCGCACCTTGTTCATGCACCCATGGAAACACCTTGCGCACTGGCCAACTTTCATGATAACACTTGCGAAGTATGGGCGCCCGTTCAAGATCCACAAGGTGTAAGGAAATCATTGGCGGAGGCATTGGCTATTGATTTGAAATCCGTGACGGTAAACATAACGCTTTTAGGCGGAGCCTTTGGCCGTAAGTCTAAACCGGACTTTGTAGTAGAAGCCGCACTCATTTCCAAAAACATAGGCGCTCCTGTTAAAATACTCTGGACACGAGAAGACGATATTCAACACGGCTTCTATCACTCTCCCTCTGCACAGCATGTAAAGGTCGGTATCGATGAAAATAATAAAGTTACCGCATGGCTACATCGTTCTGTATTTCCTTCAATCGGAGGCACAGCCGATCCGAAATCAGTTGAGCCGAGTGGTGGTGAACTTAGCCTCGGTATGATTGACTTACCGTATGCCATCGATAACATTAGCTGCGAGACGCAAGAAGCCAAGACCCAAATTCGCATTGGATGGATGCGATCCGTATCCAACATTCACCATGCCTTTGCCATTGGCTGCACGGTGGATGAAGTGGCGCAAGCGCGTGGTGTTGATCCCGTGCAAAACATTCTTGACCTGTTGGGTGAAGATCGAATAATTGATCCGAAGTTGTGGGGTGCAGAGAACTCGAATTATGGCGAGAAGCCGGAAGACTTTCCATGGAACACTGAGCGGTTTAGAAAAGTGATTGAGACTGTAAAAGAAAAATCCAATTGGGGAAAGTCATTGCCGAAAGGAAGCGGACAGGGAATTGCCGTTCATCGCAGTTTTCTTACCTATGTGGCGTGTGTAGTTGAAATTACAGTCGATGAAAATAATAAAATCAAAATTTCAAAAGTAGATTATGCCGTGGATTGCGGAGTACCTGTCAATCCCGAGCGCATCAAAGCACAATTTGAAGGAGGCGCTGCTTTTGCGGCCGGTATTGCGTTGAAAAGCGAAATCACGGTAAGCCATAGTGCCGTTCAACAATCAAACTTTCATAATTACTTCGTGGCCCGTATGCCCGATGCACCCTACGAAACTGCAGTACATATCATTGATAGCAATGAAAAACCAACAGGTGTTGGAGAACCTCCCGTGCCTCCTTTTATTCCTGCTCTTTGTAATGCTATCTATGCTGCTACCGGAAAACGAATCCGGCAATTGCCCATTCGATTGGTTTGATTGGTCTGAAGAAAATGTTACCTCATTGTAAACAATGACAGGCTCAAGGGTAACCGATTGCGCGAGCGTTAAACTATTTAACATAACGCTATTTTAACGCTCTATCTATGCACTATCTATACTTTATCTGTACAGTTGTCCTTTCCTGAAATAGCTTGTGTCCTGCTCTTATTTCCAAAACCTACGCTATTTTCCATAACCTGCTCACATTACGATAGATGACTTTTTTATCCACAAAGGGTTCTTTTTTCCGGAACCCTGTCTTCTTTCCATAACCTGCTGTTTTTTCTTAATCCTACTATCTTTTCCGTAACCCACTCTCTTTTCCATAATCTACTTATTCTTCTACAACCTAACGTACTTCCCAAAACTCACACTATTTTCCAGATTTGGAAAGAACAAGAGCTTTTTGCCGATTTGGATCAGAATAGGGTAAATAAAGCCAAATTGGTGGTTGGCAATAGTCAGTCCAATCATTTACTTTAGTATACTCTAATTAACCCCATTAAACTAGTGGGGAAACACTACCAAACCCAAACAATTATGAAAACGAACAGAACACTCATGGTCATTGCCGTAATGTTGCTCAGCAGCTTGATGGCGATGGCGCAGGAAAAAGCGGAGATCTGGAGTTGGATTTTTATTGAAGCAGAGAAAGGGAAAAGTGCGGAGCTTGAAAAAGCAATTCAGGCCAAGACGGACAAGTACAACAAATTAGCAGTGGACCCTATCAACACCTGGCGTGTGATGTCGGGTTCGCGTACCGGACAATTGGTAAGGGCCATCGGACCTAAAGATTGGTCCTACTATGAAAAATCTAACGAGGGATATAAGTTCTGGGAACAGACCGTAGTTCCTCTCATTGGGAAAAACAGCGGACGTGAATTTTATTCACGCATTAAGGAGATGAGCTACAATGGATCGGGTAAGACCACCACGCCTAAATTCATTGAAGTAACTGAATTTGAGTTAAAGGCTGACAAAATCTACGACTTTACCAGCTTTGTCCGTGATCTAGTAAAGGTTTGCACTGATAATAAGAGCAAGGCTCGATATTCAACCTATGCGAATGAGTCAGGTGGATCAGGCAATAAATATGTACTGGTCTGGACCTATGATAGTTTGACAGAAAAGGACGACACCAGCGAAAAATGGTCAGAGTGGTTTAATAAAATGAAAGGCTCTCAAGCCGCTTGGACCAGGGAATGGGTAGATGCACAGGCTAGCTTTGAAATTTATGGTGTTAACACCTACTTGTGCAGTCATGTGCCCGAGCTAAGTTCAAAATAAACCTCGTAAAGAATTTTTTTCTTGCAATGGCAAGGAATTGATTTTAAAGAAAGCCCTCATGAGGGCTTTCTTTTTGCTCTTCAAAAAAGACTGCCTTGCTGCTGTTCCAGTTCCTGGTAGCGATGCGGCTGGAGTGCTTCGGGAGTATTACCTACTGCTTCTTTGCCCGTGAGGCGTTTTACGGTGACCGCTTCTAACTCCACCTCGGGATAGGGTTGTACCAAACTTTCAATTAATTCCTGATCTGCTTTTTCATGTAAAGGTTTAAGCCAATCGTGTTCTGCTGACTTGGGCAAGATCAACGGCATGCGTGGACCTTCACTCGCCTTGGGGTTATTATGAATGCGCGCCATCAATGGATTAGCGCGTGTTGTAACAATCGTGTAGGTTCTGCGCACAAGACCAGACGCTGCATCCGCCCACTCATCCCATAAACCCGCGAAGGTGATGGGTTCATTATTCTTCAGGTGTATGTGATGGGGAAATGCTTTTCCCTTTTGGTGATGGTGCTCAAAGAAGCCATCTACTAACACCAAGCACCTGCGCTCGCGGGCAGACTCGCGGAAGGCGGGTTTATCAAACATGGTTTCTGACCTGGCATTGATGGTGCTGTTACTCATGGTGACAGCTTCTGCAGCTGACTTTATCCAATTAGGGATGAGTCCCCAGGAGAACAAATGAATTTCTTTAGACATGCTGATGATGACCGGAACGAAAGGATGATCAAAACCTGAAGCATGGTACACCGGACTCAGGTTGAGCTTTTGTAATTGCTCCTGAATAAATTTTACTTCTTGTTCATCATTGCCATAGCGTTTGGCTAACTTCTCTGCCCGTTTGGTAAGATACGTTTTGTTGTAGCACATGGATCAAAGATAAGTGGCACTGATGTATAATCCCTATTCCACAAGCTCATCCACTTCGGTAAATGGGATTACTCCCGTTGTAGTAAAAAATACTTTTTCGTTAAAGTCAACATCCACAATATCAAGTTGCTTTTGTGATCGGGTGATGATGAACATTGCGATCACTTTATATTCGTCACTGTCACCATAGTAACTTTCCGTTGTCGTGTAAACGATTCTCAATCCGGAAGCCTTGTGAAGCAGGTTGATTTCAAACATGCGATAGATTTCATCAGTCTGAAAACGTTCCGAGTTCTTGTATTCCTGCGAAATGTATCTTTTGAACTGACTTTCATCATAACTAATGTTGTTGAGATCTAGCCGTAATCCAATGGCGGATAAGATTTGATCTTGCTTTACTTTACTGATTTTCATTTCAATCAGGCTTCCCCATTTTTTGGACTTTAATTTTATTCTCTTTCCCTCCAAAGCGAGTAATTTTTTCAACTATATTCGTCTAAGGCGTGCTACCCCATACATTACTGCCGGGCGAACACCACGATATAAAACAAAGGCAATGAACGCCAGGATTGATCCTATTCCTGTTGGAAGCACGGCACCGAAAGTGAAGGTCATACCGATAATCAATCCCAGCAGGCATTCTGAATAGTAAACCGGGAAGAACAAGGCTAGCCCAAAAATCCCCAGCATCATATTGCCTGTCATGTCCGAAAAGCCATAGGTAAAGAAAGCTGAAAGAATAATTCCATATACCAAAGAAAGTGCAAATGCGTACATCGCCTTCTTGATCAAAGAGAATTCAACATTACCATCGGGTTGATGAAAAATTCTCTTCTGAGTGCGATACGTTAGAAACCACGCTAGCACCGGAAGCAAAACAACACCCCATAAGTTCGAAATTTCTGGTAAGTCTTTATCGGCTAAAATGTGGTGGCGCGGTATGCCACCGTGAAAATGATTCCAGGTTAAAAGTGATCCAATAGCAATAGCTACCGTTGCTGTAACGTAGATGCGGATTTTGAAAAAAGCTGCTTCACTCATAGTTTATGGTAGTAACGTACTTCGGATTTCTCTAAGTCGACTTCGACAGGCTCAGCCTGGACTTCGACAGGCTCAGTCTGACATTCCATTTGGTTTTTAGATTTCAATGAGTTGAAGTTTCAACCGAACTCGATTGCTTCCACTTGGCAACATCTACACCTTTCACCACTAACCATACAGCAAGGGACAGTTCTGCGATCAAGGGTGGCATCAGCACAAAGGGAAATAAAGCATCGGCCAAGCTGGGGGCAAGTAGCAAGGCAAAACTATTTGTGAGGTAGCACACTCCGGCTAATTGCATCAACAGCCCCAGTGTTTCAGGTAAAAAGCCAGATTTGAAAATCAGATAACCTTCTATTAAGCACACCATACCAAAGAAGATGAGGCCCACGCCAAAGCCATAGCCGTGCAGCTTAATAAACATATAGGACAGTGTTTGAAGCTGATGAGGGTCCATTGCCTTGAGGTACTCTCCATCGCCCAGCAAAAATAAAGGAATCAAAAGATTGAGTTTGTTGACTACTAACACCGCGGTCTGAATCATATTAAAAAGCAAGTTCATCAACGCGAGGTTTTTGTTTACCGGTTTCAGCAGCACATAAAAGATCAGTATCAACGGGATATCACACAGTTGCATGATCAGATCGACAGCAATACCCATACGCCACAGCAGCGGAGAGGCTATAATATTGGCAGCCGTGGCCACGGCATCTCCCGACACCACCAGTGTGTTGCGCACAAAGGCCTCGCCAAAGATACCTGCAGCGATGATGACCAGATAGATGACACCCCCTATTCTCGCGTACTTCATGGGGGAAAATTCCATGGATGTATAATTCATGGTCATGATGATTTAGTGCATGACGAAGATCGGTTTAATATGTTACAAAGAGAAAGCGTCTTATCTTGTTAACTTCAATCAGTGTCTCAATTGCCTTACATCACAGACTATTTGAAGATGTTATGGTCTGCCACCATTTTTTTATACTCCGGAAAGATTTTTTCATACAGTGCCCCGTCTGCTTTCTTTAATAAATTCATTAAACTCCCGATACCGGAATCTTTCAGGCTCACGCGTTGTTTTTTTATTTCCTCCATTTTGGCGCGGATGGTGGCTTCCAGTTTGATCAGTTCCCGTTCAGTCATGGTAGTAAATTTTGCTGCACTTAATTATTGTTAGTTAACACCTTATCTCCTTCTTTTCAGTATAAGGCAGTGAAGCAATATCAGTTATCTACATAGTACCTGCCTAACAACTCATTGAAGTTTTTTCGCAACCACTCCAACAGCACCTCATGGTCATTGATGAAAGGGCCCACTTTGATTTTGCGATTCGTGGTATCCTGTGATGGCACAATGGCAATTACTTCTTTAGGTATAAAGGAACCCGTATTTGATGCTGGGAATCTAGCCTGAAATCCTCGAATCTCAGAATATAGGATTGTGCTTTGACGGATCAAACTCTTGTATACCATTCGATCGGAGAGCAGAGTCAATTTGCCACTGAAGATCTCAAGTGAATCCCAGGTTACATACACACCCATGGCCATTGCTCCTGCTATCATCAAAATAAACACTACGATGACCCAGATCGATTGCTGACTGTAGTTGAAGCTAATAAGCGCGTACAACGAACCGACCACAAGGGAACCGGAAAACAGGATATAGAAAAAAAATAAAATGCGTCTGAAAATACGCATTTGAAAGGTGGTTACTTCGGGCAATGGGAACACAGGATTAATTGTTTAGATAAAGATAGTAATTCAAAAAAGAACTAAAGGCTCATGCGGAGTAATGTACCCATGATCAACTTTTGTTCTAGCATCCAGGTGGAGAGGCCTTTATATTGGTCAGGCGACCAGGGTTGATCGCCAGGGAAAATAGTGATACCTTCATCAATACAAACCCTCCCTCCCGAATGAATATCTCTTCTATAATGCGGATAAAAAAGTAATCCCTCGGTTAGAGGTGGTCGAATCAACATCAATAATAATTAATGAAAAAATTCATTATCCTATATATAGGATGTCTCTCTCTATCCAATGCGCAGGCGCAAGACAAAGCGGGCAATAGGTCAAAAAGATCAAACATTCTAATCATCCTTTCAGATGATCATGCCTACCAGGCCATTGGTGCGTATGGTAGCCAACTGGCCATGACTCCTAACATAGACAGATTGGCAAAAGATGGGGCTGTGTTTAATAGTGCCTATGTTACCAATTCGATCTGCGGACCTAGCCGAGCAGTAATATTAACCGGAAAGTACAGCCATAAGAACGGTTTTAAGGACAACGGTACATCTGTATTTGATGGCAACCAGCAAACTTTTATAAAGCAATTGCAGCAGGCCGGTTATCAAACCGCCTGGATCGGGAAGTGGCATTTAACAAGTGAACCCCAGGGATTTAATTTCTGGCAAATACTTCCAGGGCAGGGTGATTATTATAATCCAGATTTCCTGATGATGGATGGCACACGAAAACAGTTTGAGGGTTATGTTTCCAATCTGGTAGAAGATTTTTCAGAAGACTGGTTAAGCAATCGGGATACGGCTAAACCTTTTTGTCTGGTCATTGGCCATAAAGCAGTGCATCGTACCTGGCTTCCTGATTTGGAAGACCTTGGCCGGTACGACAAAGTGAATTTTCCCTTACCGTCCAATTTCTATGATGAATATAAAAACAGGAATGCAGCCGCTATACAGGATATGACTATTTCAAAAACGATGCAGATGGACTATGATCTGAAGATGAAAATGAATGACAGTTCGAAGCTTGGATTTGGTAGGTTGAACCCCGAACAGCGGAAAATTATTGAACCCTACTACCAAAAAATTGAAGACGATCTGAAATCAAAAAAATTATCTGGTTATGCGCTTACCGAATGGAAGTTTCAACGCTACATGAAGGACTACCTCAATACGGCACAGTCCATTGATCGCAATGTGGGCCGCACGTTAGATTATTTAGATACACATCACCTCAGAGAAAATACGATCGTTATTTATATGTCGGACCAAGGATTTTACCTGGGCGAGCATGGATGGTTTGATAAACGCTGGATGTACGAAGAATCATTCCGAACCCCCCTGATTGTGCGTTACCCAGGTGTTGTAAAACCGGGAACGAGTATCCGTCAAATGGTGATGAACCTGGATATTGCCCCCACCCTGTTAGACATTGCAGGGGTAACCATACCCGATGAAGTACAAGGTAAATCAATGCTGCCTTTGTTTACGAATAAAAACGCCACCTGGCGAAACGAGTTGTATTACCATTATTATGAAACGACCACACATAGTGTTTCCCCACATTTTGGGATAAAAACAAACCACTATAAATTGATTCGTTTTTATGAAAAGGTAACAGGCTGGGAATTGTATGACTTACAGAAGGATCCACATGAAATGAATAATATCTATGGAAAGGCGGGATATGAAAAAATCACCAATCAACTAAAGAAGCAGCTCAATAAACTAATCGAACAGTATGATGACCAGGAGGCAAAACAAATTTTAGCAAAGGAAAAAGATGCCTACCAATAAATTATCAACGAAAATGAAATCATAATAACGAGCTTAGAGTCTTTCTGAACTTCGTACTTTCGCACAAAAAATAACAGATGCCCGAATCAAATCAATGTCCAAGCTGCCAGTCAATCTATGGATACCCAACAGGCACTTCCATGATGTGCCCTGAATGCGGTCACGAGTGGATTCCCCTCGAACCAGTTGAAGCCGATGCAGAAGAGTCTGATACTGCTGTTGTGAAAGATGCCAATGGCAATGTGTTGCAGGATGGCGATACTGTTGTTCTTATCAAAGATTTGCCGGTAAAGGGGTCTTCTAAATCCATTAAAGCCGGTACCAAAGTAAAAAATATCAAACTCACCAGCGGTGATCATAATATTGACTGCAAAGTAGATGGCTTTGGAGCCATGGCCCTCAAATCCATCTTTGTGCGCAAGGGATGATTCTTGTGTGATTTGCGTTTACCCATTCTTAACTTTAATAGCATTCTTGTTAACGAAACATAAATTTTAAAACTATGAAACAGCTCATCCTTTATAGCTCACTTGTTCTATTCACTTGTATGATAGCAACTCGAGCTACCAGTCAAATAAATAATACAGCATCTTCTGCCGACTCGCTGCGCATTGTCGAACTCAATCATTATTTTACAGAACTATCCCGAACGGTTCGGGAGGGCGACTTTGAAGGCTATAAGGCTGCCTATCATAAAGATGCCGTGTGTGTTTTTACTACTAAGAATCATCAGTACACTAACCCTATTGATGTACAACTTGCCCTCTGGAAGCAGGGCATCGATGATACGAAGGCAGGAAAGACGAAGAACAATGTGGAGTTCCGTTTTTCACAACGCGTAGGCGACCCTACCACTGCCCATGAAACCGGAATTTTTAATTTTACCTCCATCGACAGGGATGGAAAAGCACTTGCCTCAGGGTACGTTCATTTCGAAATTCTCCTCGTGAAACGCAACGGGGTATGGCTGGCGTTGATGGAATACCAAAAGTCGAAGGCTACACAAGAAGAGTGGGATGCCCTGAAGTAAGCTTCTGGCCCTGCTTATTTCTTTGATAAAGCATTTGTCCATCATAAAACCCAAACACTTTTGGTTTGCGTCTTACCAAACCATTTTTAAACTTCACTCCTGATTCGTCTTCACTTTTGGATCGCTTTATTTTTAATTACTTTGCTCATCAAATAAAAACCTAATGGAAATCAATCAGAACCCACTTATTGAGCGCGTGTTGACCTCGGAAGAACAAAGAAGTTTAACACCCGATCAGGTGCTCAGCAGCTTGAAGGAGGGAAACAAACGGTTTATCAACGGCACGCTAACCCTACGCGATCATTCCAAGCAAATCAGGGCGGGTGTGAATGGTCAATTCCCGAAGGCAATCATTCTGTCCTGCATCGACTCACGCGTACCTGTGGAAGACGTCTTTGACAAAGGAATTGGTGATCTCTTTGTAGCGCGTGTGGCCGGCAACATTGTCAATGAAGATATTCTCGGTTCGATGGAATTTAGCTGCAAAGTTTCAGGGGCTAAACTTGTACTTGTCATTGGTCACGAGTATTGCGGGGCGATCAAAGGAGCTATTGATAAGGTAAGTCTTGGCAACTTAACCGGATTATTAAGAAAGATTAATCCCGCAGTGGAAGCCTGTCAACATTATACAGGAAACAAGTCATCGAAAGATGCGGAGTTCGTTGACCTGGTGATTCGGGAAAATGTAAAGATGACCGTGGCCAATATTCGCAGGCATAGTCCTATATTAAAGGAGATGGAAGAAGCGGGTGAAATAAAAATTGTAGGAGCCTACTACGATATGGATAATGGCGAAGTAACCTTCTTTGAATAAGCAGGCATCCATCGTTGGTGTTGGTCTTATCCCGTGGTTCGTGTCCTCACGAAACACTATTATTTAAACATCACAGTTGGCTTTGCGAACAGCATAAATTCTTTGCAACATGACTCAGTCTCGAGCCGTTGGCAGTCAGGTCAGAAAGCGTGAGGTTAGAGCAATTGAAAATCCCTCGTCTTTCCTGTCCTCAGGTGGGATATAACTACGCGGCAGCATGAAAATTTAGTAACATTGCCTTCACCACCATGAAATCAAAAATCCCTTTTGAATTTGTACTCGAAGAATTGGATCGTATTCACCCGCGGGTGAAGCCTATGTTTGGTTGTTATGCCATTTATGTAGGCGAGAAGCTGGTTTTAATTCTTCGCCAGCGAAACGACTTTATTGACGACAATGGCGTATGGCTGGCTGCACTGCGCGAGCATCATTCGAGTTTAAAAAAAGAATTTCCCTGCCTGCGCTCCGTGCGCTTACTCGGCTCATCCGAAACCGTTTGGCAAAACATTCCGGTCGATGAAGATGATTTTGAAGAGCTGGTGCTTAAAGCATGCCGCTTTATTTTAAAAGGTGATGTGAGAATCGGGAAGATTCCAAAACAGAAGAAGAAAAAGAAGGGGCCGATACAGTAGATTAAAACCCAGAACTCTATTAACAGATGAAAACACTGCTGATTACGCCTGAAGGTTTAGAAAAGTTAAAAGCGGAGGTGGATCACCTGTGGCGGGTGGAGCGGCCCGATACCACACAAAAAGTTACCTGGGCGGCAAGCCTTGGCGATCGTTCTGAAAACGCAGACTATCATTACAATAAAAAACGCCTGCGTGAAATTGATAAGCGCATCCTGTATTTGCGCAAGTGCATCGATGACTTAAAAGTGGTGAACTATTCACCCTACCAGGAAGGCAAAGTGATGTTTGGGGCCTGGGTGGAGATAGAAAACGACAAGGGTCTCAAAAACCGCTTCCGCATCGTGGGTGGTGAAGAACTGATTGGGGCGAAAGATTATGTCTCGATGGATTCGCCCATGGCACTTGCGCTATTGAAAAAAGAAGTGGGCGATGAAGTTGTTGTTAAAACTCCTACGAGGGAATTTGTTTGGCGTATCACCAAAATTGAATATCAGAAATAAGTCTCCGGTATTTACACGCGCTTTATTGATGAGGGGCAGCAGGGAAGTTGCAGTCAAGCATCGTCTCTTGAAGAGGACGATGCGCTACTAACCATTCCATTCGAGGCAAGTTACGGTGAGGAACTCAGCATGTTGTGTGGCATAAACCATTTTGGAAGGTAACAAAACAATCGCTTTTTGTTGGCAACCTGCATCTCGCTCATTGGTGAAGAACACCAACGAGGGCGGAGGTTTATCGCATCGTCCCGAAACGGAGACGATGCTCGACTAGAAGTAGAAAGGAGTAAAGGAGTAAGTAGAAAGCTCGTTATCGCCCGACCAACGCCTTACATATCAATGCAGTCAAGCATCGTCCTAGATGCTGGCGCCCTAATTTAGTATTGCGGTCTAGCACGCGTTACAAACGCGCGCTAGCGGGGGAATAAAAAAAGGATTAAACGAACTTTCAGTAACTTTCATTCATGGCACTCACACCTGAACAAAAGAAACACGCCATCAAACTGATTAAGATGGGTGAAAAGCCGGAAGCTGTACGGTACTTCCAGCAGGTGCTGGCCATCGATGCAGAGCAAGCCCTGTTGCTGACAGAAAAAATGGAAAAAGAGGTAGAACCTAAATTCAACCTGCAGGAGTTCCATCAGAAGTACGAAGAGATGAAGCGCACGGCACCAAACATAACGCGCCCGGCAGGATTGATATTCATGTGCTTAGGCATTGTGCTGTTGGCCTATGTTTTTTACCTCAGGTATGCCTATCAGCAATTTGAAGAAACCGCAGTTACTGTAAAAGGAACGGTGGTGGACTTTCAGAGCGAGATTACCGAACATGATCGCGGTAGAATGGGCACATACACCACCATAACGTACACTCCCGTATTTGAATATGTGTACGAAGGAAAAAAATACACCTATGTGAGTACTTCCAGTTCAAAGGAGAAAGAGTATGAAGTGGGTGAGCGCTTCGACATCCTGGTTAACCCCGAAAATCCTGCCAATGTATTGGTGAATAGTTTTATGGAGAAATGGTCTACGCCCGCTTGGTTGGGCTTCTTGGGCACCCTATTCACCGGCTTAGGTTATGTACTCTTTGCCGTGTTGAAGAAAAGATCATAATAAAGACGCTATTCTAAGCGAAGGCCTTTCTTTGGTGTTGGTCGCCTGACCAACACCTTACATATCATTAATTACCCTACCATTACTGATGCTGGCGCGCGTTTGCATCGCGTGCCTAATTTAGTATTGCGGTCTAGCAGGGCTAATTTAGTATGCGGTCTAGCACGCGTTACAAACGCGCGCTAGCGGGGCGAACAACAAGAACTAAGATTTATCACATCGTCACGAAACGGAGACGATGCTCGACTATAGCACGCGTTGCAAACGCGTGCTAGCGGGGACCAACAATAACTGCGGATGTTATTGATTATGGTTGTGGTCGTATTCCAAAAACAAGCAGGTAGCCGATTATCCAGAATTCACCAATGGTTGCTGGTATCGTTAGCATATCAATCCATGAAAAGCCGAAGCCGGCATAACTTAAAAAAGCACTGGCGATATAACCAACACCACCTATGATCAACGTGCGACCCAGCCATACAGGCATCCGTTGCGAACTGACTACTATATATCCCATCGGAATGAGCCATAGACCAAAGAAAAGGCTACCAACACCCCATGCGTTTTTAATAATCTGATCAAAAATCTGAATCATGATCAGTTTGTCACTCCCTATTAATGTAGCGTTGGCCACGTTGATAGCCCCGCCCATGGCTATAGCGCTGATCATGATCACGCCAGCATTCATGGTGCCCCACGCAGCCAATGCCCATGATGCTGCAGGATTGATATCGTTAAACAGCTTAAAGAAATAAACCGCAGCCACGGCTTGCGATATCACAATGGCGAACTCCATCAAAAGGCGTAGCCGGGCAATTGTCTCCTGTTCAATCAGGTTGGCAACTGTCTGTGACAGATCACCTGATACATAGATCTGTGGATGTAATACAAGAAAACCCACAACTCCGGAAATAGCCAAAGCCAAATACCAAACCCCTGCTTTACGGGCGGTGCCAACCAATTCTTTTTGCTGTTCATTCATCGTAGTATGACGTAAAGTGCAATGACTGTTAAGATCGTAAAATGTTACAGGGCATCAATCTACAAAAATGAAGCAAGATGCAAACACTCCCTTGTGCAACTACTGATCATCGTCCCGAAGCGGAGACGATGCTCGACTAGAGGTTGGCAACTGTTTGTGGCAGATCGCCCGATACATAGATCTGTGGATGTAATACGAGAAAACCCACCACTCCGGAAATAGCCAAAGCCAAATACCAAACCCCCGCTTTACGGGGGGTACCAACCAATTCTTTTTTCTGTTCATTCATCGTAGTATGACGTAAAGTGCAATGACTGTTAAGATCGTAAAATGTTACAGGGCATCAATCTACAAAAATGAAGCAAGATGCAAACACTCCCTTGTGCTTACCCATTTGAATTTACAGTCAAGCATCGTCTCTCGAAGAGGACGATGCGTTGCTGACCATGGTTTATGTCATCCGAAACGGAGACGATGCTGGACTATAAAGCGGTTTCATAGTTGTATTTATTTGATGTGTTGTGTTATGCCCATAAAAAAACCTCCGCAGTCTGACCGCAGAGGTTTTTAATTTGTGATCGATGGCATTACAACTTGGGTTTAGTGAAACGTAGTCTCCTTACTTCCAGGTGCTGGTTGCTGTTGTAACCAAACACACCGCGTACGTACTGCTTCGTTGCCAAAGCCGTGCTGAACAGGTTGCCCTCTCCTTTGTAGTAGATGGCATCTCGTTTTCTGCGCGCCTGACTCAGGCCGATCTCCGCTTGCGTCACCACTTCGTTCAAACCCCTGAGTTCGGCCAGCCGCTGGATGATACCCGCTACGGATAGCTCCATCTCATTGGGATTGTACTTCGGTTCGGCAGAGATGGTCTCCACCAGACGGGCAAAGTGATACGCCATGCTCGCATAGTCGCTACCACGAGCAAAGGATGACTTTGGTTTTTCACCTTCCTTTACGTTTGGTTCTGGCTCTCGTTTTGGCGTACGCTTTCCCCATACCTTCTGCGAACTGCCCCGTGCATCGAGTACCGTGAGTGGATGAGCTCCGCTCGACTTCAGCACGTTTACAATGCGTGAGCTGAGCTTGCGGATTCCCTTAAACCCGGTGACTCGCTGGTTGGTGGCGTTGTCGTAGATCGTCTGCGCTTCGCTTACCTCTTCCATCGATTGTTGCGCGATGTTCAACAAGGTGGTCATCGCATTCACCTGGAGGTTTTGTTGTCCGGGGTTATAAGTTCCTCCATACCCGGTGCAGATGCCCGTGAGCTTCCCAAAGGCTTGCACGTTTTTAACATGTGACATAACAGTGTTTGTTAAGTGTTATAGGCCCATACACGATGCAGGTTTTATTATGTTTTACTTTTTTCAACTATTTTATAAACTATATATTTTATCGTTGATGAAACCCGAAAGGCATTGGCACGTTTGCATGCATTTTTTCACGATAAAATCTCTTTTATTAAAAATTTATTTTCATCAATTCGGTGCGGGTGCGTATGTGCGTTTGACCGGAGCTCATGTGCAAATGGCCGATGCCTATCTACAACTGTTCGGGTGTTTGTGTGAGTTTGACCGATGCCTATCTACAAATGGCTGACGTGATACTGTGTTTGGCCGATGCTCATCAGAGAATGATCGGGTGGTCTTGCGAGTTTGGCCGGAGCTTATGTATAAATGATTTGATACAATAATGCCTTTGATCAGAGCCTATGTATTAATGGCTGACGCGATAATGTGTTTGGCCGATGCTTATGTTATAAGTTTTGGTGCTTAGGCAAGAATGTCGTCTTTCGTTAGTGGTGGACAGGAGACCAACAAGAACGAGGGTTGCTAAAGAGAATTAAATTAGGCTAACGCTTTCTTTTGCCCTCGAGCCGGGCGGCTCATACTTTTTGCATTGCCCAAAAAGTATGCAAAAACGCTAGGCAAAATAATGCCCGCCTGAACGGACGGGCAGGCTTCCGCCCTCGTGCCATCACACACCCGCTATTTTGCCAGGCCCGCGCGCTCATCGTTTCAAACGTAGATGTATTAATATTGAAAGGGTTTATTAGATGTTAGTCAGGCGACCAACAATAACTAAGATTTATCACATCGTCCCGAAACGGAGACGATGCTCGACTATAAGATTTATGATTTGTGATTCTCGGTAATCACACGAAACAATGTTTTGTGCAATTGACTGGCCATTGCCCTATTGTAAAAAGTATCATCCTCAAGCTCGTAGTGTGCATTAAGTCTATCACCCAATTCAAACTCTAATCGTTTGCGCCTTAAATATTTAAACCAAACTTTTTCGAAAACAGTAACAGGCTTTTCATGGTGTCGTGCAACTTCCACAAATCTAACTTGCTCTGGAGTAATTGGATCGAGTCCCCCATCTGTCATTGCTTGAAACCAATGACCATATTTTTTAGAATTTCCATTTCTCCCTCACTGAAAATAGCATGGCTGCAATCAATTTGAAATTGACCCTTCGCTTTTATCAGATCAACATGTTTAATCTTACTATCCATTAATGCCAAATACGTTGAGCTTTACAGCACCCTAAAATTGCAGATATTGGAGCAATTAAATTGATTCCTTCATATGTTCCTGTAAATATTACACTTTAAAGTTGTTTTTTTTTAAATATCTGTATATTTTTATACTTTAAAGTTAAATCATTGTTCTTTAGTGAAAGGTATAGCTTCCCGGGAGGAAGTAGAAAGGTTCCTCCAGAATTTCAAGGTAAAGGCCAACATTTGGCCAATTCTCTTCCGGGATGAACGTGGTAAGAATGCTCAAGCATTAGCTGATTTAGAGATTACGCCCAAGCAAAGAGAAACTATAGTTATGGAGTTACAAGTAAATGACTTCAGCGAAGGACCCTTACCAGATACATTATATAAGACTGGTGGCATGTGGGTATTTGGTAAAACTGTAAAGAAGACTGAAGTCTATATTAAAATTACGATGGGTGAAGTTGGCGGGGAATCTATCTGTATCTCCTTTCATACTTCAGAAAAAGCAATGGCCTATCCTTTTAAAAAATAATATGCTATGAAAAGTCCAGTCACTGGAAAAGAAATGCCCTTGAAAAAGGAAGCTAGAACTATGACCTTCCGTAAAGAAGAATTCGAAGTTCTGTACCATTATTACCTGTGTGAGGACAGTAAGGAGCAATTTACTGACACCAAGTTGGATGAAGTGAATCTCAACCAATTGTACAATCAGTACAGGGCAAAGTATCACTTACCCTTTCCTGACGAAATAATTTCTATTCGCAAGAAATACGGTGTTCCTGCTAGTAAGATGGCAGAGATACTTGGGTTTGGAGTGAATGTATATCGAAACTATGAGAGCGGTGAAATACCAAGCGAATCAAACGCCAGGCTCATGCAACTAGCAAAGGAACCCGAAGAGTTTGAAAAGCTTCGCAAACTGAGTAAGGTGTACGATGGTAAGGAGCTTTCTAAGATAATTGACCGTGTACATGAACTCAAACAAAAGGAAAGGTTGCAATTCATTCTCGATTTTGAAGAGTATGCTATGGGGGAAAAACTGCCCGATGAATTCACAGGGTATCGTATGCCTCACCTGGAAAAGATGATTGAAATGGTTGTGTACTTCACCAATGAAATGAAACCTTGGAAAACAAA
>JANNRV010000132.1:0-7123 GCA_031401775.1 Bacteroidia bacterium | reverse complement strand
TTTTTAATACTAAAAGCCATCTCAGAGTATGAGGTGGCTTTTGTGTTTTTAAATCGTTCCCTGGGCTAGAAAGGGCAAAACGATAAATAGTGCTAAAGTGTGATGTGCCGATGCGAGAGTGCGATGAGTACGGTCCATTTTGTGGACGGCCGGTGCAGCAGTGCGATGGGTACGGTGCATTTTGCGGACGGTTAGTCCTAAAGTGTGATGTGCCAATGCGAGAGTGCGATGAGTGTGGTCTACTTTGGGGTCTGTTCAATAACCTGTGTCAGTTCAAACCAACCCCAACATCTGGGGACTACACTCGTTAGGGCGCGTTTGTAACGCGTGTAGAATTTAACAGTACGCGGTACAGACGCGCAACAAGACTGTCCTATCATTTTATGAGTCAACTAAAAATGCTAAATTTATGAATGATTCAGCGGATTTATATTGATACTTCAGTCGTTGGAGGAATGTATGATGCTGAATTTGATGTTTTTACCAAAATATTCTTTGATAAGGCTTTTAGAGCTGAGATAGTATTAATTGTTTCTAGTCTGTTGGAAGAAGAACTTATTAATGCTCCCAATGAAATTAAGACTTTCTATAAAAGTTTGCCCGGGGAACAACTTGAGTTTGTAAAATTGACCGAAGATGCTATCACGTTAGCTGAACTTTATATTGCAGAGGGGGTTGTGGGGGAAACAAGTCGCTCAGACTGCAGGCACATAGCATTAGCAACTTTAAATAATGCTGACGTCCTTGTCAGTTGGAACTTCCGGCATATTGTGAACCTTAAAAGAATACGAGGTTATAATTCTATCAATCTTAAAGAGGGTTTACATACACTGGAGATAAGATCGCCTAAAGAATTAATGGAATATGAAAACTGAAATTAAAACCAAGAAAAAGTTTGATGCCGTAGAATTTATGCGGCAGCAACGTGATCGTGTTTCCCAAATAATAAAGGGAATGACACCTGAACAAGAGATAGAATATTTTAAAAAGAAATCTGAAGAATTCAGAAGTAGCAAATGAGTGCTCATCGTAAGAGTGAAATTGAATCTCCAACCCTACCGTTCTTCGCGATCCCGATTGCTATCGGGAGAAGCGATCCCCAAATGTGAAAGGAAGGAAAAGATAACCCCAACATCAGGGGACTACCCGCCCGGATGACTCCCGGTCGGACGGGCTTCGCGCCACTGCACAATCCCACCCAGATGCCTGCCTGCCGGCAAAGGCTGGCTCGTAGTTGACGTAAGGGTGAAAAGGAATCCTACACCATACCGTCATTCGCGAGCACCTGCAGCAGTAAGCGGGCAGGGAGAAGCGATCCCCTTGTACGAAGAAGGTGCCATTTTCAAGTTACAACCTCCCCTACTAACTTCACATAATGAAACGAGGCGGCAGCGTTTACATTCTTACAAACCAGCATCATACAACGCTCTATGTCGGAGTCACTTCAGACCTGCCAAAACGAATTTCACAACATCGTGATAAATTCTATCCAACTAGTTTCACTGCAAAGTACCATATCAACAAACTGGTGTATTTTGAAAGCCTTCCAACCATAACAGACGCCATAGCCAGAGAAAAACAACTCAAAGCAGGATCTAGAAAGAAGAAGCTCGACCTGATCAACACCATGAACCCCAAGTGGGATGATTTGTATAACGTGATAAAGAAGTGGTGAAGGTCAAAAGTGCGAAGATGAATCTAACCAATGTCGTCATTCGCGAGTACGTGCGATGGCAAAAGGGAGGGACGAAGCGATCCCCCAATATGAAAGCGGTTGCCCCGACATCAGGGGACTACCCGCCCGGATGACTCCCGGTCGGACGGCTTCGCGCCAGCGCACAAGTCAAACGCTGATGCTCGTAGTTGACGTAAGCGTGAAAGAGAATCCCCAACCGCTATCGTCATTCGCGAGTGACTGCGATGGAATTGTGAGGTGGAACGAAGCGATCCCCGTGTATGAAAGGAAAAGGAAACTCCTCACAACATTAGGGAACTACCCGCCCGGATGACTCCGGTCGGACGGGCTTCGCTTCCGCACACACGCCCACGAAGGTCCTCGTAGTAGACGTAGGAGTGAAAGTGAATCCTACCATGCACACCTCCATAAACCCAAAAACAACAGAAAATAGGTTTTAAAATGTTCAATGCTTTGCTTAATTTAACCACTTGATTCTTAAACAAACTTAGCTATTAAGACGCATGGAACTCTTCCTCAAAGCCGATACCTGGCTCGCTCTTCTTACGCTATGCTTCCTTGAAATTGTACTCGGAATAGACAACATCATCTTCATTTCTATTGTATCTAACAAGCTGCCGGAAGAGGACCGCAAGAAAGCCCGCAATTTTGGACTTGCCTTGGCCATGCTGGTTCGGATCCTCTTTTTACTCGGGATTACCTGGATCATCACCTTCACAGAACCCCTCTTTACTATCCCAGCTAACTTTGCCATTGATCATGCTATGGCCTTTAGTGGTCGCGATTTGATTCTTGGTTTTGGAGGTCTCTTCCTCATCGCCAAAAGTACCATGGAAATCAACCACGAGATGGAGGGCGAGGACGAGGACGAGGAGGAAGGCGGTGGGAAGAAAAAGGCAGTGGTCACCATGTCGGGAACTATTGTCCAGATTGTGTTGCTGGATATCATCTTTTCGTTTGATTCTATCCTAACTGCTATCGGTATTGTTGATCAGGTCATCATTATGATTATAGCAGTAATTATTTCCATCGGTGTGATGATGTTTTTCTCCGGCCATATCGGTCGCTTTATTCAAAAGCATCCTTCGATGGAAGTGCTGGCGCTTGGTTTTTTGATTTTGATTGGGTTCATGCTTTTCCTGGAGTCGTTGCACTATGTCATTCCCAAAGGCTACATCTACTTTGCAGTGGCATTCTCCTTGTTGATTGAATTATTTAATATTCGGGTGAGGAAGAAAAGAAAGAAGAAGAGCAATCCTGTAAAACTGAATAAACCGTATACTGAAGAGGAAGCAGCGTTAGCCTCCAACGATTAAATTTTATGTCAGAAGATCTGCGTTACCCCATTGGAAAATTTTCTCCTCAAGAAGATTATACCTCTCAAAACCTAAAAGACTTTATTCAACGCATCGCTGATCTCCCCCAGAAACTTGAGGCAGTGATAAGTAATTTAAATCCATCACAACTCGATACTCCGTATCGCGAAGGAGGCTGGACGGTGCGGCAAGTTATTCACCACGTAGCAGATAGTCACATGAACGCCTACATCAGAGTAAAGTGGACGTTGACCGAAGACGCCCCGGTGATCAAAGCTTATTTTGAAAAAGTCTGGGCGGAAACACCCGAGACAAAAGCAGATCCTTCTTTATCCCTGAACCTCTTAACAGCCCTCCATGAAAAATGGGTGATTTTGCTAACAGGTTTAACTCCTCACCAATTAAAGAGAGCCTTTACACATCCCGATACTAAAAAGCTCGTGACGCTGGAAACATTGATGGGACTATATGCCTGGCATGGTGATCATCATCTGGAGCATATTACCGCATTGAAAAAAAGAATGGGCTGGTGAGTGAACCCGGGAGTTACGCACATCAATATAATAAAATAAGCACGTTCGCAGATTTCTCGCTCACGCTCGAAATGACCTTGATTGTTTGAAAACTAAAGATGGTATGCCTTACACCGAATATCTCCATTCTTTTCAAAGCTAAATTTTGAATCTTGAATTTTGAATCCATCCTTTACAAAGCACCGGCCTTTCTTTTCAATGCTCACCTAGAGACCATTTATCCAGCGCTCTTTAGAAAAGTAGCAGCCCCCGACTATACCAGAGAACGAATCACAACGCCCGACAATGATTTCCTTGACTTAGATTGGCTGGCTCTTGACTCTTCTCATCTTGTCATTATTTCTCATGGACTTGAAGGAAATACATCACGTGCTTACATGCGTGGCATGGCCCTCGCTTGCTACAAAGCAGGGTATGATGCGCTGACTTGGAACTTCCGCGGTTGCAGTGAAGAAATGAATCGCCAGCTTCGCTTTTATCACAGCGGAGCTACCGATGATCTGGAAACCGTAATTCATCACGCTTTGGCAAAAGGAATCTATCAGCATATTTCGTTAATCGGATTTAGCCTGGGCGGAAACCTAACGCTCAAATACCTGGGTGAGCGCGGAGACTCGGTTCATCCCTCGATCATCAGCGCTATAACTTTTTCTGTTCCTATGGATTTACATACGAGCTGTTTGAAAATTTCAATGCGTTCGAATTGGCTCTATGCTCAGCGATTTCTAAAAAGCCTTAAAACTAAAGTGAAGTTAAAATCAGAAAAAATGAAGGGCCTCGATATTTCAGGCATTGATAAAATCAGCAGCCTTCTTGAATTTGATAATCGGTACACCGCTCCTATCCATGGTTTCCGCGATGCATTGCATTATTATGAGGAATGCAGTTCAACCAACTATGTTCAGAAAATCAAAATTCCAACCCTTATTGTGAACGCCCAAAATGATCCTTTCTTAAGTAAGGAGTGCTACCCCATCGAACCGTTAAAAAATCATCCCATGGTAAAATTAGAAATGCCGAATCAAGGTGGCCATGTTGGTTTTTCCCGCTTCGACCAAAATGGAGTATATTGGTCGGAACTCAGAGCACTAGAGTTTCTTCAATCTCATGGTTAACCGCTATTCCCTTGCCGCCACTGCAGATCAATTAGCCGAACGCTATGCGATAGAAATATCTCCCGCATACGAACCTAATTATAATGCATCTCCATCTCAACTTCTACCCATCATTACCAATACAGGATCCCAAGGCTTGTCCTTTTTCTACTGGGGTTTGGCCCCACAGTGGGCAAAAAATAAAACCATCAGCGAAAAATTAATCAATGCGCGGACTGAGCTCTTTTCAGAGAAGCCGGTCATGAAAAAGAACCTTATGCAGCGAAGGTGTATTGTACCAGCCGATGGTTTTTATGGCTGGAAGAAAATAGGCAAAAAAGCGATGATTCCCTTCCGTTTAGTTTTGAAGAGCAGGGAAGTATTTTCCATTGCAGGGTTGTGGGAAGAATATGATGATGAACAGGGTGAATCCTTTCACACCTTCTCCATCATCACCGTGCCCTCCAATGAATTGGTTTTACCTATTTCAGAACGAATGCCTGTTATTATTGATAAATCATTGGAAAAGAAATGGCTTAACCTGGAGACACTTGAGTCCGACTTGCTGGGTATGCTGACCAGCGTTCCGGCCACGAGGATGGAAGCGTATACGATCTCACCGCAGATCAATTCCATCAACGTCAATAGTGCTGCCTTGCTGCTCCCCGCGCCTGCGGCAGATCAGTTTGGAAATCTAAGTTTGTTTGATTGAGTTAAGAAAAGATCAGAATCCATCATCCTCTTCCTTCTTGGCCGGATCTTTTTTCTTCTCAGGTTGCTTCTCTGTAACTTTTGGCTCGCCTTTCTTTCTCTTGAATAAACCACCCTTCTTTTCTTTCTTCTCCACTACAGAAGTCGAATCTAAAGAAGGCGATGATGGTGGGCTTTCAACAGCCGTGGAATCTGACTTAGGTTTCTTCCTTAACATATTCCTAAAGAAACCCCTTATGCCTAGTTTCTCCTTTTTACCCTTTGCGGTAACACCTGTCTTACCCTCCTTTGCATTTTTTTCTTCCGCCATAGCAGCTTTCACATCGGGAAGAACTAAGACATCGCGGAAATACCACATATATATATCCTGATCTGACGTATAACGTACATTCACAATCCGATACTTGGCACTATCACGATCATACTTAAGCACGCGTACTTCCTTATCTTTTGAAATCGCATAAACGCTATCTTCGGCTTCTTTACTTGTGGCTGCTAAACTGTCAACCGGGGTTTCATCTTGCTCCGCTCCTTTAAATTCATCGTCTTTTGCCTGCAGTGAATTCATCGTCTTTTGCCTGCAGTGAATCCGGAACCTTCGGATAGATGGGTTTCATCTCAATGGTCTGCATGCTACGAATCTTCTTCCGGTAGGACTGCTCAGGTATAATCAGGTATTTATTCTTGCTAACGGTATAGACCTTAGGTGTAGAATCTTCATTGAAATAGCTGAATTTCTTTCGAAGGGCAACTTGATCATGAATGAAAGCACTCTGATAGGCAGGGCATACCATCTTCTGGGTGCTGCACGCACTGATGATCAAAAGGGAACCAACTACAAATAGGAATACCTTATTCATGCCATGGCATAGTCACAATCAACAAAAATAGAGAATAAACTGTAAGTAATCCGGAGGATGTAAGAAATGTAACCAAAATGTAAAATATTGATTTTCAGGCTACAAAGCCTCTAATTCGCTTCTAATCCTTCTACTCAACGAAGCCACGACCAATTCATAAGAGGCTTCTATCCATCCCTTTACCAGTTTGTCGGAAATAGAGCCATCCATCAGGACTGTAATCCAGTGCTTTTTATTCATATGATAGCCAGGAAGAACAGAAGGATATTGCTCTCGCAAAAGTGTGCCGATCTCAGGATCGCATTTGAGATTGATACTTTCAAACTCGACAATATTGGTGGCGGTAAACATCTTGCCCATTACCTTGAAGACAAGGGTAGTTTCTCCAAAAGGAAACTCTTCGGTGACTCCTTTCTTTGAAAGGCAATAGCTTCTATACGATTCCAGGTTCAGGCTAGAACAACGGTTTAAGAACCAGCTTATAAATAAGATATAAGACTCCGATCAGGAAAATAAGTATGGAGAACTTATTGATGCCGTGCATCATTTTGATATTGATATTCACCGGGCGATTGGGATCCTTCTTCCGAAAGAAATATTCTCCAACCTCTCCCATTGAAAAAAACTCACGCAGCGAAAGTTTCTTCCTCTCCACGGGCGCTTTTGATTCTTGATTTTCCATACTTATACGATTAATCTATCCAATTGCCATCCTCACGAATAATACCTATTAATTCATCAACGGCCTGAGCCGAGGGAACATTGCGTTTGACCACGTCTTTACTTCGATACAAAGTAATTCGTCCCGGCCCTGAACCAACATAACCATAGTCTGCGTCTGCCATCTCACCAGGGCCATTGACAATACACCCCATGATGCCAATCTTTAATCCTTTAAGATGACTGGTGCGGG